>NZ_JBSGZN010000027.1:0-115764 GCF_053611025.1 Streptomyces sp. NPDC054842
GTGTTGTCCCCGGCCCGACGGGCCGGGGACAACACCGTGGTGGCTGATCCCGCAGCTCCCCTCACCCGCAGCCGGAGAGGGAGAGCCGCGGCGTCAGTGCGTGCCCGGGTGCAGGTAGGCGCGGTCCACCCGCTGCTCGACGGAGTTGCCGTCGGCGTCCCTGGCGGTCACGCGCAGCGTCACGTACGCGTCACCGTGCACGCGGGACGGACGTTCCACGGCCGCGGTGAAGTCCTGGCCCTTGCGGACCGTCGTGGCGACGACCCAGGTTCGGCCGTCGTCGTAGGACGCCTCGACCTTCACCTTCACCCCCTGTGGCGACGCCATGCCGTCCTGCATGCGCACGGCGAGCCCCAGACTGTGGCGCTTCGCCCGGCTCACCGCGTTCCGCGCGTCGACCGGTACGTCGTAGTCGACCTGCAGCAGGGGTAGTTGAGCCTTCCGTGCCGTGGTGTCCGACCGGAACGCCCATGACGTGTCGGTCGTCGTGCCGAAGGCCCAGTCGTCCGAGTCGCGGCCGGTGGTGAGGTCCAGCCGGTACGCGGCATCGCCGGCGGGGACCTCGATGTCGCCCCACGCGCCGATGCCGGACGCGGCGATCTGCCGGCCGTCGCGGTACAGCCGTGCCGTGGCGACGTCGGGCTCGGCGCCGAAGTAGGGGGCCTCGGCCACCGAGTAGTGAGCGGCTCCGGAGTCGGTGAACTCGGGGACGAACACGGACAGGGTGTTCCCCTCGCGCACCGACGGCCAGGCCGCTTCACGCGGGATGGACGGCCGCACCACGGCCCCGAACCACCGCTCGGTCGCGGTCCCGCCGGGACGGTAGGTGTGGGGTCGGTCCTGCATTCCGAGGCGCAACGTGTCGTCGGGCTGGTCGACGACGTTGTGGTGCACGATGTGCTTCCACAGCGTGTCCCCGCCGCTGACGTACTCGGTGCGGGTCACCCCCACCGGTACGTAGCGGCTGTACTGGTTCCAGGCGGTGTCCTGGTACGGCCGCCAGCCGAAGCGCTGCTCGCTCGCCCAGGCCGACCGGCCCGTGCGGGTGTAAGTGGCTTGGACGACCGCGCTGTTGTCCTTCGAGACGGTGTGCACCAGGTGCGCGGGAATCGACCCCTTGGACACCTGCGCCACGTCGTACAGGTAGGGGCTGCGTACCGTTCCGGAGAAGTCCACCGTCGTGTGGCGCTCGCGCACCCGCTTCAGCAGAGCCGCACCCTGCGTGAACGAGACGCGCATGGCCGGCACGGCCGTCCGCGGGCCGTCCGGACGCCACCTGGTCCAGGCGAGTTCGTTCTCCGGCCACACCAGCAACAGCGCCCCGGCGCCCGCGGAGTGGGCCTCGCGCGCCAGCTCCCTGGTGTCGTCGGCGATCGACTGGACGCGTACGACGGCCAGTTTGCCGTGCGTGCCGCGGAACGCGGGCGCCGCCGCGGTGCCGGCGTCCACGGCGGCCAGGTGCGCGCCACTTTCGTCGAAGACGGCGGACTCCTGCTCGTAGTAGGGAGTCAGAGCCGGCGAGTCGCCGGGGACACGCGCCCGCAGCTGAGGGGCGACCAGCTGCCAGCGGGAGTGGAACTCGAACGTGCCCTCGGTGACCGGAGCGACCCGGCTCACGTACAGGTGCTTGACGAGGTCGAACATCAAGTGGCCCTGGATCAGGCCCCGTCCGTCGATTTGGCGGTAGAAGGTGTCACCCAGCACCCCTCGCTGTTCGGCCGGGCGGGGCGTGCGGATCGTCACCTCCGTGACGTCCGAGGCATCCAGGGTCACCGTCCTGTCCTCGGTGACCTCGACGTCGGGACTGACGATCTCACCGACCTCGACGCCGTCGGTGTTTCCCTCCTCGAAGCCGTAGGTGAGGTGGTAGGTGCCCTCTTCGACGACGGCGACGGCGGCGTCCCGGTCCGTGTAGTCGACGAACCCGCTGCCCTCGCTGCCGCCCCAGATGTTCGGCAGCGCGCCGGGCACGACTTGACCGTCACGGCCGCGGTAGACGACCGTCAGCCGGTGCTGCTGGCCTCTGACCACGAGGGCCAGCGTCGTGTGGGCCACCACGGTGCCGTCGGCCGACGTGGCGGTGACGTAGCCGTAGTACTGGCCGCGGGTGGCCTTCGACGCGTCGACCCGCAGCGGAACCCCGGTCCTGGCGCCGGGTGCCAGCTCCACGCTGCCCGAACCCAGACGGACGGCGCCCTCGGGAAGCGCGCGTCCGGTGCCGGTGGTCAGTCGGACCGCCAGGGTCAAAGTCAGCGTCCGGTCACCGGTGTTGGCGTAGTGGACGGTCCCCGCGTCCGTCTGTTCCTCGTCACCGGCCTGGAGGGTCGGCAGGGTGAGGGAACCGGTGGCGGTCACCGGGCCCATGGCGGTGGCCAGGTCGACGCGGCCCCCGCCCTGTTCGGTCACCCTGGTCCCGGGCACCGTGCGGGAGGTGCTGACCAGGGCGTCCTTGAGCTGCTGCGCCTCCCAGTCCGGGTGCTGCTGCGCGAGCAGCGCGGCGGCGCCGGCCACGTGCGGGGTCGCCATCGACGTGCCGGACGCCGCCGTGTAGTCGGCGTCGACCGGCTTGCCCATGGCGGTACCGGCCGCGCGGGCGGCGACGATGTCGACGCCGGGGGCGGTCACGTCGGGTTTGGCCGCGCCGTCACCACTGCGCGGGCCCCGGCTGGAGAAGGACGCGAGGGAGTCGTCGCGGTCGACGGCGCCGACGGTGAGGGCGGCGTCGGCGGCACCGGGGGAGCCGACCGTGGACGGGCCCCCTTCGCCCGCGTTGCCGGCGGCGACGACGAAGAGCGTGCCGGTCGAGGCGGTCAGGGTGTTCACGGCCTGGCTCATCGGATCGGTGCCGTCGCTCGGCCCCTCCGAGCCGAGGCTCATGTTGACGACCTCGGCGTGCCGGCCGGCGGCCCATTCCATGCCGTCGACCACGGCGGACTCGCTGCCGTAGCCGTCGTCACCCAGCACCTTGCCGATCAGCAGGCCGGCCCGCGGCGCGACCCCCCGCCGGGTTCCCGAGGACGCGGCACCGGTGCCGCCCACGGTCGAGGCGACGTGCGTGCCGTGGCCGAACGCGTCGTTCGTGCCCGCGCTCGTGGAGAAGTTCCGGGTCTCCGTGATGCGCCCGGCGAGGTCGGGGTGGTTCGCGTCGACACCGGTGTCCAGGACGGCCACGTTGACACCCTGGCCCTCGTAGCCGGCCTTCCACGCGGCCGGCGCGTTGATCTGCGCCGTGCTGCGGTCCAGTACGGCTCCCACCCTGCCGTCCAGGAAGACGTGCGGTGCGACGGCCGCACGGGCGCTGTCCGCGCCCGCGGGGGCGTTCAGCGTCTTCCAGAACCGGCCCAGGTCCTTGCCGGCGATCCGTACGGACCTGGCGTCGATGCTGCTCAGGGTGCGTGCGGGGGTGGCCGGGGAGTTCAGCGCCGTGAGCCGGTCCGCCGTCGTGGCCGCGGCCTTCGACTCCCGCGACGTGCGTCCGGTTCCGTCCGCGGACGGGTGTGAGGAGACGATCAGGGGCAGCGCGGACGAGTGGGCCTCGTCGTACTTCTGGGCGATCAGCCCCGTCACGTCGAACAGGCGGCGGTCCAGGGCGCCTCCGGTCACCAGGGCCTCGGCGTCCGAAGGCAGCACGGTCAGCGCCATGTCGTCTCCCTCAAGGGTGCGGAAGGAGACGTGTTCGCGTCCCGGGCCCGGCAGGACCGACGCGGTGCGGCGGCCTCCGGGCAGTGACGTCACGGTCACCCGGTCACCGGTCAGCAGCCGCACGGTGGCGGACGCCGCCTTCCGGCCGGTGCCGGTGAACTCCTTCGTCCCGTCCGCCTCCGTGCTGGACGAGGCGGGTGCCACGCCGCCCCAGGTCACCACCAGCACGGTCGATATCGCCGCCGACAAGCGGATCCATGCCATCAGTCAACTACCTTTCGTACAGCACGACGTCACGTGCTGTACGACAGAATCTGCGCACGCCAGGGGCCTGTCAGCAGCATCGCCTGGCGAACAGGCGACATGTCGCAACGGCGACACGGAGGCACGTACACCGCCACGACGCCCCCCTCGACGGGCCTCCTGCCGGGACCGCCTCGACAGAAGCGGCGGTACCGGGCGGACGGGAGGCAGGGAGGGCCTCGGACGCCCGGACCGCCCGCGCGCTGGGGGATTGGCCACCAGCGACTCCCGCCCCCCGGCGATATGGGCGTCAGATCACCCGCAGCCGTACCAGGGCGCCCAGCGTCAACGCCCCCGGGAGCAGCGGCAGCCAGACGGTGATGATGCGGTAGCCGAGGACCGCCGCGGTCGCCAGAGCCGCCGGGCTCCCCGCGGCCACGAGCGTGACGATCAGCGCCGCCTCGACGGAACCGATGCCGCCCGGGACCGGCACCAGGGCCACCGCGACCGTCGCCGCCAGATACGCGACGGCCAGATGCGCGGGCGGCACCGGGACGTCCAACGCCCGCCCCACCGCGGCCAGTCCGGCCGCCTGGAGCACCGGGAACGCCAGCGCCCCGCCCCACAGCCCGCACGCCCGCGCCGGACTGACGTGCACGGAGCGCGCCTCACCGAGCGCGGTACGCAGGAACGTACCGACCGCCGTCCGCACGCGGCGCACGAGAAGCAGCGCCGCGGCCACGGCGCACAGGCCGGCGACCCCGGCGACCAGCAGCGGGCCGACCGCATCCGAGGGCACGAGCGTCCCCGGGCGCAGCGCGTCGGGGAACACGAACAGCAGCACGACCAGCAGGCCCACGCGGCTGATCGACTCGGCGAGCAGATAGAGCGCCAGGGCGGCGGACGCGCGGGGGAGCGGCACACCGCACACCGTCATGAAGCGGAGGTTGACCGCGCTCGCGCCGAGCCCGGTCGGGAGCAGGTGGTTGGCGGCGCCCGCCGCGAACTGCGCGGCGAGCAGCCGGCGCGCGGGCAGCCGCTCGACGACCGCGCCCTGGCGGGTGAACGCGGCGGCCACCCAGGTGAGGCAGGTCGCCGCGACGGCCACCGCCAGCCACGGCCAGTCGGCGCCGCGCAGCTGCCCGAAGCCCTCCTGGAGCACCGAGCGGTGGCGCAGCCCGACCCACACCACGAGGGCGATCGGCAGCAGGCACAGGACCTTGCGGACCGGCACGCGTCGGGGAAGCGATTCGGGAAGGGATACGGCAGTCACATCGGGAGAGGTTTTCCACACCGCACCAACGTGGGGTTGCGCGCGCGAGGACGCCGGCTGACACGCGGGGCAAGCCGCGGAAGACCCCGACGGCGGCCCCGTACGGCCCGGTGCGCGCAGGGCGGGCGCGCGGGCCGGGGGAGTCCGGTCCGCCGGACGCGACGCGCGGGCGCACCACGGTCCGGACGGGGAGGAAACCGGTGAACGGTTGACCTCAAGGTTGCTTGAGGTCCTACCGTCTTCTTCATGAGCATGGAGACCACAGCCTGGACGCAGCTGCACAGCGTCATGAACGCGCAGCAGGAGCGCCGGCCCCTCGCCCGCGCCACCCTGCGCCGCATCACCGCCTTCGCCCGCCCCCACCGCCGCCGGATCGCCTGCTTCGTGCTGCTCAGCGTGGTGACCGCCCTGCTCGCCGTGGCGACCCCGGTCCTGGCCGGGCACGTCGTGGACGTCATCGTGTCCGACGGCGACGAGGACACGGTGGTGCGCCTCGCCGTCCTCATCGCGGTCATCGCGCTGGCCGAGGCCGCCTTCGGGATCGTCGGCCGCTGGCTGTCGTCGACGCTCGGCGAGGGGCTCATCCTGGATCTGCGCACCGCTGTCTTCGATCATGTGCAGCGCATGCCGGTCGCGTTCTTCACACGTACCCGTACGGGCGCGCTCGTCAGCCGACTCAACAACGACGTGATCGGTGCCCAGCGGGCCTTCAGCAACACCCTCTCCGGAGTCGTCAGCAACGTCGTCACCCTGCTGCTGACCCTCGCCGTGATGCTCACCCTGTCCTGGCAGATCACCCTGCTCGCCCTGGTGCTGCTCCCGGTGTTCGTGGTCCCCGCCCGCCGCATGGGCAGCCGCATGGCCAGACTCCAGCGGGAGGCGGCCGACCTCAACGCCTCGATGGGCACCCGGATGACCGAGCGCTTCTCGGCTCCCGGCGCCACCCTCGTCAAGCTCTTCGGCCGCCCTGGCGAGGAGTCCGTCGAGTTCGCGGCCCGGGCCGCCCGGGTCCGCGACATCGGCGTGCGGACGGCCATGGCGCAGTCCGCGTTCATCACCGCGCTGACCCTCGTGTCGGCCCTGGCCCTCGCGCTCGTGTACGGACTCGGCGGCTGGTTCGCCCTGCGCGGCAGCCTGGAGCCGGGCGCCGTCGTCTCCCTCGCCCTGCTGCTGACCCGCCTCTACGCGCCGCTGACCTCGCTCGCCGGGGCCCGGGTGGAGGTCATGAGCGCCCTCGTCAGCTTCGAGCGGGTCTTCGAGGTCCTCGACCTGAGGCCGCTCATCGAGGAGAAGCCGGACGCCGGGAAGGTCCCCGAGGGCCCGGTGTCCGTGGAGTTCGACGACGTCCGCTTCGCCTACCCCTCCGCCGACAAGGTCTCCCTGGCCTCGTTGGAGGAGGTCGCCGCGCTCGACACCCGCGGCGGCGCCGAGGTCCTGCACGGCGTCTCCTTCCGCGCGGAGCCCGGCCAGACCGTCGCGCTCGTCGGGTCGTCCGGCGCCGGCAAGTCCACCATCGCCCAGCTGCTGCCCCGCCTCTACGACACCGACGAGGGCACCGTCCGCATCGGCGGCGTCGACGTGCGCGACCTGAGCGCCGAGTCGATGCGCGAGACCCTCGGCATGGTCACCCAGGACGGCCACCTCTTCCACGACTCGGTGCGCGCCAACCTGCTGCTCGCCCGTCCGGCCGCGACCAAGGACGACCTGTGGGACGTGCTGCGCCGGGCCCGCCTGGAAGACCTCGTACGATCCCTGCCCGACGGCCTGGACACGGTGGTCGGCGAGCGCGGCTACCGGCTCTCCGGCGGTGAGCGCCAGCGCATGACCATCGCCCGGCTGCTGCTCGCCCGCCAGCGCGTCGTCATCCTCGACGAGGCCACCGCGCACCTGGACAACACCTCGGAGGCGGCCGTGCAGGAAGCGCTGGCCGAGGCGCTGGAGGGACGGACGGCCGTCGTGATCGCCCACCGGCTGTCCACGGTGCGGGCCGCCGACGTCATCCTCGTCGTGGAGGCGGGACGGATCGTGGAACGCGGCACGCACGACGAACTGCTCGCCGCCGGTGGCCGCTACGCGGAGCTGTACCGCACCCAGTTCGCCAAGGCGGGCACCGCCCACGAGGACGCGGTGGGGCAGTCGGACCCGGCCGCGGACGAGGTGACGGAGACGGCGGTGGCGTGAGCGGCGGCATCGGCCGGGCCGGTGTGAACCGCCGGCCCGGTCACGGGCCCGCCGGCTCCGGCCGGCGAAGCGGCAGGAGCACGGTGAACACCGTCCCGCCGGGCTCGGCGCCCAGCTCGATGGTGCCGCCGTGCGCCCGGACCAGGGAGCGGGCCACCGCGAGGCCGAGGCCGCTGCCCCCGCGGTCACGGCTGCGGGCCTTGTCGACGCGGTAGAAGCGGTCGAAGACCCGTTCCCGGTCGGCGGCCGGGACGCCCGTCCTCGTCCTGAGCGCCGCGGGCCTGATCCCCGTCTGGCGCTACGAGGCGTCGCCCCACGGCTCCGCCGCCCAGGCGTCCGCGCCGCCCCCGAGCCCCACGTCCCCCTCCGCGCCGTCCCCTTCCTCGGCGTCCTCACGGGTCGTCGCCGGCCCGGTCGTGGACACCGAGAAGGGCCCCGTGCAGGTCGAGGTGACCTTCGAGGGGAACCGGATCGCCTCGGTGCGGATGCTGCGCCGGCCCGACCATCCGCAGACCACGGCGGCCGTCCCCGAACTGGTCGCGGAGACGCTGAGGGCGCAGAGCGCGGACGTCGACACGGTGTCGGGCGCCACGGTCACCAGCGACGGCTACCGCACGTCCCTCCAGGCAGCGATCGACGCGAAGGACTCCTGAGGTGCGCCGCGTCGAGCACGTCATGGGTTTCCCGGTGTCCCTGCGGATCGACGACGTGGACGTCCCCGACGACGTCCACGAGGGCGCCGCCGAGGCGGTGTTCGGCTCGCTGCGGGAAGCCGACGCCCGCTTCAGCCCCTTCAGGTCCGACAGCGAGGTGTCCCGGCTGGACCGGGGTGAACTCGCCGCCGACGACATCGCCCCGGACCTGCGGGAGATCCTTCACCTGTGCGAGCACTACCGCGAGGCGACCGGCGGCGCCTTCGACGTCCGCCTGCCCGGTCGCGGCCTCGACCCCTGCGGGGTGGTCAAGGGCTGGGCGGTGCAGCGGGCGGCGGACCTCCTGACACGAGCCGGGGCCCGCAGGTTCTGCCTCAACGCGGGCGGTGACGTGGTGACTTCCGGCGGTCCCTGGCGCATCGGCGTACGGCACCCCGAACACGCCAACCGACTGTGCACGGTCCTGCACGTGACGGACGGCGCGGTCGCGACCTCCGCGCGCTACGAACGCGGCGACCACATCATCGACGCCCGCACCCGCCACCCGTCGACGTCCCTGCTCAGCCTGACGGTCCTCGCCCCGACGCTGACAACAGCGGACGCGGTGGCGACGGCGGCCTTCGCGATGGGCGAGGAGGGCGTGAGCTGGGCGGCGGGACAGGCGGGGTGCGAGGTGTTCGCGGTGGACGCGCGCCTGGGGGTGTTGCGGACGGAGGGGTTTCCGGGGGAATGGCTCAGGGCGGGGTGAGCTGGCGTGGGTGGAGCCGCCTGGTGGGGAACGGCCTGATGGCAGGCGGCGGTTCGCGGTGACCGGCTGACGGACGGGGCTGCGGCGGGGGCCTCGCGTGGGCGTGCACCAGGCGGACACCGTGTCTGTAGTTCAAGCCCGGTGTCACCGGTAGCTGTTGAGTGCCGGCCGCCGGACAAGCTCACTGGTCGGTGACGACGGGGAGCAGGGCTGCGGTGTCAGTGGGCTCAAGTAGGCTTCCCGCCACCGCTCACCGAGTTGAAGGACCACGACAATTGTCTGCGCTGTCTGCTTTCCCGCTGCCCTTTCATGCCTCTCGTTCCATAGCGTTCGCGACACCGCGCACGCTGCGGGAACTGCAGATGATGCAGTGCAGCGCTCACATCCGGGCGAAGCCGCAGTGGTCCGAGAAGATGAACGACGACGGCATCGTCGGCCGGTGGACGAAGGAAGCGCTGGCGCAGGGTCTCACCGAGGCGCAGGTCCGTTACGTCCTCGCCGAACTCCACCACTACGCCGCGCTGCGGGACGGCCGGACCGGCGCCGAGGTCTCCGCCGTCGACGGGGTCTGGCAGTCGGACACCCTGGTCGACGAAGGGCTCAGGTCCCGGCTGCGGGAGGCGGTCCGGGTGCTGGAAGAGGTCCCCCAAGCGGAGAAGGACTGGCACCCCGGATCGGACGGCCAGGTCCTGGATCTGGTCCACCCCTCACTGTTCTGTCTGGTGAAGGACGTGAGCGGCGCACCCGAGCGGGCCTGGCAGAACCCTACGAACAGCTACTCCAAGTACGAGTTCTCGGAGCGGTTCCAGTGGCTGCCCACGGACGTCGACGTCAGTGACGAGGGCGGGGTCGCCTTCCGTTCGTACGTGAACAACGTCCACCCGGAGACGCACGAACTGGCCGCCGTCCTGCCGGACTTGTTCGCGCGCATGCTCCCGCTGTGGGAGAACGTGCTCACCGACCTGCGTCATCCGCGGCCCCCGCGCATCGAGGCCGACCCGTGGGGCTGGTACGACTCGGAGCCGGAGTACCCGGACAGGGACGCCTACAGTGACGAGGCGGCCCACGACGAAGCCGTCACGGCCTATGAGACCGCCATGGACGACTGGTGGGAGAACCGCCGCCCGGTCGTCCCGGACGCCCCGGCCTTCACCCCTCCCGCGCTGCCCGACGAGGCCGACCGGGTCGTCCTGCGCGGCCGCCGTCTCCAGGTCATCGTCAAGCTCGCCACCATCCACCTCACCCCGGACAAGCCCGAGTACGCCGGCGGTTCGTGGCATGTCGAGGGGATGCTGAACGAGCGGATCGTCTCGACCGGCATCTACTACTGGGACAGCGACAACATCACCGAGAGCCGGCTCGGTTTCCGGGCGGCACTCGACGACCCGTCCTACGAGCAGAACGACGACAACGGCCTGCGTGAGGTCTACGGCCTGGAGGACGAGGACGCGCTGAACCAGCCGCTGGGGTCGGTGTCGACCCCGGCCGGCCGCTGCCTGGCGTTCCCGAACGTCTTCCAGCACCGCGTCAGCCCGTTCCGCCTCACGGACCCCGCGCGCCCGGGGTACCGCAAGATTCTGGCGTTCTTCCTGGTCGACCCGTCGCAGACCATCGTCTCGACGTCCGACGTGCCCCCGCAACAGCCGTGGTCCGAGACGTCGACCATGACGCTCGACCAGGCCAGAGACTTCCGCGAACAGCTCATGCAGGAACGCAAGTTCTTCGTCGACGAGCACAACGAGCAGCTCTACGAGCGGGAGTTCTCGCTCTGCGAGCACTGAACGGGTCGGCCGCGGTGGAGTTCCGCCCGGCCGAGGAGTGACCCGAGGGCCGAGAACGACCACATGCGAGGCGGGGAACGCTGCGACGCCAAGACCTGCATCCAAGTGGCGGCCTTCCCGTCTCCGGAGGACCCGGGGCACGACGGGACACACACCGACCCGGGTCGGATCGGAACGGAGACGCCTGATGACGCAGACGCTTCACCCTTCCCGAGTGAAGCGCGTCGTCCTGGCCGCCGGGGTGGTGGCCGCACTCTGTCCGGCCGGCCCGGTCCTCGTGGCTTGCTCGGGGCCGCCCGAGTCGGGTGCGGTCGACAGGACCGGCGAAGTGCCGGGCTGGGACGACAAGGCCACCCCTGCGACGGTCGGTCGGCAGATGAACGTCGACCTTCCGTCGCGGGCCGCCGACATACGTGCGGCACGGCAGAACGGGTTCCAGGACGACGGCCTGCTGCTGGCCTTCACCCTCCCCACCTCCGCAGTGCACGGCTTCGTGGAGAAGCTCCGGCCCGAGAGGGAACTGAGGCAGCGCGACGAGCCCCGCAAGAGCGCCGCGAAGCCCGCGACCCCCTTCTCCTACTTCGGGCTCCCTGAACCCGAGTCGTTGCCGGACGTACGGGAAGGGCAGATCTGCGCCCCCTGCGGCGGAGACCTGAACTCGTTGTCGATCGCGGTGCACAGGCTGGACGACGGGGAGAGCCGGGTCTACCTGAAGGCGGTCGACTGACTGGCAGAGCGGAAGGCCGGAAGGCGAAGCTGCTCCGCCCGGGCCGTGCGCAGGATCACCGCACGCCGTCCGCGCCGCCGGGTGACGTAGATCGCTGTCCGAGCCCTGGACGGGGCGTAGGCAGGGGCCAGGTGGGCGCCGTACCCTGGCGGGCGTCGGCGCGTACCCCACCAGGACGCGACCCTCTGCAGCCCACGGGAGCCCCAGCTCATGTTCCGCACCATGTTCAAGTCCAAGATCCACCGCGCCACCGTCACCCAGGCCGACCTGCACTACGTGGGATCCGTGACCATCGACGCGGACCTGCTCGACGCCGCCGACCTGCTGCCCGGCGAACTCGTGCACATCGTCGACATCACCAACGGCGCCCGCCTGGAGACGTACGTCATCGAGGGTGAGCGCGGCTCGGGCGTCGTCGGTATCAACGGCGCCGCGGCCCACCTCGTGCACCCCGGCGATCTCGTGATCATCATCAGTTACGCTCAGGTGACCGACGCCGAGGCCCGGTCGCTGGAGCCGCGCGTCGTGCACGTGGACCGCGACAACCGGATCGTCGCCCTGGGCGCCGATCCGTCCGAGCCGGTGCCGGGCTCGGACCAGGAGCGCAGCCCGCAGGCCGTCCCGGCCTGAGCCGCGCTTCGTCGTCCGGGCCCGCACCCCATCCCGAGGAGTGCACCATGAGCGACATCGAGATCCGCGACGACCGGGGCGCCGGCCGTCTGGAGGCTTTCGCCGGGGACGAAATGGTCGGTCACATCGAGTACTTCGTCCTCGACGCCCCCGAGCGCGCCCTCGTCCCGGTGCACACCATCGTCGAGCCCGCGCACGAAGGCCAGGGCATCGGCGGCTCCCTCGCCCGTGAGCTGTACGCCATCGCCGGGCGCGAGGGCGTCACCGTCGCCCCGCTCTGCCCGTACGTCGTCAAGTGGGCCGCCCGTCACCCCGAGGAGGCCCCGGCGGCCGACCCCGGACTGGTGCAGGCGGCGACGGACTGGCTGGACGCCCACCCCGGCCGGTTCTGATGTCCGCACCGGGCACACTCGCCCTGCTCCACACCTCGCCCGCGCACATCCCCGTCTTCGACGCCCTGCGGGACGAGTCCCACCCGGAGCTGCGCCTGCGGCACTTCGTGGCCGAGGACCTGCTCTCCCGCGCCCGCGTCGGGGGTCCGGACGCGGTGGCCGCCGACGTACGCGCCGCGCTGGACCGGGCGGTCGCGGAGGGCGCCGGGGCCGTGCTCTGCACGTGTTCGACCATCGGCGCGGTCGCCGAGGCGGCGGGCGCCGGGGTGCCCGTGCTCCGCGTGGACCGGCCGATGGCCGCCGCCGCGGTGGCCGCCGGCCCGCGCGTCGTCGTCCTGGCCACGGTGGCGAGCACCCTCGCGCCGACGGTGGCCCTCGTGGAGGAGGAGGCGCGCCGGGCCGGACGCCCGGCCGAGGTCCGTACGCTCCTCGTCGACGGCGCGTTCGCCCGCTTCGAGGCGGGCGACACGGACGGCTGCGCCCGCCTCGTCGCCGAGGCCGCCGACGCGGTCACCGACGCCGACGTGATCGTCCTCGCCCAGGCGTCCATGGCCCCGGCGCGGCACCTGACGACGACCGCCGTGCCGGTGCTGGCGAGCCCCGGGCCGGGTCTGGCGGCGGGAGCGGACGCGTTGCGGCGACGGTGACGTACGCGCCGGGCCACGGGCAGGCGCTGGAGGCCCCGCGCGAGCCCTGACGGACGTGCCGGGCCGACGGTGACGTACGCGCCGCGTTGCCCGCGACTGACGCCGCTGCCTGTCCTGATGGACGGACCCCGCCGACCTGACGCACACTCCGGGCACTCGCCCCGCAGCACCCACCGGCCCCTGCGACCGGCCGGCCCAACCCTCAGCCTCACCCATGCCCCCGATTGGCCCCACCCGGTCGCGTTCCGTGGGGCGACGGGGTGACTGGGGGCGGCGGGGTCGGGTAGGCGTGGGACAAGTCCAGGGCCGACGTACCGACTGGCTGGAGGACATCATGAGCGAGCCGTTCCCCACTCCCGTACCGCCGAGTCCCACTCCGGGGCCGGTCCCCGGTCCGCAGCCGTTCCCGGATCCGGCGCCGCCGAACCCGGCCCCTCCGCCGAACCCGACCCCTCCGCCGGGTCCGGGCCCCGGTCCGCAGCCGGCTCCGGAGCCGCCGGCGCCGTCGCCCGTGCCGAAGCCGCCGGGGCCGGACCCCGTCCCGGAGCCGGAGCCGCAGCCGGGACCTCTCTCCTAGGCAGGGCCGACGTCCGAAAAGAGGGACACATCGCCGGTCGAGGCCGGCGACCTGATCCCGGATGCCGGGACCGGCGGGCGTACGCCACGGATCCGCATCGCCGGTCGCGGCCGGCGGCCCGAATGCAGAGGGCGGCCTCACCGGGCGTACGCCCCGCAATCGCATCGCCGGTCGCGCCGGGCGGCCCGATCCCGGAGGCGGGTCCAGCGGGCGCCCGCCTTCCCGGACGCCCCCGCGGCCGGTGCGGAACCCCCTCCGCCCGCGCCGCACCCGCCCCGTCGCCCGCGGCGGGCGGAACCCCTCCCGTCCCAGCCCCCGTAGCCCGACCCGGCCCCCCGCACCGAGCCACCGGGGACCGGACCCCTGGAGCCGTCCTACGCCTCGACCTCCGACCGGTCCCCGCCCCACAGCGTGTGGAACGAGCCCTCGCGGTCGGTGCGCCGGTAGGTGTGCGCCCCGAAGAAGTCGCGCTGCCCCTGGGTGAGGGCGGCGGGCAGGCGCTCGGCGCGGAGCGCGTCGTAGTAGGCGAGCGCCGCCGCGAAACCGGGCGTCGGCACGCCCTGGAGGGTGGCCGCGACGAGCACCTCGCGCCAGTTGTCCTGGGCCGCCGCGATCTCCTGCGCGAACGTCTTGTCGGAGAGCAGGCTGGGCAGGTCGGCCCGGGCGTCGTACGCCGCGCGGATGCGGTCCAGGAAGGCGGCGCGGATGATGCAGCCGCCGCGCCAGATGGAGGCGACCGCGCCGAGGTCGATGTCCCAGCCGTACTCCGCGCTGCCCGCGCTGATCTCGTGGAAGCCCTGGGTGTACGACACGATCTTCGAGGCGTACAGCGCCTGCTCCACCCGGTCGGCGAAGGCCGCGGCCTCGCCCTCTCCGAGCTTGGCGGCCTTGGGGCCGGCGAGGTCGCGGGAGGCGGCCCGCAGGTCGGCGTGGCCGGACAGCGAGCGGGCGAAGACGGCCTCCGCGATGCCGGACACCGGGACGCCCAGGTCGAGGGCGATCTGCACGGTCCAGCGGCCCGTGCCCTTCTGCTCCGCCCGGTCCTGGACGATGTCGACGAAGGGCTTGCCGGTTGCCTCGTCCACGTGCGAGAGGACCTCGGCGGTGATCTCGATCAGGTACGAGTCGAGGCGCCCGGTGTTCCAGGTGCGGAAGATCTCCGCGATCTGCGCGGGAGAGTACCCGGCCACGTCGCGCAGCAGCTGGTAGGCCTCGCCGATCAGCTGCATGTCGGCGTACTCGATGCCGTTGTGGACCATCTTCACGAAGTGCCCGGCGCCGTCGGGGCCGCAGTGCGTCACGCAGGGCGAGCCGTCCGACGCCTTGGCGGAGATCTTCTCCAGCATCGGGCCCAGCGACGCGTACGACTCCTCTGAACCCCCGGGCATGATGCTCGGTCCGTGCAGGGCGCCCTCCTCGCCGCCGGAGATGCCCGTGCCGACGAAGTGGATGCCCTGCTCGCGCAGCTCGCGCTCCCGGCGGCGGGTGTCGGCGAAGTGCGCGTTGCCGCCGTCGATGATCATGTCCCCGGCTTCCAGGAGCGGGGCGAACTCCTTGATCACCGCGTCGGTGGGGTCACCGGCCTTGACCATGATCACCAGGCGGCGCGGACGCTCCAGGGCCGCCACGAACTCCTTCGCGGTCTCGGCCGCCACGAAATCGCCCTCGTGCCCGAACTCCTCCACCAGGGCGTGCGTTTTCGAGGAGGTCCGGTTGTGCAGGGCGACCGCGTAGCCGTTGCGGGCGAAGTTGCGGGCGAGGTTGCGGCCCATGACCGCGAGGCCCGTGACGCCGATCTGCGCTGAAGTGCTCATAGGTACTCCTGAGAGGTCCTGTTGCCGCTGATGCCGGTCGTGCTGGTCGTGCTGGTCAGTATTGCCCTCGGGCCATCCTGACCCGCCGACGGTGTGTACGCAGAAGAACCCGTCCGCGCCTCATCCAATGGCTGTGAGTCCGCGCCTCATCCGGGGGCTGCCCGTCCGTGCCTCATGGGCACCGCCCCCCCCCCGGCGACCGGTCGCGCGGTGTCGGATTCCGCGGCGTCGGGTTTCGGCCACACCGTCCGGCGCTGACCTGAGCAAACCCTTGAAAAGCCAACAGCACGGCCGATTGCCGCCTTGTCACGGTCTCGAGGACACGCTTACTTTTGCCGCTCCTGACGGGTGTCGAGGGGGGCTTCATCATGGCCGTGCGCGGCCGGCATCGCCGGTATCAGCCGAACAGGATCAACCGGGCCTCGCTGACCGTCACGGCGGGCGGCGCGGGCATGGCGATCCCGCTCATCGGCGCCGGTGTCGCGGACGCCGCGGACGTGGGGACCTGGAACAAGGTCGCCGCCTGCGAGTCCACCGGCAACTGGAGCATCAACACCGGCAACGGCTACTACGGCGGCCTGCAGTTCAGCCAGTCCACCTGGGAGGCGTACGGCGGCAAGGTGTTCGCCCGGCGCGCGGACCTGGCCACCAAGGACCAGCAGATCGCCATCGCGGAGAAGGTGCTCAAGGGCCAGGGGCCCAACGCCTGGCCGGTGTGCTCCACCCGCGCCGGTCTGACCCGGGGCGGTGAGACGCCCGCCGTCGACACCTCGCCGCGGAAGCCGAAGCGCACCGTCAAGGACGTGCAGCCGCAGACCACGCCGCAGTCGCAGGCGGGCACCGCGGAGATGTACACCGTCGTCCACGGGGACACCCTCTCCGGCATCGCCGACGCGCGGCGGGTCCAGGGCGGCTGGCAGCGGCTGTACGCGGCCAACCGCGCGACCGTGGGCGCCGACCCCGACCTGATCGTCCCGGGCCAGCGGCTGAGCCTGCGTGCCAAGGCGCCGACACACACCGCGGACACGACGGCGCCGGCCCGGAAGCCCGCCACCAGGAAGCCCGCCGAGCACAAGCCCGCCACCAAGAAGCCGGCGCCCCAGAAGCCCGCGTCCGACACGGCGACGAGGACCCACACCCTCGTCGCGCCGGTGAACGCGTCGACCGGCACGCCGTACCGCGCCGCCGGTTCCTCCTGGTCGAAGGGCTACCACACGGGCGTCGACTTCCCCGTGGCCACCGGGACCTCGGTGAAGGCGGTCGGGGCCGGTCACGTCGTCAGCGCGGGCTGGGGCGGCTCGTACGGCTACCAGGTGGTGATCCGGCACTCGGACGGCCGCTACAGCCAGTACGCCCACCTGTCCGCGATCTCCGTGCGCGGCGGGCAGAACGTGACGGCCGGGCAGCGCATAGGCCGCTCCGGGTCGACGGGCAACAGCACCGGGCCCCATCTGCACTTCGAGGTGCGGACAGGACCCGGCTTCGGCAGCGACATCGACCCGGTCGCCTATCTGCGTGCGGGCGGCGTCAGGATCTGACGCGGGTGCGCCGGTGGTTGCGCCGCGGCAGCGGCACGTACGGCGCGCCGTGGAAAGGGCTGAAGTAGTACCGCATCCCGTCGTCGGGTGCCTCCGGGTCCTCGTGCGCGCCGTCCGCGGCGGGCACCGGGACCGGCACGAGGACGTCGTCGGGGACCGTCACCACGGGGAAGACGTCCGTCGGCACCGTGGCGACGGGCTGCTCCGCCAGCCGCGTCAGCAGTTCCTCGATCACCTCGGACGCCACCAGGCCGTCCCGCCCGGCCGGCGTCCCGGGCGACGCGAGCGCGTCCGATACGGCAGGCCCGCTCGGGCCGGCCTGTGCCCGGGGACCCGCGAAGGTGTCCGGGACGACCACGTCCGGCACGTCCGCCGTCTTCGGTTCCGCTTCCGCTTCCGTGGACGGTGTGCCGGAGGCGGCCGCCTGCGGGTCCGCGCCGCGGACGCCGCCCAGCCGTTCCGTGGTGAGCAGGATGAGTCCGCCGGCCGCGACGACACCGCAGCCCAGCGCGAGCGCCGTGCCCGTGCTGCCGTAGCGGAAGGTCTCGCCGAACATCGTGATGCCCACCGCCGCCGCCACGACGGGGTTGACCACCGTGAGCGTGGCGAGCGGGGCGGCGAGGCCGCCGCCCCGGTAGGACGCCTGCGAGAGCAGCATGCCGGCCGTGGCGAGGACGGCGATGACGCCCAGTGACGGCAGGTCCGCGAGGGAGACGCCGCCCGTCCAGTCCACCGCGACCGTCTTGGTGAACACCGACGAGATGCCGAAGGCCAGACCGGCCGCGACCGCGAGCAGCACACTGCGTACCGCCGGGTGGCGGTGGGCGGCGCGGGCCGCCACCATGAGCGCGACCACCGCGCCGCCCGTCACGAGCGCCAGCACCACCCGCTGGGCGCCGCCCAGGGAGTGCGAGTCGGCGGTGCCGACCAGCGACAGCAGACCGGCGAGACCGACCGTCGCCATGATCGCGCCGCGCCAGGCGGTCGACCCGGCCCGGCGGCCGACGAACAGGGCGGCCATCGGGAGCGCGAACACGATCGTCAGCGCGCCGAGCGGCTGTACGAGGCTCAGCGGGCCGTAGGCGAGCGCCACCACGTGCAGCAGTCCGCCGAGGCCGTTCAGCGCGACGGCCGCCCACCAGCTCAGCCTGCGCAGCGGGGCGTAGGTCTGCTCCGGGGACGTCACCGCGACCTGCTCCTGGACGATCGCCCCGCCCGCGTAGGCGACGGCGGAGACGAGCGAGAGCACCACGGACAGCGAGAGGGCGTTCACGAGTCCCTCCTCTGCGTGCGGCGGGGGCGCTGTGCCCGGCGCGACGAACGGTCGGCTTCCATGGTTAACAACGATGCCTCGCGAAACAGTCCATGTCGTCGTCCTTGAGCAGGCATTGAGTCCTACTGCCGATGGAGTAGAGCAGGGCCCCCGTCCTCCCCAGGGTGGGTGACAGCGGCCCCCTCCCCCCGGGTGAGACCCCTTAGGGGGCTTGGTACTACTGCTGTTCGTGGACCTCGACCCCAAGCTCGCCGCGCTCAGCGCCCTCGGCGGCTTCTCCGTACTACGCACGGGCGTACCCCCGGGCCGCCCCCTGCCGACCCTCGCGCGGGCGTACGCGCCGCCGCCGGACGAGGGCAGACCGGTGGTTTACGCGGATCCGATGATTTTCCGTGTCCGGAAGGTCGCGAAAAGTCTCCGGGCGCCGGAGACCAGGATCGCGGTGTCGGTGGCGCACCAGGCGCTCGCGGCCCGGCTGTGGTCGGTCTCCCTCGGCGCCGCCGCGCAGTACGGGGTGCTGCCCGACCTGGACGCGCGGCGGCTGCGCTGGGACCCGGACGCGAGCGCTCCCGGGGAACTGTGGCTCTCCGAGGTGCGCGCCCTGCCCGCGACCGCGCTCGCGGAGGTGGTGCTCGACGGCCACCTCGTGCCGCTCGCGGCCGCTCTGCGGGCCCGGTACACCGTCTCCGCGCGCCTGCTGTGGGGCAACGCGGGCGCCGCGCTCGCCGGGGCTGTGCGCCTCCTCGACCAGTGGGCGCGGGCGAACGGCCGTCCGGAGGCGGCGGAGCGGGTCAGCGCGCTCGCCGCCCCGCTGCTCGCGCACCCCGACCTGTCGTGGACGCTGGCTCCGGGCACGCTCCGCCGCCGCACGTGCTGTCTCTACTACCGGCTGCCCGGCGGGGGCCTGTGCGGCGACTGCTGCTTCGACCGGGCGCCGGGGACGGGGGCCGGTTCCCGGACACCGCGCTCTTCCCCAGGGGCCACATCTGGGTGACCATGAAGGAATCCGGTCCGACGGGAGGTTCTGTGTGCGTGTGGGACTGCTGACGCGGGAGTATCCACCCGATGTCTACGGTGGCGCGGGGGTGCATGTCGAGTTCCTCGCCCGCGAGTTGAGGTCCCTCGTCGACCTGGACGTGCACTGCTGGGGCGAGGGCGCGGCGGGCGGGGTCGTCCGCCACCGGCCCTGGCCCGCGCTCGACGGCGCCAACGACGCGCTGCGCACCTTCTCCGTGGACCTGGCCGTCGCCGCCGCGCTGGAAGGCCGCGACCTCGTCCACTCGCACACCTGGTACGCCAACCTCGCCGGCCACTTCGGCAAGCTGCTGTACGGCATCCCGCACGTGATGACCGCCCACTCCCTGGAGCCGCTGCGCCCCTGGAAGGCGGAGCAACTGGGCGGCGGCTACGCCCTGTCGAGCTGGGCCGAGCGCACGGCCGTCGAGTCGGCGGACGCCGTGATCGCCGTGTCCGGCGCGATGCGCGAGGACATCCTCGGCTGCTATCCCGCGCTGGACCCGGCGAAGGTGCGCGTCGTGCACAACGGCATCGACACCTCCCTCTACCGCCCGGACCCCGGCACGGACGTCCTGGCCCGCGTCGGCCTCGACCCGGACCGCCCGTACGTCCTGTTCGTCGGCCGCATCACGCGCCAGAAGGGGGTGCCCCATCTGCTGCGCGCGGTACGGGACATCGACCCGGCCGTGCAGGTGGTGCTGTGCGCGGGCGCCCCCGACACCCCGGAGATCGACCGGGAGTTCCGCGACCTCTTCCAGGACCTGAGCGGCGTGCGGGAAGGGGTGCACTGGATCCCGCAGATGCTGCCGCGCCCCGACGTCATCCAACTCCTCACGCACGCCGCGGTGTTCGTCTGCCCCTCGGTGTACGAGCCGCTCGGCATCGTCAATCTGGAGGCGATGGCCTGCGGGACGGCCGTGGTCGCCTCCCGCGTCGGCGGCATCCCCGAGGTCGTCGACCACGGACGCACCGGCCTGCTCGTGCCGGTCGAGGGCGACTTCGAGGCGGGGCTCGCCCAGGCACTGGACGCGGTGCTCGCCGACCCGGACACCGCCCGGCGGATGGGCGAGGCCGGACGGGAGCGGGCCGTGCGGGAGTTCGGCTGGGACGCGGTGGCACGCCGGACCGTGCAGTTGTACGAGGAAGTCCGCAAACCGGGGTAGCCGTCAGACAGGCGTAGTCGAGAGAACCGGAGCCGGCTCGATCCACGGGGCGCGGCCCGACCGGGCGTAAAGGGGCGGCGGTATGCGGCGCGGTGGACCTTCGGTGCTGGGAATCGTACTGGCGGGCGGAGAGGGCAAGAGACTCATGCCGCTCACGGCGGACCGCGCGAAACCCGCGGTCACCTTCGGCGGCACGTACCGCCTTGTCGACTTCGTGCTCTCCAACCTGGTGAACGCCGACATCCTGCGCATCTGCGTCCTGACGCAGTACAAGTCGCACTCGCTGGACCGGCACGTCACGACGACCTGGCGGATGTCGAGCCTCCTCGGCAACTACGTCACACCCGTCCCG
The DNA here is from genome assembly GCF_053611025.1 of Streptomyces sp. NPDC054842. Lineage (NCBI taxonomy): Bacteria > Bacillati > Actinomycetota > Actinomycetes > Kitasatosporales > Streptomycetaceae > Streptomyces > Streptomyces sp. NPDC054842. The sequence continues at coordinate 20,652 of NZ_JBSGZN010000027.1, forward strand.
GCGCAGCAGCGCCTCGGCCCGCGCTGGTACCTGGGCAGCGCCGACGCGATCCTGCAGTCCCTCAACCTTGTCCACGACGAACAGCCGGACTACATAGCGGTGTTCGGCGCCGACCACGTGTACCGCATGGACCCGCGGCAGATGCTGCAACAGCACATCGACGGCGGTGCCGGGGTGACCGTCGCGGGCATCCGGGTGCCGCGCGCCGACTCCTCCGCGTTCGGGATCATCACTCCAGGGTCGGACGGGCAGTCCGTGCAGGGCTTCCTGGAGAAGCCCGCCGACCCGCCGGGCCTGCCGGGCGACCCCGACTGCGTCTTCGCGTCGATGGGCAATTACATCTTCTCCACGAAGGCCCTCATCGAGGCGCTGCACCAGGACGCCGAGGACGAGAACTCCGTACACGACATGGGCGGTTCGATCTTGCCGATGCTCACCGAGCGCGGCGAGGCGCAGGTGTACGACTTCAGCGAGAACCACGTGCCCGGCGAGACGACCCGGGACCAGGGCTACTGGCGTGACGTCGGCACCCTCGACGCTTACTACGACGCCCACATGGACCTGATCGCGGAACGCCCCGCCTTCAACCTCTACAACCGCAGCTGGCCCATCTACACCCACTCCGGGCAGCTGTCCCCGGCGCGGTTCAACGCCGGCGGCATGGCCAGCGAGTCGATCATCAGCGCGGGCTGCCTCATCAGAGGGCAGGTCACCCGGTCCGTCCTGTCGCCCGGCGTCGTCGTCGACCCGGGAGCCGTCGTGCAGGGCTCGGTCCTCCACGACAACGTCCACATAGGGCGGGGAGCGGTGGTGCGGGGTGCGGTCCTCGACAAGAACGTCCAGGTGCCCCCCGGCGCGACGATCGGCGTCAACCCCGAGCGCGACGCGGCGCTGTACACGGTCTCCAAGGGCGGGGTGATCGGCCTGGGCAAGGGCCAGCGCGTCCCGTAGGCCGGTGCGCACGGGCGGCGGGCGCGGCTGTCACAGCACCCGCCGCCTGCGGCCCAGCCACGTCTGGGCGATCACCACGACCGCGAGGAACGCCCCGCTGACCACCTGCTGGTAGGCGGAGTCCAGCGAACCGATCTGGTTGATGACGTTCTGGATGACCTTCAGGAGCAGCACGCCGACGAGCGAGCCGCTGATGAACCCGAATCCGCCGGTGAGCAGCGTGCCGCCGATCACCACCGCGGAGATCGCCTCCAGCTCCATGCCGGAGCCCAGGATCGTCACCCCCGACACCAGCCAGGCCGCGTTGAGGGCGCCCGCGAGCCCGGCGCACAGTCCGGACAGCGTGTAGACGGCGATCTTCGTACGGGCCACGGGGGCGCCCATCAGCGCCGCCGCGTCCTCGTTGCCGCCGACCGCGTACACGTACTGCCCGAAGCGGGTGCGCCGCAGGACGAGCGCGCCGAGGACGAACAGCGCGACGGTGATCCACACGGGCACGCCGATGCCGAGGAGCGAGCCCTGGCCGAGCGTGGCGAAGAACGAGTCGGAGTCCACCCGGTAGGTCGTCGAGCCCTCGTCGGTGACCGCGAGGAGGATGCCGCGGGCGCCCAGCATGGCGGCCAGCGTGACGATGAACGGGGCCAGCCGGGAGCGGGCGATCAGCAGCCCGTTGACCACGCCGATCAGTCCGCACACCACCAGCGGGAGCAGCAGCGCGACCACCGTCCCGTACCGGGAGCCCCAGGCCGCGAGGACGCCGCCCAGCGCGAACAGCGAGCCCACCGACAGGTCGATGCCGCCCGTTATGATCACGAAGGTCATGCCGAGCGCGACCACGGCGAGGAACGCCGAGGACAGGGCCATGTTCCTCAGGTTGTCGCCGGTGAGGAAGGTGTCGAAGCCGGCGGACGCGGCGATCATCGCGACGGCCAGGGTGACGAGGGCGCCGTGTCGCTGGGCGAAGGCGCTGAGCCGTTCGGAGCGGCCGGCGCCGGCCGGCTCCTCCTCGGGCGGGGTCGCCGTGCGCGGGGGAGTGTCCACTTCGGTCGTCATCGCTTTCCCCGTTCCCTGGCCGCGTAGACGGCGAGGACGATCACCACGGCCTGGGCGATCTGGGTCCACGACGGCGGCAGATCGTGCTTGATCAGCGTGGTGGTGAGCAGCTGGATGAGGACGGCGCCCGCGACGGTGCCGCCGATGCGGACGCGCCCGCCGCTCAGCGGGGTGCCGCCGACCACGACGGCGGTGATCGCGGACAGTTCCATCAGGTTGCCCAGCGAGGTGGGGTCGCTCGCGGTGAGGCGGGCGGTGGCCAGCACTCCGGCGATCGCGGCGAGGACGCCGGAGGCGACGTACACGAGGATCAGCACGCGGCGCACCGGCAGGCCGGCGAGCCGGGCCGCGGGCCGGCTGTCGCCGATGGCCAGCAGTTGCCGCCCGAACGTCGTGCGGCGCATCACGAAGGCGACGAGCAGCGCGAGCGCGGCGGCGATCAGCACCAGGTACGGCACCCCGAGCACGGCGCCGGAGCCCAGCTCGGCCATGCCCGGGTCGCGGACGTCCTTGAGCTGGGGGAGCAGGACCAGGGCGAGTCCCCGGCCGGCGACCATCAGGGCGAGCGTCGCGACGATCGGCTGGACGCCCACGAACGCGATCAGCGAGCCGCTCGCCAGGCCGATCACCGCCCCGCCCACCAGCGCGGTCAGGGCGGCCACCCACGGCCCGTACCCGAGATAGAGGGACAGCAGGGAGGTGGACAGGGCCATCACGGAGCCCACCGACAGGTCGACGCCCTCGCTGCCGATCGCTAGTGCCATGCCGAGCGCCACGATCAGCACCGGCGCCACCTGGACGGCCTGGGTGCGGAAGTTCTCGGCGGACAGGAAGTGCGGGGTGAAGGCGAGGTTCGCCAGGAGCAGGACGGCGACGCCCAGGTAGACGCCGTAGTCCTGGAGCAGGCGCAGCAGCCGGTCGCGGTCCGCCGTCACCCGGCCGAGGCTCAGGTCAGTCATCGTGTTCTCCGGTGCCGGGGGACGCGGACGGGCTCTTTCCGGTGCCGTCGGCGGCCGGCGGGCCGCCGGCCGCGACCACGGTCGCGGGGGCCGGTGTCGTGCGGGCGGTCGCGGCGGGCGCGGACGCGATGGCCCGCATCAGCCGCTCCTCGGTGACGGCGTCGCCGGTGAGCTCGTCGATCACCGCGCCGTCCTTGAGGACGATCACCCGGTCGCTGCCCTCGATGAGCTCCTCCGTGTCCGAGGAGATCAGCAGCACGGCGAGGCCGTCGTCGGCCAGTTCGTCGATGAGCCGCTGCACCTCGGCCTTGGCCCCGACGTCGATGCCCCGGGTCGGCTCGTCCAGGAGCAGCACCTTGGGGTGCATGGCGAGCCAGCGGGCCAGCAGGACCTTCTGCTGGTTGCCGCCGGACAGTTCGCCCACCTTCTGGTGCGGGCCGGCGGCCTTGATGCGCAGCCGCTCCATGAAGGTGTCGACGATCCGGTCGACGCGTGCCTCGTCCACCAGGCCGAACCGGGACAGCCCCGGCAGCGCGGCCAGCGCGATGTTCTCGCGGACCGAGAGCCCCGGCACGATGCCCTCCGCCTTGCGGTCCTCGGGCAGCAGGCTGATGCCGGCCCGGATCGCGGCGGGCGTCGAGCCGGTCCGCACCGGGGTGCCCGCCACCACGACCCGGCCGGAGTCGACGGGCAGCGCGCCCGCGATGGCCTTCGCGGTCTCGCTGCGCCCCGATCCGAGCAGTCCGCCGAGCCCCACCACCTCGCCGGGCCGTACGCTCACGGACACCGCCCGCAGGTGGTGGCGGACCGTCAGTTCCGTTGCCTGAAGGACGGGTTCGGCCTGCGTGTCGTGGCCGCCGGTGAACTCGGTCAGACCCTCGTCCCGTACGTCGCCGACGTCCCGTCCGAGCATGAACGAGACGAGCCCGAGCCGGTCGAGGCCGGCCATCCGGCCGGTGTGCACGACCCTTCCGTCGCGCAGCACGGTGACGGCGTCGCAGATCTCGTAGAGCTCGTCGAGGCGGTGGCTGACGTAGATGACCGCGATGCCGCGTTCGCGCAGCATCCGGATCACGCCGAACAGGGTCCGCACCTCGCGGGGTTCGAGGGAGGAGGTCGGCTCGTCCATGACGACGACCCGGGCGTCGACCGACACGGCGCGGGCGAGGGCCACCATCTGCTGCGCGCCGACGCCCAGTTCGTGCAGGGGCCGGCGGACGTCGACCCGGATGCCGAGGCCGCGCAGTGCCTCGTCCGCCTCCCGGTGCATGCGCCGGAAGTCGATCAGGCCGAGCCGGCCGCGGGGTTCGCGGCCGAGGAGGAGGTTGCGGGCCACGCTCATCAGCGGAACGAGGTTGACCTCCTGGTAGATGGTGGAGATGCCCGCGTGCTGTGCCTGGAGCGGCGTCGCGAAGCGGACCGGGGAACCGTCGTACGTCACCTCGCCCTCGTCCGGCCGGTACACGCCGGTGAGGACCTTGATCAGGGTCGACTTGCCCGCGCCGTTCTCGCCGACGAGCGCGTGCACCTCCCCGGCGCGGGCCGTGAAGTCCACCCGGGACAGGGCCCGCACGCCGGGGAAGGTCTTGGACAGACCGGTCACCGACAGCATGTCAGTAGGCCTTGCCCAGGTCCGACTCGGCGTTGTCGGTGGTGTAGGCGCTGTCCTGGATGACGATGTCCCGCGCGACCTCGTCGCCCTTGGTGAAGGCGTCCAGGGTCTGGAAGGCCAGCGGCCCGAAGCGCGGGTTGGACTCGATGACCCCGTCGATCCAGCCGTCGACGATGCCCTGGACGGCGTTGCGGGTGCCGTCGATGGTCACGATCTTGACGGCACCGGGCTTCTTCCCGGCACCCTTGAGGGCGTTGACGGCGCCGAGGCCCATCTCGTCGTTCTCGGCGTAGATGCCGGTGATGCCGGGCTTGGACTGAATGAGGTTCTCGGTGACCGACTGGCCCTTCTCGCGGGCGAACTCACCGGTCTGCTTGAAGACGATGTTGAGGCCGGGCGCCTTCTCCTTGAGGCGATCCTCGAAGCCCTTGGTGCGCTCGGTCGTCACGTTGTTGCCGGCCGCGCCGAGCAGGATGGCGATGTCGCCCTTGCCGCCGGTGGCCTCGATCATGCGGTCCGCGGCCCGCTTGCCCTGCTCGACGAAGTCCGAGCCGATGAAGCTCACGTAGTCCTCGCACGCGGTGGCGTTGATCTTGCGGTCGATGGTGACGATCGGGATGTGCTTGGCGGAGGCGGAGCGCAGCACCGGGTCCCAGCCGTCGGAGTTGAGCGGTGCGATCACCAGGAGGTCGGCGCCCTTGGCGATGAGGTCCTGGACGTCGCTGATCTGCTTGGAGAACTGCGACTGGGCGTTGGCCGTCAGCAGTTTCACGCCGCGCTTCTTCGCCTCGGCCTTGATGGAGGCCGTCTCCGCGATGCGGAAGGGGTTGGCCTCCTTCTCGGACTGGGAGAAGCCGACGGTGGCGGTCCTCAGGTCGGTCTTCTTGCCGCCGTAGGCGTCGATGGCGCAGGTCGGTCCGGATGCGGAGTCCGGGGAGGCGACGACCTGCCCGGAGTCGCCCTGGCCGGCGGAGTTCTTGTTCTTCGCGTCGTCGTCCTCGGACTTGGCGCATCCGGAGGCGAGCGCGAGGCTCGTGACGAGGCCGGTGGCGAGGAGGGTCCGGACGGAGGTGCGGCGGAGGAATGCGGTCGGCTTCATGGAGTCCCCAAACGGCACGGCCCCGGCGCTGAGAGCGCTCACGGGGATGTTCGGCTCTTGCGGTCAACTCGGTGTGCACGTCGTTCAGGGGAGGTTTTTACATCGTTGGAAGGAGGCTGTAAAGCCTTCTGTCCGAAAACCCGTCAGCGCCGTCCCAGCGTGCTCTCCCGCTCAACGAGCCTGAAATCGGCGGTCAGTTCACGTCCGCCGGGGTCCGTACGGCCGGACAGACTGCGCAGCAGCGAGGCCACGGCCATCCGCGCGATGGCCTGCTTGTCCGGCGAGATCGTGGTCAGCGTGACCGCCCCGAACCGGCCCTCGGCGATGTCGTCGAACCCGACCACCGCCACGTCCCAGGGCACCCTGAGCCCGCGCTCGTGCAGCACTCTCATCGCGCCGATCGCGACCAGGTCGTTGTACGCGAAGACCGCGTCCGGACGCACCCCCGAGTCCAGCACCCGCGCCATCGCCCGGGCCCCCTCGTCCCGGTCCCAGCCGCCGACCGGCACCACCAGCTCCTCGGGCGCCGGCACCCCGGCGGCCGCCAGCTCCGCGCGCCAGCCGGCGAGACGCAGATGGGCGGGCCGGTTGGCCGAGTCGGTACGGGCGCCCAGATAGGCGATCCTCGTCCGCCCGCGGCTCAGCAGGTGCCGTACGGCGGCGCGGGCCGCGGCCACGTTGTCGATGGCGATGTGGTCGTAGGGGAGGTCGTACTCCCGCTCGCCGAGCAGCACCAGCGGCACGTCGTCCGTGCGGGCCCGCAGGTCCTCGGCCTCCAGCTCCAGCGGGCTCAGGATCAGGCCGTCGATCACGTTGGCGCGGAAACCCTGGCTGACCAGCACCTCCTGCTCGCGGTCGCCGCGGGTGTGGTCGAGCAGCACGGTGAACTCGTGCTCGGCGGCGGCGTCGATGACGGCGCCGGCCAGCTCCGCGAAGTACGGGTTGCCGAGCTCGGGCACGGCGAGCGCGATGATGCCCGTACGGCCCTTGCGTAGATGACGTGCCGTCAGATTGGGCCGGTAGCCCAGCTCGTCGATGGCCTCCTGGACCTTGGCCCGCATGGCGGGAGTGACGTGCGGATAGTTGTTCACGACGTTCGAGACCGTCTTGATCGAGACGCCGGCGCGCTCCGCGACGTCCTTCAGGCTGACCCGCAAGGGATCTCCTCCGCATCGATGTACACCCCTCTCACCGGGGCGTTTGTCATGACCCTGGACAGCGGCCGGGAGCCGTGCTCTCATGCCAACTGCCGTTCCTTCCAACGTTGTACAGACTGAAGCACCGAGCCGCCACCCTTCCTCAGCAAGGAGGATCCGTGCGCATCAGACGACTCAGAATCCGAATGGCCTTCCTGCTCGCGGCAGCGCTCGGGATGGCGGGACTCACCGCCACCCCCGCCGCCACCGCCGCCGACGACCCCGTCGAGGTCCACGGCCTCAAGGGCGAGTACTACACCCAGTCCGCCCCCGGAGCCTTCGACTTCCACGAGCTCAAGGCCACCGGCTTCGACACCCACCTCGACTTCGACAACCTGGAACCCCGCCTGGCCTTCGCCACCGGGCAGTCGGACGACGTCAACGTCCGCTGGACCGGCCGGATCGTCCCGGAGAAGACCGGCGCCCACACCTTCGCGATCACCGGCGACAACGGCTTCCGGCTGTGGATCGACGGGAAAGAGGTCATCGACCACTGGGTCGACGACTGGGACCGCGAGCAGACCTCGGCCCCCGTGGACCTCACCGCCGGACGCGCCTACGACATCAAGGTCGAGTACTTCGAGCACTTCGGCGGCTCCAACCTCCACCTGCGCTGGACCGAGCCCGGCGGCACCAAGGAGGCCGTGCCGCAGTCGGCGCTGCGCCTGCCCGAGGGCTACGACTACGACGGCGCCATCAGGACCACGGTCCTCAAGGACGGCCGTACGCTCCGGCTCGACTTCGCGCAGAGCCTGAAGGCGCCGCCCGCCGGTCTCACCGACCACGTGGAAGCCGTCATCGGCGGCGCCAAGTGGCCGCTCGGCGAAGCCACGTTGGACCGCTCCGACCCCAAGGCCCTCAACATCGCGCTGAAGGAACCGGTCGTCGGCAACAAGGCCGGCACCGCCCGCGGCACCGCGGACCTGCGCTACGACGGCCGGGGCGGCCTGCTCGGAGCCGACGGCAACGTTGTCAACGCCTTCTGGAGCAGTGGCCCCAACCACTCCACGTACGAACTGCGGACCAAGTGGGCCGACGACGTCGGACCGCGCAACGCCCTGCCCGAGTACCCCCGGCCGCAGCTCACCCGGGACGACTGGCGCAACCTCAACGGCTCCTGGCAGTTCGCCTCCGCCAAGGCGGGCGAGCAGCCGCCGGTGGGCCGGAACCTCGCCGAGAAGATCCTGGTCCCGTACCCGGTGGAGTCCCAGCTCTCCGGGATCGAGCGGCACGAGGACCGCATGTGGTACCGCCGCACCTTCACCGTCCCGGCCGACTGGAAGGTCGGCTCGGGCAAGCGGCTGCGGCTCAACTTCGGCGCCGTCGACTGGCGGTCCGAGGTCTACGTCAACGGCACCAGGGTCGCCGAACACCAGGGCGGCTACGACAAGTTCAGCGCCGACATCACCGACGCGCTGAAGCCCGGCCGCACCCAGGAGCTGATCGTCGGCGTCTACGACCCGACCGACGCGCAGGGCGGCGAGAACCCGCCGGTGGGCAAGCAGCGCCTGGACCCGAGCGGCATCTGGTACACCCCGTCCTCCGGTATCTGGCAGACGGTGTGGATGGAGCCGGTGGCGCCCGACCACGTCGACTCCCTCAAGCTCACCCCCGATGTGGCCGAGGGCCGGCTGACCGTCGAGACCGAGGGCGTCCGTGACGGACTCGCGGTCACGGCGACCGCGTACGCCGGGAAGCACAAGGTCGCCACGGTCCGGGGCCGCACCGGGCAGCCCCTGGTCCTGAAGATCGACGACCCGCACCTGTGGTCGCCCGACGACCCGTTCCTGTACGACCTGAGGGTGAGCGTCGGCGGCGACCGCGTCGGCAGCTACTTCGGTATGCGCTCCATCGCCGTCGAGAAGGTGGACGGTACCCCGCGCACCGTCCTCAACGGCGAGCCCGTCTTCATGATGGCCACCCTCGACCAGGGCTTCTGGCCGGACGGACTGCACACCGCCCCGACGGACGAGGCGCTCGCGTACGACCTGAAGCTGCACAAGCGGATGGGCTTCAACTCCGTCCGCAAACACATCAAGGTGGAGCCGGACCGCTGGTTCTACTGGGCCGACCGGCTCGGCCTGCTGGTCTGGCAGGACATGCCCGCCATGACCGCGGGCGTGAACCCGGACGCCGCGTCGCGCGCCGAGTACGAACGCGAGATGAAGCAGATGATCGACGAGCACATCAGCAGCCCGTCGGTCGTGATGTGGGTGACCTTCAACGAGGGCTGGGGCCAGTACGACGAGGCCCGCATCGCCGACCAGGCCAAGTCCTGGGACCCGACCCGGCTGGTCAACAGCATGTCGGGCATCAACCTCGGGACCGACGGCGGCACCGGCGACATCATCGACGAGCACGGCTACCCGAGCCCGGCGCTGCCACCCCACCCGGACGGTGAACGGGCCCTGGTCAGCGGCGAGTACGGCGGTCTCGGCCTGGCGGTGCCCGGTCACGCCTGGTCGGTGCAGCAGTCGTACGTGGACGTGGACCCCTCTACGTACACGGACGACTACCTCGCCCGGCTCGCCGAGGTGCGGAAGCTGACCTGCAAGGGAGGAAACGGCGCCGTCTACACCCAGATCTCCGACGTGGAGGGTGAGTTGAACGGCCTGGTGACGTACGACCGCAAGGTGGTCAAGCCGGATGTGCGCCGGCTCAAGGCGGCGCACGAGGCGTTGATCGGCGGCGCGTCGCAGCCCACCCCGGCGGGCTGCTCCTGAGGGCGCGGGCGCTCACCGGCCGGCACCTCCCCGCCTCCCGGTGAGCGCCCCGCCCCCGGTCCGCGGACGGGTCGACGGCACGGTCCGCCTTCCCTCCGGGGAGGGCGGACCGTGCCCGACCGGCGCGGCGGCCCCGGCCGGTCACCTCCCGGCGGGAGCGTCACCGTGCCCCCGGCGGGCCTCCCTTCCTGCAAGCCACGCCCCGAACGTCCGTACCCGGGGCCGCCGTGCCGCGCGCAGCGGCCCCGGAGGGGCTTGGTCCGGGCTCGGTCGCGACTCTTGACGAGTACACGTACACAGACGAAGAATGAGCGCGCTGGCGCTTGACAACGTTGTCCAAGCTGAGGAGGCGTTCCCGCCCATGAGATGGACCCAACGGCTACGCGGTGCGGGGATGGCGGTCGCCGCCGCCGCGCTGCTCGGCGGCTCCCTCGCCGCACCGGCCGCCCAGGCCGCGGACCGGCAGGCCGACCCGCTCACCGACCTGGTGAATCCCTTCATCGGCACGGAGAACGAGGGCAACACCTACCCGGGGGCCGCGGTCCCGTTCGGCATGGTGCAGTTCTCGCCGGACACCGGCCACAACACCGGCTACGACTACTCGCACGACCACATCCGAGGCTTCTCCCTCGTCCACCTCTCGGGCGTCGGGTGCGGTCTCGGCGGCGACCTGCCCGTGCTGCCCACGACCGGCGACGTCACGCGGACCGACTACGCCGCCTACCAGGCGGGGTTCAGCCACGACGACGAAAGCGCGAGCCCCGGCTACTACCGGGTCGGCCTGAAGACCGGCATCGAGGCCGAGCTGACCGCCACGGAACGCACCGGCGTGCAGCGGTACACCTTCCCTGCGACCGACAAGGCCAACGTCCTGCTCAACGCGGGCCAGTCGCTGCACCGGGGGATCACCACCGAGGTCGAGATCCTGGACAACCGCACCGTGCGCACCGCGATCACCGGCAGCGGCTTCTGCCAGGACACCAAGCCCTACACCGTCTACACGGTCACCCGCTTCGACCGGCCCTTCGAGACCTCCGGCACGTGGAACGGCGACACCGTCACCACGGGCTCCAGCAAATCGGTGAGCACCGGACGCAACGGCGCCTTCGTCCGCTTCGACACCACCGGGGACCGCACGGTCGAGGCGACCACCGCCCTGTCGTACGTGGACGCCCGGGGAGCCGCGCTCAACCTCCGCTCCGAGGGCGGCCGTTCGTTCGACGCGGTGCGCGCCGCGGCCCACCGCTCCTGGGAGGACCGGCTCGACGACGTACGGGTGAAGGGCGGCGGCGACACACTGCGCCGCACGTTCTACTCCTCCCTGTACCGGTCGTTCCTCGCGCCCAACATCGGCAGCGACGCCGACGGCCGCTACACCGGCTGGGACCAGCGGATCCACCGCGCGAAGGGGTTCACGTACTACCAGAACTGGTCGCTGTGGGACACCTACCGCACCCAGTCGCAGCTGCTCTCCCTGCTCGCGCCGCGTGAGGCCCGGGACATGGCGATCTCGGTCCTCAGGATCGACGAGGAGAGCGGCTGGCTGCCCAAGTGGGGCTACGGCACGGTCGAGACCAACATCATGACCGGCGACCCCGTCACCCCCTTCCTCACCAACGCCTACCAGCAGGGGCTGCTCAAGGGGTACGAGGAGCGGGCCTACCGCGCGCTGAAGAAGAACGCCGACGGGGTGCCGCCCGCCGACTCGCCCGCCGTCGGCCGCGAGGCCAACAAGGAGTACCTGGCGAACGGCTTCGCGCCCTACGTCAAGGGGCGACCGCACGTGAAGCCCGGCGACTCGGACTACGACCACGGCGCGTCCGCGACCCTGGAGTACGCCCTGTCGGACGCCATGCTGGGCGAGATGGCGCGCGACCTCGGGTACGAGGCGGACGCCGCGCGCTACGCCGAACGGGCGCAGAACTACCGGAAGATCTTCGACGACTCGACCGGGTTCTTCCGTGCGCGGGACGCCGCCGGCGCCTTCACCGGACCGGCGGACCCGGCCAGGAGCGAGGGCTTCCACGAGGGCACGTCCTGGCAGTACCAGTGGCTCGTGCCGCAGGACCTGCCGGGCATGGTGGACCTGATCGGCGGCAAGCGGGCGGCCAACGAACGGCTCGACTCGTTCTTCGCCTACGAAGAACTGCTGAAGGACCCGGCCAGGACGGCGCGCGAGGTGTGGGTCAACGGCCCGTACGACTACTACAACGCGGACAAGTACAACCCGCAGAACGAGCCGGACCTGATCGCCCCGTACACGTACCTGTCCACGGGCGAGCCGTGGAAGACCACGGACGTGGTGCACGCGGCGCTGACCCTGTTCACCGACACGCCGACCGGCATGACGGGCAACGACGACCTGGGCACCATGTCCGCCTGGAACGTCCTGTCGTCCATCGGTGTCTTCCCGGTGCAGCCCGGCTACGACAGCTGGGGCCTGTCCACCCCCGTCTTCGAGCGGGTCGACCTCACCCTGGACCGGCGCTACTACCCGCGCGGCGCCCTGACGGTGACGGCGCCGGGCACCTCGGAGGACGCCCGGTACATCCAGTCGGCCCGGGTGGACGGCGACGCCTACGACCGCACGTACCTGACGACCGACGGGCTGCGCGGCATGCGCTCGCTCGCTTTCACCGTCGGCGCCGAGCCGTCCGGATGGGGGACGTCCCAAGAGGCGGCGCCGCCCGCCCTGAACTGACCCCGGGCAGCTCCTGGGGCGCCTGCGTCCCGCCCCTCCCCGAGGGGCGGGACGTAATCTGCTGTTAACTGAGCGTAGCTTGATCGTACTTGACCGTAATCGCTTGTCAGGGGTTGACTGCGTGTTCACCCGTCCGTCGACGCGAGGGCAAGCCTTTGACCTCTGACCTGCTCGCACCCCTCGACCTGGCGTTCTGGAACATCGAGTCCGCCGAGCACCCCATGCACCTCGGGGCCCTCGGGGTCTTCGCGGCCCGTTCGCCCACCGCGGGCGCGCTCGCGGCGGACCTCCTCGCGTCGCGTGCCGCCGCCGTGCCGGGGCTGCGCATGCGGATCCGCGACCTGTGGCAGCCGCTCTCCTTCCCGCTCGCCTTCGGCGGGGCGACGCGCGAGCCGGTGCCCGACTTCGACCCGCTGCAACACGTTCGGCTGCACGCGCCGACGGCGGATTTCCACACCGTCGCGGGCACGCTCATGGAACGCCCGCTCGAACGCGGGCGGCCGCCGTGGGAGGCCCACGTGCTGCCCGGCGAGGACGGTGAGTCGTTCGCCGTCCTCTTCAAGTTCCACCACGCCCTCGCCGACGGGCTGCGGGCGCTCATGCTCGGCGCCGCCCTGATGGACCCGACGGACATGCCCGAACCCCGGCCGCGCCCCGCCGCACCCGCCCGGAGCCTGTTCCCCGACGTGCGCGAACTGCCGGGCATCCTCCGCGGCACCCTCTCCGACCTGGGCCGGGCCCTCGACATCGGCGCGTCCGTCGCCCGCGCCACCTGGGACGTCCGGTCCTCGCCCGCCCTGACCTCCGAGCCCACCGGCACCCGCCGCACCGCCGGCGTCGTCCTCGACCTCGACGAGGTGCACCGCGTCCGCAAGAGCGTGGGCGGCACCGTGAACGACGTCCTCATCGCGGTCGTGGCCGGCGCGCTGCGGCGCTGGCTGGACGAGCGCGGCGACGGCAGCGAGGGCGTCGCGCCCCGGGCGCTGATCCCCGTGTCCAGGCGGCGCCCGCGCACCGCCCACCCGCAGGGCAACCGCCTGTCGGGCTACCTCATACGGCTCCCGGTCGACGACCCCGACCCGCTCGGCCGGCTGCGCGCGGTGCGCACGGCCATGGACCGGAACAAGGACGCGGGACCGCACCGGGGCGCGGGCGCCGTCGCGCTGCTCGCCGACCACGTGCCGCCCCTCGGGCACCGGCTCAGCGGCCCCGTCGTCGGACAGGCGGCCCGGCTCCTCTTCGACATCCTCGTCACCAGCGTGCCGCTGCCCAGCCTCGGCCTCAGACTCGGCGGCTGCCCGCTCACCTCCGTCTTCCCGCTCGCGCCCCTGGCGCGCGGACAGTCCCTCGCGGTCGCCGTCTCCACGTTCCGCGGGCGCGTCCACTACGGACTGGTCGCCGACGCCAAGGCCGTGCCCGACCTGGAGGTGCTGGCCCGCGCCCTGCGCGAGGAGATCGCCGAACTCGTCGCGGCGAGCGCGCCCCCGGCCGGAGACGGCCGGGGCTGACCCCCTCGCGGGAGCCCCGCGCGCAAGCGGGTGACATGCGGCCATTTTGCTGACACCCGCCGCGTCAGTATGCTCGCGAGCTGGCGGGATGTATCGAGCAGCGTATAGGGTGCCGCCTTTTGGGAACCGCCGCGGCCGTCCGGGCGCGCGGGCACGAGTGACACGAGGAACACAGCGGCGATGACGGTGACAGAGGACAGCCAGGCGCGTGCCACGGACATCGCGGAGATGTCATGGGGCCCGGGCGTCGACCCGGAACGTCTCGCCGTCTGCCTCAGTGTGCTCGAAGAACTCGACAAGCTGGACGTCGACCACCCCGACGCCGTCGCGGTGCGCCGCGCCACCGCGGGCGTCTACCGCACGGTCAAGCAGCGCCGCCGCCAGGAGCGCCGGGCCGCCAAGACCGCCCACGACAAGGCGGTCACCGAGGCCACGGCCACCGGCTCCGCCCAGCGCATCGACGACGAGACGGAAGGCATCCTGCCCTCGTCCGTGACGGACGCCGGTGAGATCGCCGGGATACTGCAGCGTCCGCGCTCCTGCTACATCTGCAAGACGCGCTACGTCGAGGTCGACTACTTCTACCACCAGCTCTGCCAGCCCTGCGCCGCCGAGAACCGCGCCCGGCGCGAGGCCCGCGCCGACCTCTCGGGCAAGCGTGCGCTGCTCACCGGCGGCCGCGCCAAGATCGGCATGTACATCGCGCTGCGGCTGCTGCGCGACGGCGCCCACACCACCATCACCACGCGGTTCCCGAACGACGCCGTCCGCCGCTTCAAGGCCATGCCCGACAGCGACGAGTGGATCGGCCGGCTGAAGATCGTCGGCATCGACCTGCGCGACCCCGCCCAGGTGGTCGCCCTGGCCGACTCGGTCGCCGCCGAGGGCCCGCTCGACATCCTGATCAACAACGCGGCGCAGACCGTACGCCGTTCCCCGGGCGCCTACAGCGAGCTGCTGGCCGCCGAGTCGGGTCCGCTGCCCGCCGGTGAGCTGCCCCCGGCCGAGGTGATCGGCACCTTCGGCTCCGGTGCCGTGTCCGCGCTCCCCGTCGCCGGCGGCGGCGCCCTCACGGCGCAGGACGTCACCGACCTCGCGCTGGTCTCCGGGTCGGCCTCCCTGGAGCGGATCGCGGCCGGCACGGCGATCGACGCCGGCGGCCTGGTGCCCGACCTGCACGACACCAACAGCTGGATCCAGTCCGTCGAGGAGGTCACGCCGGTCGAGCTCCTGGAGGTCCAGCTCTGCAACTCCACGGCGCCGTTCATCCTCATCAGCCGCCTGCGCGCGGCGATGGCGGCGGCGCGCGCGAAGCGGACCTACATCGTGAACGTCTCCGCGATGGAGGGCGTCTTCAACCGCGGCTACAAGGGCGCGGGCCACCCGCACACCAACATGGCCAAGGCCGCCCTGAACATGCTGACCCGCACCAGCGCCCAGGAGATGTTCCAGAAGGACGGCATCCTGATGACCGCCGTCGACACCGGCTGGATCACGGACGAGCGCCCGCACCCCGACAAGATGCGCCTGGCGGACGAGGGCTTCCACGCCCCGCTCGACCTCGTCGACGGCGCGGCCCGCGTGTACGACCCCATCGTCCGCGGCGAGCAGGGCGAGGACCTGTACGGCGTCTTCATGAAGGACTACGCGCCGGGCAAGTGGTGAGCGCTCAGGTGTGACGCGGGGCGCGGTCCCGCAGCCGCTCGTGGACGGCGTACGCCGCCGGGGCGGGCCGCGCCGGCAGGTACGCCGCCCGGACCCGCGTCCCGCCGTCCACCAGCAGGTCCGCGCCCGTGATCCAGCCCGCCGCGTCCGAGGCCAGCCACACCACGGCGCGGGCGACGTCCGCCGGTTCGCCGATGCGGCCGAGCGGGAGGCCCGCGGCGATCTCCTCCTCGGCGTCCTCCCAGACGAAGCGGGCCAGCTCGGTCCTGACGAGGCCGGGGGAGACGGAGTTGACCCGGACTCCGGGCGCGAGTTCGCCCGCGAGCTGCCGGGTGAGGTGCAGGAGCGCCGCCTTGCTGGTGCCGTACGCGCCCACGTGGGGGCCCGGACGGTCGGCGCCCTCGGTGCAGATGTTGACCACCGAGCCGCCGTGTTCGCGCATCCACAGCCGCCACGCGCACCGCACGAGCCGCAGCGGCGCCTCCACGTTGACGGTGAACGCCTCGCGCCAGCGGTCCGGATCGGCGTCCATCAGGGGACCGTACGGTTCGTTGGTCGCGGCGTTGTTCACCACCACGTCGAGGCGTCCGAACTCCCTCAGGGCCAGCTCGGTCAGCGCCGCCAGGTGGTCGGGGTCCGCGACCGTGCCCGGCAGGCCGACGGCGCCGAGCTCCTCGCAGGTCCGCCGCAGCCCGTCCGGGTCCCGTGCCGTGACGCACACCCGCGCCCCGGCCCGCGTGAACTCCTCGGCGACCGCCCGCCCGATCCCCCGGGAGGCGCCGGTGACGAGGACGGCCCTGCCGTCGAGCCCGTACGGCTGCGTCATCCGCGTACCGTCTCATGACGGACCGTCAGGCGACAGGGTGCCGACGGTCCCGCCGCCTGGAGGGGCGGCTTCCGGAGTCATTCCGTCGGCCGGTCGTGACGGCCCTGCGGGCCTGCGGCCGGGCGCAGTTCCGCGCCCGCCCGTCCCCTTCGTCCGGCAAGTCCTGTCCGGCTCGTCTGTCCCGCAGATGTGTTCTGTCCCGCAATTTCTTCCGCCCACTGGGCCGAACGGGTGGCGGCGAATCGGGGCAGCATGTTTCAAATCCCCGCGTATCGTGGGGGGATGGACGCTGAATGACTCAGGACAGTTACCTCTTGTTTTCAGCCCCATCGAGCGGAGGTCCGCTCATTTGGTTACTCTGTAGCCGACGGACAGACAGCCTGGGTCCCACCCACACCCACGGTCCGTCCCGGGACATGCCGGCCATCACGGCCTGCACTCTCGCGAGTTACCGGCGCCACCGCGTCCGAACTGCTTCGACTCATACCCGAGCGGGCGTCAGGCGCGCAGCAGCACACTGAGCCAGTACGTCCCGAGGGTGACCCGACACATAAGGAGTGCGCGGTGACACCGGACACAACGAACCTCGATCAACGTTCCAAGGAACGCCTGGAGCGTGCCGGCCTGGCCGAGAAGAAGCTCGGCAGCCTCGACGTGTGGGCCAGGTCCGCCCCCATCCGCCTCGCGGGCTACGAGGAAGACCTCGCGGAGCCCCATATCCTGCCCAGCGTGGACTGACCCTCCCCACACCTCGCGGGGACCGTCCCGACAGCTGACGGCATGGGCGTGCCAGACTCACGCCCATGCTGATCAGAGAAGCCGCGGCCGACGACTGGCCGCGGATCTGGCCTTTCTGGCACCGGATCGTCTCCGCCGGCGAGACCTACGCCTGGGACCCGGACACCTCCGAGGAGGACGCCCGCGCCCTCTGGATGGCTCCCGGCAAGAGGGTGTACGTCGCCGAGGACGACACCGGAGCCGTCGTCGCGTCCGCGTTCGTCACGCCGAACTACGGCGGTCCCGCCGCCCGCATCGCCAACGCCGGCTTCATGGTCGACCCCGACCGGTCCGGGCAGGGCATCGGCCGCGCGCTCGCCGAACACCTCCTCGCCGCCGCGAAGGCGGACGGCTACCGGGGCATGGTCTTCAACGCCGTGGTGGAGACCAACCCGGCCGTCGGGCTGTGGACTTCGCTCGGCTTCACGATCCTCGGCACCGTGCCCGACGCCTACGAGCACGCGCGGCACGGCCTGGTGGGACTGCACATCATGTACAAGGCCCTCTGACTCCGCGGACGTCCGCCCCCGCTCACCCGTCGACCGGTGCCGTACGCCGCCACGGCCGCAGCGCCTCCAACCGAGCCGCCACATCGAGGAGTACGTGCTCCGCACCCGGCCGCGCCACGAGCTGGACGGCGCACGGGGCACCCGAGGGCAGCGTGCCGAACGGGACGGACATGGCGGGCCAGCCGGTGAGGTTCCACGGCGGTGTCAGCGGCGAACAGGCGGTGTTGGCCAGCAGGTTGCGCAGCCAGCCCCGCTCGTGCCAGGCCGCCGCGGCCGGCCCGCGCCGGGCGAGCGCGGGGGTGAGCAGCACGTCGTGCTCCGCGAAGAAGGGTTCGAGGCGGCGGCGCAGCTCCTCCCGCCGGTCACCGCGGCGCACGCCGGCCACGAACCGGCGTCCCACGGCGGCGTGCACCCGGGTGCGCCGGGCGAGCCGCCGCGGATCGAGGTCCTCGGCGTCCACCGCGGTGCCCGCCGTCCAGTGGGCGAGCGAGGTGGTGCCGAGCCACCACGGGTACGGCGGGTCCGCGGGCCGTACGCGGTGACCGTCCCCGGCCAGCAGCTCGGCGGCCTCCCGCGCCGCCGTCGTATACGGCCGGGTGACGCCGACCCCGACGAGGGGACTGCGCAGGGAGAGGGCGATGCCCGGACCGGCCGCGTCGTCGCCGCGGGGCGCGCCCGCGTCCGTGCCGGCGAGGACGGAGAGCATCAGGCGGGCGTCCTCGACGGTGGTCGCGAGCGGCCCGTTCTCCGACATGCCGAACCAGTCGCCGTGCCCGATGCCGGCCGGGACCACACCGGACCCGGGCTTCAGCCCGACGAGACCGCAGTGGGCGGCCGGGATCCGCAGCGAGCCCATCCCGTCGTTGCCGAGCGCCAGCGGCACCAGGCCGGCCGCGACCGCCGCCGCGCTGCCGCCCGACGAGCCGCCCGCCGTGCGCGAGAGGTCCCAGGGGTTGCGGGCGATGCCGTGCACCCCGTCCGTGGTCCCGAAGACGCAGAGCTCCGGCACGTTCGTGACGCCTACCACGACGGCGCCCGCCGCGCGCAGCCGGGCCACCGTGACATGGTCGTCGGCGGCCGGTGCCTCCGGGGTCGCCGCGCTGCCGTTGCGGGTCGCCTCGCCCCGTACGGCGAGGTTGTCCTTGACCGCCACCGGGACGCCGGCGAGGGGGAGTTCGGCCAGGTCGGGGCGGGCGCCGACCTCGTCCGCCTCGGCGAGCGCGGCCTCGGAGCGCACCGCCCGGAAGGCGCCGACCCGGGGGTCGAGCCGCTCGATCCGCTCCAGGTGCCAGGCCACCACCTCGCGCGGCGTCACCCGCTTCTCGCGTACGGCGGCGGCGGTCTCGGCGGCGGTCCGGCCGGCCCAGCTGGTCACGGGCGCTCCTTGTCGGTACGTGTGCCGCGCGGCGGGCGCGGCGGGGCCCGCTCGCTGAGCACGGCGGGCTTACTCGCGAGTAGTAAGGAGCACTGTGCCTGGTGAGCGGCCCGCGCGTCGAGGGGTCGGAGCGATGAACCGCGACGGCGCGTGCCCGCCGCCCGGGTGCCGCGGCCGGCACGTCACCCCGGGCAGGGGCCCGTGCTGTCCCGCTCGATCAGCCGGGGCACCGGGACCTGCACCGTGCGCGCCGGGCCCCCGTCCAGCAGGGCCGTCAGCTCCTGCGCGGCCGTCCTGCCGAACTCGACGGTGTCGCGGGAGAGTGCCGAGAGCCACGGCTTGACCATGCGGCACAGCGCGGAGTCCTCCCAGGCCACCACCGACACGTCCCCCGGCACCGAGAAGCCGAGCTCGGCCGCGGTGGCCACCCCCGCGACCGCCATCACGTCGTTGTCGTAGACCAGCGCGGTCGGCGGGGTGGCCTGTTCCAGGACGCGGCGCGTGACGGCCGCGCCCTGCGCGTCCGAGTAGTCCGTGGTCACCGAGCGCACCTCGCCCAGGCCGCGCCGGTCGGCCTCGGCGCGCAGGGTGCGGATCCGGCGCTCGGTGTGGGCGAGGCCGGGCAGACCCGCGATGTGCGCGATCCGGCGGTGCCCGAGGGCATGCAGCTCGCCGACGACGGCGGCCATGGCACCGGCGTCGTCCGCCCACACGACGGACAGCCCGGGGTGCCGCGCGTCCGGTACGCCGCCGATGACCACGGCGGGCAGGCCCAGCTCGTCGAGGAGGTCCGGCCGGGGGTCGTCGGTGCGCGGATCGACGACCAGGACGCCGTCCACGCGGTGCTCGGCCCACCACCGCCGGTACACCGCGCACTCGGCGTCGACATCCTCCACCACTTGGAAGAGCAGGCCGAGATGACGCTCGGCCAGCACCTCCTGGATGCCCGAGATCAGCTGGAGGAAGAAGGAGTCGACCCCGAGCGTGTCCGCCGGGCGGGCTACCACCAGGCCGATCGTGGCCGTGCCCTCGCCGGACAGCTGCCGCGCCGCCGTGCTGGGCCGCCAGCCCAGTTGCTCGGCCACCCGGCGCACCCGGTCGCGGGTGACCTCGGAGACTCCCGGCCGGTCGTTCAGCGCGAAGGAGACCGCGCTCTCGGAGACCCCGGCCCGCTGCGCGATGTCCTTCATCGTCGGCCGGCGCGCCGGGGATCGCTTCGCTGACACACCTGGCCCCTTTCCCATGGCTTGCGGCCGACAGCGTACCCCAGACGCTTGCGCACTAAAGCGCTTGAGTGCTCGGGCGCTAAAGCGCATTAGTAACTCGGCCAAGCACCTTCCCTGTACCGCCCTGACCTGCTAGTTCACTGCCGCCTGGAATTCTTTGCGGGCGAATGCATTGACTTCCCGCGGAACCTGCGTGCAAGGTCTGCGACGGCACCCGTTCATCCCCCCCTGCGAAGGAGCCCCTTCCGTGCGTATCTCCCGCAGAGCCCTCGCTGTCGCCGCCACCGTCGCCGTCGTCCTGCCGCTGAGCGCCTGCGGCTCCGGGGACGACGGCAGCGGCTCGACGGACGCCTCCGGCAAGGTCGAAGGCGACATCACGTTCCAGACCTGGAACCTCAGGGCCAACTTCAAGCCGTACTTCGAGGGCGTGATCGCCGACTTCGAGAAGAAGTACCCCGGCACGCACGTCAAGTGGGTCGACCAGCCCGCCGAGGGCTACGCCGACAAGATCAGCGCGGACGCGGCGGGCGGCACCCTGCCCGACGTCGTCAACGTCTCGCCCGACCTCGTCGCCCCGCTGGCCAAGGCGGGCCTCGCGCTCGACCTCGACAAGGCGGCCGCGACGTACAGGAAGGAGTACCTGGACGGCGCCTGGGCCAGCCACCGGATACCGGGCACGACCGGCACGTACGCGTTCCCCTGGTACCTGAACACCGGGCCGCTGTTCTACAACAAGAGCCTCTTCGCGCAGGCCGGGCTCGACGCCTCGAAGCCCCCGAAGACGTACGACGAACTCTTCGCCGACGCCCTGCGCCTGGCGAAGAAGAGCAAGGGCAAGGTGGCCACGCTGGCCAACGTGCCCACCATCGAGGACTTCGGGCGCTACGGCGTCCAGCTGATGAACAAGGAGGGCACGGCCTTCGCGTTCAACGACGCCAAGGGCGTCGAACTCCTCACCAAGTACAAGGAGTTGTACGACGCCAAGGCGCTCGACCCGCAGGCGCTCACCGCGACCCCCGAGTCGTCGGGCAAGAAGTTCCTCACCGGGGCCGTCGCCATGAACCCCGGAAGCGCCCTGGACCTCGGCAACTTCAAGAAGCAGGCGCCGAACCTCTACAAGAACATCGGCATCACGGACCAGATCACCAGCACCGGCAAGGTCAACATGTACGTCATGGGCGTGATGGTGAACTCGCGCACCAAGGAGAAGCCCGCCGCGGTCGCCTTCGCGCACTACGTCACCGACGCGAAGAACCAGATGTCCTTCGCCAAGAAGGTCGCGATCTTCCCGAGCACCGCCGGCTCGCTCGACGACCCGTACTTCACCGAGCAGGACGGCACCGACGAGACCCGGGTGCGCGTCGCCGCCGCGCAGTCCCTGAAGAACGCCGTCAACTACACGCCGGTGCTGTTCAGCGAGCAGATGAAGACCGCGCTGCGCAACGAGGTCGCCAAGGCGCTCCAGGGCAAGCAGAGCCCCAAGGCAGCTCTTGACAACGCTGTCAAGGCCTGTGACCGGCTCCTCCAGCAGCAGGGCTGAACCGGCATGGCGAGTTCCACGCTGTCCCGGGTGAGCCGTCCGCGCGGCGAGCGGACACGGGAGCCGGACGGGCGTCCGCGCCGCGTGCGGCGTCATCTCCCCTTCAGCCCCTGGCTGTTCGCCGCACCCGGGCTGCTGATCACGGGCGCGTTCATCCTCTACCCGTTCGTCTCCACGCTGGTCAACGCGTTCACCGACCGCCGGACCCTGATCCCCGGCCGATTCGTGGGCCTGGCCAACTTCCGGGAGCTGCTGCACGACGAGATGTTCTGGATCGGGCTGCGCAACAGCGCGCTGTACGTCGTCGGGGTCGTCCCGGCGCTCGTCCTGCTGCCGCTGCTGCTCGCGCTCCTGGTCCAGAAGAACATCCCCGGCATCACCTTCTTCCGGTCGGCCTTCTACACCCCCGTGGTCGCGTCCATCGTCGTGGTCGGACTGATCTGGGTGTGGCTCCTGGACGAACGCGGCCTGGTGAACTCGCTGCTGGAGGCGGTCGGCGTCGGCAAGGTCGGCTTCCTCAGCGACCAGTGGCTGCTCCTGCTGAGCGCCATGGCCGTCACGGTCTGGAAGGGCCTCGGCTACTACATGATCATTTATCTGGCGGCGCTCGCCAACGTGCCGCGCGAACTGCACGAGGCCGCCGCCGTGGACGGCGCGGGCGCGGTACGCCGCTTCCTCACCGTCACCGTGCCCGCCGTCCGCTCCACCATGGTGCTGGTCGGCGCCCTCTCCTCGGTCGCCGCCTTCAAGGTGTTCTCCGAGGTCTACCTGATGGCCGGCCCGGACGGCGGGCCGGCGGGCGAGGACACCACCCTCGTCATGCTCGTCCAGCGCACCGGCACCGGCCTGACCGGCCGCGTCGGCTACGCCTCGGCCATCTCGGTCGTCGTCTTCGTCGTCACCGTCGCGCTCATGCTGCTCGTGCTGCGCGCCGACCGGAAGGAGGACGCGTGAGCACCGCGGAGAAGGCGCCCGAGGCCCCGAAGACGCGGCCCGCCATCGCGCCCACCCCCCGGCGGCGCGTCACCGACGAGCGGGGCCGGCAGGTCCGCGCCTGGGAACTGGCCCTGCGCTACCTCCTGCTGCTCGGCGTGC
The DNA here is from genome assembly GCF_053611025.1 of Streptomyces sp. NPDC054842. NCBI lineage: Bacteria > Bacillati > Actinomycetota > Actinomycetes > Kitasatosporales > Streptomycetaceae > Streptomyces > Streptomyces sp. NPDC054842. The sequence goes on from NZ_JBSGZN010000027.1 coordinate 43,467, forward strand.
TCGCCCTCACCGTCGGGCCGTTCGTCTGGCAGCTGTCCACCTCGCTCAAGGGCCCGACCGAGGACATCTTCAGTTCACCGCCCCGCTTCCTGCCGGACGACCCCACCCTGCACAACTACGCCCGGGTCGCCGACACCATCCCGGTGTGGGACTACGCCCTCAACTCGCTGAAGGTGGCCGCGGCCAACGTCGTCACCAACTGCGTCGGCTCGGCGCTCGCGGGCTACGCCCTGGCCCGGCTGCGCTACCGCGGGCGCTCGGCGGCCACCCTGGTCTTCATCCTCGCGATGCTCGTCCCCGTCGAGGGCATCATCATCGCCCAGTTCACGACCATGCGTGAACTCGGCCTGAACAACACCCTCGTCGGCGTCGTCCTGCCGGGCTGCATCGGCGCGATGAACGTCCTGCTGATGCGCAACGCCTTCCTCAACCTCCCCCACGAGATCGAGGAGGCCGCCGTCGTGGACGGGGCGAACACCTGGCAGCGGTTCCTGCGCATCGCGCTGCCGTCCGTGAAGGGCACCCTCGCCGTGGTCGCGATCTTCGCGTTCATGGGCGCCTGGGACGACTTCCTGTGGCCGCTCATCGTGCTGAGCGACCCGTCGAAGTTCACCCTCACCATCGGACTCAACTACCTGCACGGCACTTTCGCCAACGACGAGCGGCTCGTCGCCGCGGGCACGATCATCGCCGTCGCACCGCTGATCGTCCTCTTCGCCTGCCTCCAGCGGTACTTCTTCCGCGGTGTGGGAGAGGGCGCCGTCAAGGGCTGAGCCCCGGCACCCCCGCGGCCGACGTCCCCGCCCCTTCCCGATCCGCAAGGACCCCGTATGCCTCCTGCCGTGCGCTTCGGCGTCAACTACACCCCCAGCGAGGGGTGGTTCCACCACTGGCTCGACTTCGACCTCGACTCCGTACGCGCCGACCTCGACTCCGTCGCGCGGCTCGGCCTCGACCACATCCGGGTCTTCCCGCTGTGGCCCTACTTCCAGCCCAACCGCACCCTGGTCCGGCCGCGCGCGGTCGAGCAGCTCGTCGCGCTCGCCGACGCCGCCGCCGAACGGGGACTCGACGTCAGCGTGGACGGCCTGCAGGGGCACCTGTCGAGCTTCGACTTCCTGCCGGCCTGGACGCAGACCTGGCACCGGCGGAACATCTTCACCGACCCCCGAGTGGTGGACGGCGAAGCGGAGTTCGTGCGGACCCTCGCCGCCGCCCTCGCCGACCGGCCGAACTTCATCGGCATGACCGTCGGCAACGAGATCAGCCAGTTCGCGGCGGGCCCGCACCCCGACCCCGACCGCATCACGCCCGACGAGGCCGAGTCCTGGCTGCTGACCCTGCTCGCCGCCTGCGAGAAGGGCGCACCGGGCAAGACGCACCTGCACGCCTCCTACGACGCCACCTGGTACCAGGACGACCAGCCGTTCACCCCCGCCCACGCGGCACGGCTCGGCGCGGTCACCGCCGTCCACTCCTGGGTGTTCAACGGCACCGCCCAGCGCCACGGCCGCACCGGCACCGCCACCGAACACCACGCCGCCTACCTCGTCGAGCTGTCCAAGGCGTGGGCGGACGACCCGCACCGGCCCGTCTGGCTCCAGGAGGTCGGCGCCCCCGCGCCGCTGATCCCCGCCGAACACGCGGCCGCCTTCACCGAGGCCACCGTCGCGAACGCCCTGGACTGCCCCGACCTGTGGGGCGTCACCTGGTGGTGCTCGCACGACGTCAGCCGCGGCCTCGCCGACTTCCCCGAACTCGAGTACGGTCTCGGCCTGCTGACCAACGACCGGCGGACGAAACCCGCGGGCGAGGTCATCGCCCGGATCGCCGCCGGACGGCGTACCGGCCGCCCCGCCCCGCGCACCACCGCGCTCGTCGTGGACACCACGCCGGGCCGCTCCGTCTGCGCCCCCGGCGGACCCGTCTTCGAGGCCTTCGCCCGGCTGGCCGGCGACGGCGTCCGTCCCACCACCGTCCTCGCGAGCCGCGCCGCCGACCAGGACCACCTCACCGCCCGCGGCATCACCGAGGTCGTCACCCCCGGCCAGGTCATGGCGTAGCCGGGCGCACCGACAGCACCCCCGCAAGCACCGTATGCCGTCCCCCAACGTTACGGAGCACACCGTGAACCCCAGCAGACGCACCGTCCTGCTCGCCGGAGCGGGCGCCGCCGCGGGACTCCTCCCCGGCCTCTCCGCCACCGCCGCCGCGGCCCCCGGCGACCTCCAGCCGTACGCCTCGTACTGGTACCCCGACTCGCTGCCCGCCGGCAGCCCCGGCCCCGGCATCACCTGGCGCAGCCTCAGGACGTGGCGGGCCGAGAACGACCCCGACCTGCCCTTCAACACGGCGTCCGTACCGCTTGCCGCGCGCTTCGCACCGACCCCGGCGAATCCGACGGCCCGCGACGGCCAGGCGCGTGTGCAGTCCCTCGTCTCCTTCGGCCCGACAGCGGGCAACCCCTCCCAGGGCGCGGCGACGGCCGACTACTACGCCCTCACCCACTGGGCGTACCTGGACGAACTCGTCTTCTGGGGCGGCTCGTCCGGGGAGGGCCTGATCCTCGCCCCCAACGCGCCGGTCGTCGACGCGGCCCACCGGCACGGCGTACCGGTCCTCGGCAACGTGTTCCTGCCGCCCGTCGCCTACGGCGGGCAGTTGCAGTGGACCCGCGACCTCGTCCAGAAGGACACGGCCGGGCACTACCCGCTGGCGGCGCAGCTCGTCGCGGTCGCCGCCGCGTACGGCTTCGACGGCTGGTTCGTCAACGCCGAGACCGGCGGCGGCGACGCCGCCCTCGCCGCCGACATGCTCGGCTTCCTCACCGAGCTGAAGGCGCTCGGCACGGCGAGGGGACAGCGCGTCACCTGGTACGACTCGATGACCACGAACGGCTCGGTCAGCTGGCAGGGAGCGCTCAACGACCGCAACAAGGCGTTCTTCCAGGCGGCCGACTCCCTGTTCGTCGACTTCCGCTGGTCACCGGGCAGCCTCGCATCCTCCGGCACGACCGCCGAGCAACTGGGACGCGACCGCTACGAGTTGTGGGCCGGCGTCGACGTCGAGGCCAACGGCACGAACACGTCCGTCGACTGGGACGCCATCGTGCCGGCCGACCGGGACCACGTCGTCTCGCTCGGCCTCTACCGGCCCGAGTGGACCCGCAACCACCTGCCCGCCGGCCGCACCCCCGGCGACTTCCACGCGGCCGACGACGCGTTCTGGACCGGTGCCTCGCTCGACCCCTCCCGGCCCGACCCCGGCGCCGCCTGGCGTGCCCCGGCGCTCTCCGTCGCCGACCGCTCCACCGTCACCGCCGTCCCCTTCGCCACCACCTTCAACACCGGGCACGGCCTGAAGTGGTACGACGGCGGCAAGGTCACCTCGGACACGGCGTGGAACCACCTCGGCCTCCAGGACCGGCTGCCCTCCCGCCGCTGGGTCGTGCGCACCACCGGCCGGCGCCCCGCCGTCACCTTCGACTTCGCGGACGCCTGGCGCGGCGGCAGCAGCCTGCTCGTCGACGGCATCCTCGACGCCCCCGTCACCCTGGACCTCTACGCCACCCGGCTGCCGCTGGGCCCGGACACGCTGGCCGAGCTGACCCACCGCACCGACGCGGGCGCCGTCAGGGTCGAGCTGGCCGTCGCCACCGCCGAACCCGGCACCCCGGGCGGCGCCCCGCCGTACACCTGGTTCCCCGTCGAGGCGGGCAGCGGCGGCTGGCGGACCTCCACCGTGCGGCTGAGCGGACTGTCCGGGACCGTGCGCGCACTGGGCGTGCGGCTCACCCCGGCCCGCCGCGGGACCCCGGTCCGCCTGCGACTGGGCGGCCTCGCCGTCCGGAACGCGAAGACGGCCCCCGCCGCGCCCACCGGCCTGCGCGTCACCGGCGCCGACGGCGGCAGCCTGCGCCTGAGGTGGCAGGCCGCCCCCGGCGCCGTACGCCACTACGAGCTGCACCGCGTCCTTCCCGACGGCACGCGCCGCTTCCTCGGCGGCACCTGCCAGAGCGCGTACTTCGTCCAGGGGCTCGCCCCCGCACAGGGGGAGGCCGCCGCACGGTTCGAAGTACGCGCGGTGGGGGAGCTGTTCACCATCTCCTCCGCCACCACGACCACCCATACCTGGTAGCCCGCACCCACACCCCCGGAGCACTTCATGCATGACGACCGCACCCTGGTCGAAGCCCGTCTCAAGCGCGTCCTCGACGAGCGCATCCGCCCCGCCGTGTACCCGGAGTCCGTACCCCTGGACGTGGCGGTGTGGAACGCGCCGGGCGAGCCCGTGCCGGTCGCCGAGGGCCTCGCGGCCGACGCGGCACCGATCGAGGTCGGCGCGCGCTGGGGTGCTCCGTGGGGCACCAGCTGGTTCCGGGTCCGCGGGACCGTCCCCGAGGAGTGGGCGGGACGGCACGTCGAGGCGGTGCTCGACCTCGGCTTCGACGAGAACATGCCCGGCTTCCAGTGCGAGGGCCTCGTCTACCGGCCCGACGGCACCCCGGTGAAGGGCCTGAACCCCCGCAACCAGTGGGTACGGATCGGCGCCCCGGCCGAGGGCGGCGAGGAGGTCCTGCTGCACATCGAGGCCGCCTCCAACCCGGTGATCCTCGACTACCACCCCTTCGTGCCCACCCCCCTCGGCGACAAGGAGACCGCGGGCACCGAGCCGCAGTACACCCTCACCCGCATGGACCTGGCCGTCTTCGACGAGACGGTGTGGAACCTCGTGATCGACCTGGAGGTCGCCGGCGAGCTGATGGCCGAGCTGCCGGTGGAGTCCGCCCGCCGCTGGGACCTGCTGCGCGCCGTGGAGCGCGCCCTCGACGCCGTCGACCTCCAGGACGTCAACGGCACGGCGGCCGCCGCGCGCGCACGGCTCGAAGGGGTGCTGGCCGAGCCCGCCGTACCCTCCGCCCACCGCATCAGCGCCGTCGGTCACGCGCACATCGACTCGGCGTGGCTGTGGCCGCTGCGCGAGACCGTGCGCAAGGTGGCCCGCACGACGTCCAACATGACGGCGCTGCTGGAGGACGAGCCCGACTTCGTCTTCGCCATGTCCCAGGCCCAGCAGTGGGCGTGGGTCAAGGAGCACCGGCCCGAGGTGTGGGCACGGGTGAAGAAGGCCGTCAGCGACGGGCGGTTCGTACCGGCCGGAGGCATGTGGGTCGAGTCCGACACGAACATGCCGGGCTCCGAGGCGATGGCCCGTCAGTTCGTGCACGGCAAGCGGTTCTTCCTGGAGGAGTTCGGCGTCGAGAACGAGGAGGCCTGGCTGCCCGACACCTTCGGCTTCGCCGCGGGCCTCCCGCAGATCATCAAGGCGGCCGGCTCCAAGTGGCTGCTGACACAGAAGATCTCGTGGTCGCAGACCAACAAGTTCCCGCACCACACCTTCCGTTGGGAGGGCATCGACGGCACCCGGATCTTCACCCACTTCCCGCCGGTCGACACCTACAACTGCTCCATGAAGGGCAGCGAGATCGCGCACGCCGCGAGCAACTTCAAGGACAAGGGGGTCGCCCGGCACTCCCTCGCGCCCACCGGCTGGGGCGACGGAGGCGGCGGCACGACACGCGAGATGGTCGCCAAGGCGGCCAGGCTGCGCGATCTGGAGGGCTCGGCGACCGTCGTCTGGGAGACCCCCGAGAAGTTCTTCGAGAAGGCGCAGGCCGAATATCCCGACGCGCCCGTCTGGGTCGGCGAGCTGTACCTGGAACTGCACCGGGCCACCCTCACCAGCCAGGCGAAGACCAAGCAGGGCAACCGCCGCAGCGAGCACCTCCTGCGCGAGGCCGAACTCTGGGCGGCGACCGCGGCCGTCCGCACCGGGGCCGCCTACCCCTACGAGGAGCTGGACCGCATCTGGAAGACGGTGCTGCTGCACCAGTTCCACGACATCCTGCCCGGCTCGTCCATCGCCTGGGTGCACCGCGAGGCGCGCACAACGTACGAGCGGGTCGCCGAGGAGCTGAACGAGATCATCGACGCGGCGCAGCGGGCGCTGGCCGGCGAGGGCTCCGCGCCGCTCGTGTTCAACTCGGCCCCGCACACCCGCGACGGGGTCCCGGCGGGCGGCGCCCGGACCCCGGCCGTGCTCGGGGAGACGGCTCTGGAACCCCGCCCGGACGGCGGCTACGTCCTCGACAACGGGATGCTGCGGGTCGGGATCGACGCGCGCGGGCTGGTCGTCTCCGCGTACGACCTGGCCGCCGACCGCGAGACGGTCGCGCCCGGACAGGCCGCCAACCTCCTCCAGCTGCACCCCGACTTCCCGAACATGTGGGACGCCTGGGACGTCGACGAGTTCTACCGCAACACCGTCACCGACCTGGTCGACGCCGACGAGGTCGCGCCCGGCGAGGACGGCGTCTCGGTCCGGGTCGTCCGCTCCTTCGGCGACTCCCGGGTCACCCAGGTGCTGTCGCTCGCCCCCGGCGAGCAGCGCCTCGGCATCGACACCGAGGTCGACTGGCACGAGACCGAGAAATTCCTCAAGCTCACGTTCCCGCTGGACGTGCACGCCGAGCGGTACGCCTCCGAGACGCAGTTCGGGCACTTCCACCGGCCGACGCACACCAACACCAGCTGGGAGGCTGCCAAGTTCGAGGCCTGCAACCACCGGTTCGTGCACGTCGAGGAGCCCGGCTGGGGCGTGGCCGTCGTGAACGACTCGACGTACGGCCACGACGTGACCCGTACCGTGCGTGACGGCGACTCCGGTACGACCACCACCGTGCGGGTCTCGCTGCTGCGCGCCCCGCGGTTCCCCGACCCCGAGACCGACCAGGGGGTGCACCGGTTCCGGCACGCGCTGGTGCCGGGAGCGGCGATCGGCGACGCGGTGCGCGAGGGGTGGCGGATCAATCTGCCGGAGCGGCGGGTGTCGGGCTCGCGGGAGGTCGCGCCGCTGGTCACCGTCGAGCAGGACGCCGTCGTGGTGACGGCGGTCAAGCTCGCCGACGACGGCAGCGGGGACGTCGTCGTCCGGTTCCATGAGTCCCGGGGCGGGCGGTCGAGGGTCACCCTCACCGCCGGGTTCCCCTTCGAGGACGTCACGGTGACGGACCTGCTGGAGCGGCCGCTCGCCGACGCGGTGGGGCCCGAGCGGGACGGGGCGCGGCTTCGGATGCCGTTGCGGCCCTTCGAGCTGGTGACGCTTCGGCTGAAGCGGGGGTAGTCACCTCGCGGTGAGGGCCCTCGGGGGTGTCCGTCCCCGGGGGCCCTCACCGGCTGACGGCGGCTTCAGTCCCGACTCGGGGCTCCGCCCCGGGCCCCGCTCCTCAAACGCCGGTTCGCTCCACAGGGTGTCGGAGTGCTCAAGTGGTCTGATGAATATTCGTCCCGGTCGGCAGAGGACTGGGACTTCCGGCCAGGGCCGTGCCAGGGAGGTGGACCCCACGCGCTCGGCCAGCATCCGATCAGTCCTCGATCACGTTCGATGAGGAGCCGGCAGATGACCGACAGGGACAGTTCCTCGCGCCGACGATCGCCCGCCTGACGACGGGGCGCGCGCAGGACCGACCCCGGCCGACCGCTCGCGCACGCCCCCAGGTCCCGGACCGAAAGGCTCCCAGTTGTCCCCAACCGCCGCCCGCGTCATCGCCATCGACACCTACGACATCCGCTTCCCGACCTCCCGTGAACTCGACGGGTCCGACGCGATGAACCCCGACCCCGACTACTCGGCGGCGTACGTCGTGCTGCGCACCGACGCGGCCGACGGCCACGGCTTCACCTTCACCATCGGGCGGGGCAACCTCGCATACCTGGCGAGCCCCCTGTCCGGCGCCACCACCGGTACCGCCCTCGCCGTCGACGGCGGTATGCAGGGCCTGCGACCGCGCCCGGCCGCCCGATGAGCCCGCTCGGGCGCGGCGGCGTCGAGACCGGCCCCCTCGCCTTCGGCGCCGCGGGCATCGGCAACCTCTACAGCGCCGTCGGCGAGGAGCAGGCGCGGCGGGCCGTGGACGCCGCCTGGTCCGCCGGCATCCGCTACTTCGACACGGCCCCCCACTACGGCCTCGGCCTCTCCGAGCGCCGCCTCGGCGCCGCCCTGCGCGACCGGCCCCGCGCCGACTACACCCTCTCCACCAAGGTGGGCCGCCGCCTGGAGCCCACCGACGCGGGCGGCGACGACCTCGCCAACGGCTTCGCCGTACCCGCCACCCACCGCCGGGTCCGGGACTTCGGCGCGGACGGCGTACGGCGCACCCTGGAGGCCGCGCTCACCCGGCTCGGCGTCGACCGCGTCGACATCGTCTACCTCCACGACCCCGACGACCACGCCGAGCAGGCGTTCCGCGAGGGCTACCCCGCGCTGGAGCGGCTGCGCTCGGAAGGCGTGGTGCGGGCGATCGGCGCGGGCATGAACCAGACCGCGATGCTCACCCGTTTCGTGCGCGAGACGGACGTCGACGTGGTGCTGTGCGCGGGCCGCTACACCCTGCTCGACCACGGGGCGCTGGCCGACCTGCTGCCCGCGGCCCAGGAGCGCGGCACCTCCGTCGTCGTCGGCGGTGCCTTCAACTCCGGCCTGCTGGCCGACCCGCGGCCGGGCGCGACGTACGACTACGCCGCGGCGCCGCCCGAGCTGCTGGAGCGGGCCCTGCGCCTCAAGACCCTGGCGGAGCGGCACGGCACCACGCTGCGGGCCGCCGCGCTCGCCTTCCCCGCGGCGCATCCGGCGGTCGCGAGCGTCCTCGTCGGCGCCCGCTCGGCCGCCGAAGTGCGGGACTGCGCCGAGCAGTTCGTGACGCCGGTCCCGGCGGCCTTCTGGCAGGAGCTGCGCGAGCAGGGCCGGCTGCCCGAGGACGCCCCCGTCCCCGTACCGGGGGAGCGGCCGTCGTGAGAGGCGCACCGCACACCGAACCGGTGGGGGAGCTGCCGTGAGCGTCGACGCGCACCACCATCTGTGGGACCTGTCCGTCCGCGACCAGGACTGGATCACCGGGCCGGAACTGATGCCGCTGCGCCGGGACTTCACCCTCGCCGACCTCGAACCGCGGGCACGCGCCGCGGGCGTGGAGCGCACCGTCCTCGTCCAGACGGTGACCGTCCCCGAGGAGACCCCCGAACTCCTGACCGTCCTGGACGCCTTCGGTCCGGGCCGCCTGATGTCCGGCTCGGACTGGCCGGTGTGCACCCTCGCCGCGACCTACGCCGAAGTCGTCGAGACGGCGCACGAGTTGACGCGGGAGCTGAGCGCCGGTGAACGCGCCGGCATCCTCACCCGCACCTGCCTCGCGCGTCTACCGCCTCTGAGAGGCCGGGTCCAGGCGAGTGGGCGGCAGGAACTCCCGCACGTACGTCCGCTGCCAGCACGCGCCCGTCTCCCGCAGCTCCCGCCAGGTCGTGTAGCGGTAGCGGTACAGACGGGCCCGCACGAACCGCGGCGGGGTGTCCGCGGGGAACGGTGAACGGCGCAGGAGCCGCAGCGTGTCACGGTCGTTCTCGAGCAGCCGCTCCACCAGCACCCCGAACCACGCTCCGGCGTACGCGGGGGACAGTCCCACGAACCACATCATCCAGTCGAGCCGCAGGTGGTACGGGGCGAACTGGCGCGGCCAGCGCCGCGGATCGCCCGGCTTGCCGCGGAACTCGTACTCCCGCCAGTCCCCGTCCTCCCGCGCCGTCTCGTCGGTGGTGCCCTCGACGACCACCTCGTGGCGGACGCGGCTGACGCTGCCGAACGCGCCGTAGCTGTTGACCAGATGGAGCGGGTCGAAGGAGCGGTTCATCACCTGGCGCCGGGACACGAGATTGCGCACCGGGCGGTGGCTCAGGGCCAGCAGCACCGCGGCGACGGCGAGGACGACCACCTCGTACCAGAGGGGCGGCGCGGCGGTGTCCGGGGCCGAGGCGGGGAACTCCACGGCGGACACAGCCAGCACGATCGTGAGCCAGTTCAGCCAGGAGAAGTTGCCCGACAGGACCAGCCACAGCTGCGTGACGATCATCAGCGCCGCGGCCGCCGTCGCCACCGGCTGCGGTGTGAACAGCAGGACCGGGACCACGAGTTGGGTGACGTGGTTGGCGGCCACCTCGACGCGGTGCACCGGCTTGGGCAGATGGTGGAAGAACCAGCTCAGCGGACCCGGCATCGGCTGGGTCTCGTGATGGTGGTCCAGGCACGTCAGCTCGCGCCAGCACGCGTCGCCCCGCAGCTTGATCAGCCCGGCGCCGAACTCGACGCGGAACAGCACCCAGCGCAGCAGGAAGAGGACGACGACCGGCGGCGCCACCTCGTCGTTGCCCAGGAACACCGCGAGGAAGCCGACCTCCAGGAGCAGGGACTCCCAGCCGAAGCCGTACCAGGTCTGTCCGACGTTGACGACCGACAGGTACAGGAACCAGGGGACGAGCCACAGCAGCATGCCGCCCCACAGGGGCAGGCGCGAGTCCAGCCCCGCGAGCAGCGCCGCCGACACCGCGCAGCCGGCCCAGCACCAGAGCGCGAAGAAGCGGTCCGAGTAGTACAGGTGGAACACGCTCGGCGAGCGGCGGAACGGCACGCGGGCGACGAAGCGGGGCACCGGCAGCATGCCCCGCTCCCCGAGCAGCGGCCGGAACTGGAGCGCCGCCGTCAGGAACGCGACCAGGTACACACCGGCCAGCGACCGCTGGAAGACCACCCGGCTCAGCCAGTACCCGGATGCAGAGAACCACTCCACGACCGCCTCCTCGTTCGCTTCCAGTGTGACGCTGGGTTACCACGGTCGGCACCCGCCACACTCACCCGGACGCCGCAACCCGTCCGGGCGGCGTCCCGCGGCCCGCCGGAGCCCGCGCCGCGGGGCACCCATAAGTCGAACAATCGGGTAAATCCTGGCAAGGTGGGCGCATGGTTGATCGGGGAGCGAGCGCCCTGTCACTCCCGGACGACTGGCCCGCCCACCCGGACCCGATCATGGCGCTCAACCGCATGGGTAGCTTCGACTGGGACCTGGACACCGCGCTGATGTACATGGACGCCCAGGCCCTCGCCGTGTTCGACATGAGCCCGGACGACTACGACGGCCACCCGCAGACCCTGGGCGCGCGCGTCCCGCCCGCCGACGCCCACGGCCTGGACGCCATGGTCTCCCAGGCCCTCAAGGACGGCAGCGCCAACTACGGCGCCTACTTCCGCGTCCGGCACCGGGACGGCTCCCTGTGGTGGACGCACACCCAGGGCTACATCCACCGCGACGGGACCGGCCGCCCCCGCAGGATCCTCGGCATCGTCCGCGACGCCACCCAGGAGCTGAGCGAGAGCGCCGCGCGGCGCGAGCAGGCCGCCGAGGACGAGGCCCGCCGCCAGCAGACGAGCGTCGTGCAGATCACCACCGCGGCGCTCGCCCACGCCCGCACCGTCCAGGACGTGATCGACGTCCTGGAGAGCACCCACGGCGTCACCCACCTCGGCGCCACCAGCCTGGTCATGGGCCTGCTGGAGGCCGGCCGGGTCCGTCTGGTCGCCGCGGGCCCCGAGGACAGCTACGTGCCCGGCACCCGCGTCACCCGACTGGACGAGCCGTACCCGATGAACGAGGTCGTACGGACCCTTTCCCCGCACTTCATCGAGTCGCCGCAGGAGTTCGCCGAGTCCTACCCGCTGCTGTGGCCGAACATCACCGACCTGGAGATCACCTCCGCCGCCTACCTGCCGCTCATCGTGCAGGCCCGGCCCATCGGCGCCATCGGACTGCTCTACAACGACCGGCGCGGCTTCTCCGCCGAGGAGCGCAACGTCCTGGTCGCCCTCGGCAGCAGCATCGCCCAGAGCCTCCAGCGGGCCATGTTCTTCGAGCAGGAGAAGGACCTCGCCCAGGGACTCCAGCAGGCCATGCTGCCGCGCTCCATCCCCAGCGTGCCCGGCGCCGACCTCGCCGTCCGCTACCGCTCCGCCGCCCTCGGCCGGGACATCGGCGGCGACTGGTACGACCTGATCCCGCTGCCCGGCGGACGCGTCGGCGCCGTCATCGGCGACGTCCAGGGCCACGACACGCACGCCGCCGCCGTCATGGGCCAGCTGCGCATCGTGCTGCGCGCCTACGCGGCCGAGGGGCACACGCCCGCCACCGTGATGGCCCGTGCCTCGGTCTTCCTGCACGAACTCGACACCGACCGCTTCGCCACCTGCCTGTACGCGGAGGCCGACCTGTCCACCGGCGTCGTCCAGGTCGTCCGGGCCGGGCACATCGACCCGATACTGCGCCACACGGACGGCACCTGCCGCCGCCTCCCCGTCGAGGGCGGCCTGCCGCTCGGTCTGTCCGCCGAGTTCGGCCGCCTCGCCTACCCCGTCGACACCGTCGAACTCGACCCCGGCCAGACCCTGCTGCTCTACACCGACGGACTCGTCGAACAGCCCGGCATCGACCTCGACGACGGCATGCGCACCCTGCGCGAACTGGTCCGCACCGGACCGGACGACGTCCGCGCCCTCGCCGACCGGCTCATCGAGGTCGCCGAGGAACGCGGCGGCGACGACGACGTGGCGCTCCTGCTGCTGCGCCGCCGCGGCCCCACCCAGCAGACCGGCGGCCGGCTCCAGCAGCACGTCGCACCGGGCGATCCGGAGGCGCTCACCGAGGCCCGCCACATGATCCGCGCCGCGGTCCGCGCCTGGGGCGCGGGCGACCGCGCCGACGAGATCGAACTGGTCGCCGACGAACTGATCACCAACGCCCTCATGCACACCGAGGGAGCCGCCGTCGTCACCCTCCGGGCACTGACCGGCTCCGACCGCAGGCTCCGCGTGGAGGTCGAGGACTCCTCCAGCGCGCTCCCGCGCCGCCGCGAGGCCGGCGAGTCCGGGGTGTCCGGGCGCGGCCTGCTGCTGGTCGACCTGCTCACCGACGGCTGGGGCGTGGAGGCCCGCGGCGGCGGCAAGTGCCTGTGGTGCGAGTTCGCGGTCCCGGCGCGGGACTGACATGGCGCCGCCCGCGCCGGGTGGCACTCTGGACGTATGCCGGAACTGCCCGAGGTCGAAGCGCTCAAGGATTTCCTCACCGACCACCTCGTCGGCCGCGAGATCGTCCGCGTCCTGCCCGTCGCGATCAGCGTCCTGAAGACCTACGACCCGCCGGTCAACGCCCTGGAGAGCCGCGAGGTCACCGCCGTGCACCGGCACGGCAAGTTCCTGGACATCGACGCGGACGGCCTGCACCTCGTGACCCATCTGGCCCGCGCGGGCTGGCTGCACTGGCGGGACAGCCTGCCCGACGGCCCGCCCCGCCCCGGCAAGGGCCCGCTCGCCCTGCGGACGGCCCTGGAGACCGGGGAGGGCTTCGACCTGACCGAGGCCGGCACCCAGAAGCGCCTCGCCGTGTACGTCGTACGGGACCCGGCGGAGATCCCCGGGGTCGCCCGGCTCGGCCCCGACCCGCTGGCCGCCGACTTCGACGAGGAGCGGTTCGCCGGACTCCTGGCGGGCGAGCGGCGGCAGCTCAAGGGTGCGCTGCGGGACCAGAGCCTCATCGCGGGCGTGGGCAACGCCTACAGCGACGAGATCCTCCACGCGGCCGGGATGTCGCCCTTCAAGCTGGCCGCGTCGCTCACGCCCGAGGAGACCCGGCGGCTGTACGAGGCGCTGCGCGGCACGCTCACCGAGGCCGTCGAGCGCTCGCGGGGCGTGGCCGCGGGACGCCTCAAGGCCGAGAAGAAGAGCGGGCTGCGGGTGCACGGCCGCACCGGCGAGCCCTGTCCGGTGTGCGGCGACACCATCCGCGAGGTCTCCTTCAGCGACTCCTCGCTGCAGTACTGCCCCACCTGCCAGACCGGCGGGAAGCCGCTCGCGGACCGGAGGCTGTCCCGGCTGCTCAAGTAGGCGCCCACGCCGGTCAGCGCGGCTTCAGTGTCACCAGGCGCTCGCCGTCCCGCGTGCGCACCTCGAACCGGCTGATCTCCCCGGGCCGGAACGCGGCCCCGCCGTGCATGCTGGCGGCGCCGGAGTCGTGCGACGGGGCCGTCCAGCTCGTCACCGTCTGCTCGGAACCGTCCTTGCCGACCACGACGAGCCGGCAGGCCCGCGGGCCCTCGCCGTCCTTGACCTCCACGTCGAACTCGCTGCCCCAGACCCGGTCCGCCCAGCTGACCCGCGCCCACACCCCGCTGTGCGCGTCGGTCGCGGCGACCCGGTCGGCGGGGGAGTCGCTCGCCGTCACCACGGCGACGGCGGGTCCGCCCGCCGCGAGGACCGCGACGGCGGCCACGGCGTACAGCAGCCGCCTGCGCCCGGCCCGGTGGCGTGCGGCCACCTCGCCCAGCAGCCGGTCGAGGAAGCGCGGCCCGGGTGCCGCGAAGGGATGCACGGCACGGGGGGTCGCCCGGCGGTACAGCAGCAACTGCCGTGCGGCGGGGCCGAACGCGCTCACCTGCGCGGTGCAGCTCGGACACCCCATGAGGTGGTCCTCGAAGCGGAAGGCATCCGCTTCGTCCAGCACGCCGAGCGTGTAGGCGCCGACGTCGCGATGGCGTTCCAGGGACCTCATACCAAATCCTCGTGCCGGGGGGCTGGGTGGGGGTGGTGCTGCTGTTGCCCACCGGTACGCACCGGACCGCCGAATCACTCAAGACCCGTGGGGAAACGGGGAAGATGTTCGGAGCGGAGCGGCCCGCGGATTGGTCGGATCCGAAGAACTTTCCGAATCAGAAGAGATGGATCGCCAGATGCCCGAGCGGCAGCCCCAGCTGCCAGGCCGGGGTCCACACCTGGGGCCCGTCGTCCTCGCCGGGGACCGGACCGCCACCCGGCACCGCGTCCAGATCGGGAGCGAGCAGCTCGGTCTCCTCCAGCCAGCGCCGGGCCGCCGCCGCCAGCTCCAGGTCCGGTGCCGGGCCGCCCGCCTCGGCGGCCTCCTTCTCCAGGCGCGCCATCCGCTCGCGCACCCAGTCCTGCCACGGCTGGTCGTACGCGGTGAGCGACAGCCAGTTCTCCAGCTGCGAGACGACGCGGATGCCGGCGAGCTCCCCGCCGGTGTCGGACAGGAAGATGGTCAGCGCCAGGGCGTCGCGCCCGGCGCGGAACTCGAAGGACGTAGGCGGCATCAGATCGCCGGTTCTCAGCAGCTCGTCGGCGATGTATTCGGCGTACAACCAGGCCATCGGGACGGCCAGTTCGCCGCCGTCGGTGCCGCCCGTGCTCTCTTGACCTCTGTGCAGCATCCCTTCCTGCCCTCCTCCGGTTCGTGCGCGTCGCCCGACCCCGGGTCCCAGTCCGGAAACACGGATGAGGACAGCTGATGGCCCAACCATGGTCGTCAGCAAGGCGCTTTACGGAGGCTTGACTGATCCTTCGGTTTCACCGCAGGTCGGCCGCGTATCCCGGAAGAACCCGGCGCAGGGCGCGCAGCGCGTAGTACGCGCGGGACTTCACGGTACCGGGCGGAATCCCGAGCGCCTCCGCGGCCTCCGCCACACTCGCCCCACGGAAGTACACCTGCACCAGGACTTCACGGTGCTCCGGAGTGAGTGTCTTCACAGCCTCCCGCACGTCGAGCGTCGCCGCGGAGCGTTCGGCGTGATCGGCGCACACCCGCGCGCTCTCCAGCACCTCGTCGCCGACCTCGTCCGGACGCGCCCGCCGGGCCCGCCGCGCGTCGATGGCGAGCCGTCGCCCGACGGTGAGCAGCCAGGGGCGCACGGAGGTGAAGTCGTCCGCGCGCAGGGCCTCGGGGTGCTGCCAGGCGCGGACGAGCGTCTCCTGGAGCAGGTCCTCGGCGCGCTGCCGGTCGCCGTCGGAGAGCCGCAGCAGCAGCGCGAACAGCGGTCGCCCGTGTTCGCGCTGCAGCGCGGCCAGCTCGTGCTCCGCGGTCGTGCCGCGGGTGATGGTGGTGGTTCCGGCCGTCATGGCCTGTATGCCAGCGGGTGGCGCCCTGCGGGGACAGGGGCCGGGCGCGGATGTGCGGTGGGCGGTCGATGCCGTCGGTGAACGGTACGACGAACGGTCCGCCGGGCGGCGAGGTGTCCTCGCGCCTCACGTGACCGGGCCCGCCGGCCCCTGCGGACCGGGCCACGGTCGCGTCCGGAGGGGGTGACCGGGGGCGCCCGCCGGGGTCCTCCGTTCGGAGCAAGGGCTGGGGTGGCGCGTTGACTTCGGTGCGCCCCTGTATGTGCATGTGTGTCAATAAATATGATGATCCGACCGTATCGGGGCTCGATATGACCACACGTGCGCGACTGGCCGGAATCGGAATCGCCGCGGTGCTCGCCGCCGTCGCCGCCGGCTGCCAGGCCGCCGAGAAGCCGCACGCACCGCGCGCGGGACACCCGGCGGCGCCCGGGGCGACGCGCGGCTTCACCCTCGTCGCCTCCGGCGACGTCCTGCCGCACACCTCGATCATCGAACGGGCGCGGACCGACGCGGGCGGCGCCGGCCACGACTTCGCCCCCATGCTCGCGGGGGCCCGGCCCGTCGTCGCGCGCGCCGACCTGGCGATCTGCCACATGGAGACGGTCTACGGCGCCGACGGCGACTACAGCGGCTACCCCGCCTTCAAGTCCCCGCCCGAGGTGGCGAAGGGCCTCGCCGCCACCGGCTACGACGGCTGCTCCACCGCCTCGAACCACAGTCTCGACGACGGCGCCGCCGGCATCCACCGCACCCTCGACGCCCTCGACCGGGCCGGCGTACGGCACGCGGGATCCGCCCGGACGGCCGCCGAGGCGAGCGCCCCGACCGTCATGAGGGCGGGCGGCGCCGACGTCGCCCACCTCGCGTACACGTACGACACCAACGGCTACCCGCTCCCGGACGGGCGGCCCTGGGCCGTGAACCTCATCGACCGGGACCGGATCGTCGCCGACGCCCGCGCCGCCCGCGCGGCCGGCGCCGACGTGGTCGTCGTGTCGGTGCACTGGGGGACCGAGTGGCAGGACGAGCCGGACGAGCGGCAGCTGACCCTGGCCCGGGACCTCACCGCCTCCCGGACCGGCGGCCGCCCCGACATCGACCTGATCCTCGGGACGCACGCCCACATCCCGCAGGCCTACGAGAAGGTCAACGGCACCTGGGTCGTCTACGGCATGGGCGACCAGATCGCCGGGGAGATGGTCGGCCACGACGGCGCGCCGGACCCGCGCGGCAACCAGAGCAGCATCGGACGGTTCACCTTCGCCCCGCCCGCGCGCCCGGGCGGCCGCTGGGAGGTGAAGCGGGCCGAGTTCCTTCCGCAGTGGTTCGACGTCCGCTCGGGACGCGTGGTCCCGCTGCACACCGGCCGGCCGGCCCCGGACGCCGCCGCCGTGCGCGACCGGATCCGCGACGTCGTCCTGAGCCGGGGCGCGGCCCAGGACGGTCTCGTCATGGGGCGGTAGGGGAGTCCGGGGAGGAGACCTTCGCCAGCTCCGAGCGCCGGTAGGAGTACCCGAAGTAGATGACGCAGCCGACGAGGAACCAGACGGCGAACCGCACCCACGTCCGCCACTCCAGGAACGTGATCAGCCAGACCGAGAAGACCACGCCCAGCGCGGGGACCACCGGCATCCACGGCGTACGGAAGGTGCGCGGCAGGTCCGGCCGCCGGTAGCGCAGCACGATCACCGCGACGCACACCACGACGAACGCCAGCAGGATGCCGATGTTGGTCAGTTCGGCCGCCTCGCCGATCGGCAGGAACCCCGCGATGGCGGCCGACGCGCAGCCCACGATCCAGGTCACCCGGGTCGGCACGTGCCGGGTCGGATGTGTCTTCGCGAACCACTTGGGCAGCAGCCCGTCCCGGCTCATCGAGAACCAGACACGGGTGCAGCCCAGCATGAACGTGAACATGACCGTGAGGATGCCGATGATCGCGCCGACCGCGATCACGTCCGCGAGTCCGCTCAGGCCCACCGACTTGAAGGCCGTCGAGAACCCGCTCTCCTTGTCGATGTCCTGGTAGTTCTGCATGTGCCGCCGACGCCGATCGCCGTCAGCTGCCACAGGCCGAGCGACCGTTCGAGCCGCGCGCCCTCGCCGGTCCCGGCCTCGTCGATCGTGTCGATGGGTTTGCGGCGGAGGATCCCCTCGCCCATGCGGAGCCCGGCCATGGTCGTCACCTCTTCGCGGACGGCAGTCGGCTGACGGCCGATCATGATGCTCCTGGTGCGGCGGCGACGGAAGACGCCACGCACGCCCGTCGCGGGCCGCCCCGGCCGCCGCGGCTACGGCACCACCGTCACCGGCCAGCGCCCCGCCTTCACCAGGCGGATCGCCACCGATCCGACGATCCGGTGCCCGGCCTGCTCGGACGCGCCGACCACCACGGCGTCCGCCTTGAGCTCGTCGGCGGCCTTGACGAGGCCGTTGTAGGGGTCGCCGCGGAACGTGTGGAACTCCCAGCGCACCGCGAATATGTCCTTGACCCGCTCGGTGGCCTCGCGGATCTGCGCGATCAGGCCCTCCGCGATCTCGTCGGTCGTGTCGGCGACCGGGACCCCGAGCGCCGCGCCCGCCGCCATCACCGGCTGGACGTAGACCACCGCGAGCAGCGCGTGCTGCCGGCGCGCCAGGCCACCGGCGTACGCGGCCGCACGGAGCGAGGAGTCGGAGCCGTCCACGCCGACGACGATGACCTTGGGCCCGTCCGTGCCCCGCTCGAACTGATGCGAGTGCTGCTGTTCCGTCACGGCGGTGAGGTTATCGGAAGCGTGCTCGCCGGCGGCCGGCCGCACCGTCCGCGGGACGCCGGTGTGCCCGTCGTCGGGCCGCCGGACCGCCGGTGAATGGTCCCAACGGGTGCTTTCGGGGGTCCCCAGCCGTGTTGCTGGGCCGCGCCGACGGTCAAATGGGCGACTGATGAGTCATGAAAAAGGATCAGCTGCTCACGCGGCGCTCGGCGTTGCTCGCCGGCGCCGCGGTGCTGGGCGCGGCCGGGGCGGCGGGCACGGCCCGGCTGCTCACCGCCGACCCGGGCGTGCACCCGGTGCTACGCCCCGCCCCGGTCTCGGGTCCTCAGGCGCGCCGCGCGCTGAAGCCCTCCGCCTACCGTCTCCAGCCCATCACCGGATACGGCACGCCGCACCGCGGCCCCGCCAGTACCCTCGTCCGGCACGAGCCGTTCCTGCGCATGGCCGGGCGCGGCCGCAGCATGGTGCTGACCTTCGACGACGGCCCCGACCCGCGCTACACCCCGGACATCCTGCGCACCCTGCGCACCCACGACGTCCGCGCGATGTTCTTCGTGTGCGGCGAGATGGCCGCCGACAACAAGGACCTGCTGCGCGAGATGGCCGACGACGGGCACGTCGTCGGCAACCACACCTGGACGCATCCGCTGCTGACCCGGCTCTCCCGCTCCGCGATCCGCTCGGAGATGGAGCGCACCTGCGAGGTCATCGACAAGGCGTACGGGGAGCCGCCCCTGTGGTTCCGGGCCCCCTACGGTGCCTGGAACCGGGCGGCCTTCCAGCTCGGTGCCGAGCTGGGCATGGAGCCGCTGGCGTGGACGGTCGACACCCTCGACTGGACGACGCCGGGCACCCGCAGGATCGCCGAGCGGGTGGAGCGCGGCGCCGCGCCCGGTGTCGTGGTGCTCTCGCACGACGCGGGCGGCGACCGGTCGCAGAGTGTGCGGGCGCTGCGCGCCTATCTTCCGGAACTGCTGGACTCCGGCTACCACATCACCGTTCCGCGAAGGCAGTACACATGAAAAGCGCCCGGGCGGACCTTCCGCCCGGGACCGCCGAAGGGCCTCGCCCGCCCGGTCCGGGAATTCTCAGCGAACCTCGGTCAGGCGGGCGAAGACGACCACGTTCCCGTCGTAGCCCTGCTGTTTGGAGAAACCGCCTCCACAGGTGATGACACGCAATTCCGGAGTTCCCTTGCTGCCGTAGACGCGGTCGCCGGGGAAATTGCTCTTCTCGAAGACCTCGATGCCGTAGATCTCGAATACGGCGGTTTTTCCGTCCTTGCGCTGGATCTCGACGCGGTTCCCCTTCTTCAGGGCGCCGAGCCCGTAGAAGACGGCGGGTCCGAGCCGGTTGTCGACGTGGCCCACGACCACGGCCGTGCCCTTCTCGCCGGGCGAGACCGCGCCGGTGAACCAGCCGGCGAGGTTCGGGTCCTCGGGGGGCGGCGCGTCGACCCAGCCCTCGGCGTCGAGGCCGACGGGCATGGCGGGGGCGTCGACCTGGATGCCGGGGATCCTGACCCGGTCGACCTCGGAGTACGGCAGCGGGTCGGGCGTGGACTTGCGGAAGGTGCCGCCGTTCTGGGTGCGGGTGTCCGCGGCCGCCGCCGTCGCGGGCTGCGGCGGTCCGACGTCGAACTCCCCGGAACCGTTGCGGATGAGAGCGAGGCCGGTCAGCAGCACAAGCGCTATCACGCCCCACGGCGCGCGCTTCTTCTGCCGCTCCTCCTCCTCGGCGAGCTCGGACGAGTGCATTCGCCATCCCCTCTCGACGCAGCCGTCGCCGCGTCCGTCGCGCATATGAGAACGCTAAGCGCAGCGCGCTCGGCGGGCGACGGGAGAACGTGCGAACGGGTGGTGACGTACATCGGCGTGCGCCATCCGAGTTGCCATGCGCACAAAATTTCTGACGGTCCGTGACCTGCGGCAACATCCCCCTGCGCGGAATTCCTTCGGCGTGTCCTCTCACCAGGACGGACCATTCCCGAAATGCGGCCCTGAGCAGCGCATCTGAGGGTCTGTCTGGGAGGCGCTTTCTCGCCGATCGACCGGGGACGGTTCCCGGGGCGCCTTCCGCGGAGGAACACATGCGTACTACTCGTGCCCTGGCGGTCTCTGCCGTCGCGGCCGCGGTCGTGGGGCTCGCCGCCCCCGCGGCCACGGCCTGGGACAGCCCCAGCAACATCGTCGCCATGCCCAGCGTCATCGCCCGGGGCGGACAGCTGACCGTCACGGTGGACGGCTCGTCCTGCCAGATGCCCGGCAGCACCGTCTCCTCGCCGGTCTTCCCGACCACGCCGCTGCACCACGTCAGCGGCAAGACCTCCACGGCGACGGTCACCATCGACCGTCACGCCCGGCCGGGGTCGTACGACATCACGGCCCGCTGCGGGGAGAACAAGACGCTCACCCGGCCTGCCGCCTTCACCGTCATCGGCGGTGTCCGCGGTGGTCTGGGCGGCAGCAGCTCCAGCGGGGCGACGCCCACCGACATGGCGATCGGCGGCGCCCTCGTGGCGGCGGCCGCCCTGGGCGGCGGGGTGTTCTGGATGCGCCGCAGGGCCGAGAACCGGATCTGACCGGCGGCCCCGCAGGAGCACGCACGTGACGGCCGCTCGCCCCGGACCCTCCCGCAGGGGTCCGGGGCGAGCGGCCGTGCGGCGTGCGGTCAGGAGTCGCCGGCGGCGCGACGGCGGGACACGTACCACGCCGCGCCGACGGAACCGGTGATGAGCGCGGCCCCGAGTCCGATCTCGTGGAGGTCGAACCCGGCCACGCTGCCGCCGACGCCGGCCTTCACGCCCCGGTGCACGGGGGCCGGCGGGCGGGTCAGGTCGGCCGGGCGCCCGGCGGTGATGCCGAGGTCGGTGTGACCGCTCACGCCGTCGCAGGTGAACGTCACCTGGTACACGGCGCCCGGCTTGGCGTCCCAGTCCACGGTGGCCGTGGCCGTGGACTGGCGGTGCGGGATGGTGACGGTGTCGAAGACGCCCGAGGTGACCGTGGCGTTGCCCTTGCACCCGCCGTCCCGCCGCAGCAGCAGTGTCACCTGGCCGCCGGGGGCGACGGTCGTGGGCTGGACGCTGAAGCCGAAGGGCGTGATGTTGCCTTCCTCCTCGCCGACCGCGACGGCGGCCGGTGCGGTCAGGGTCAGGGCGGCCACGCCCATCAGTGCGGCCGAAGCGACGCCTATCGCGCGCATGGTGATCCTCCGGGTCCCCGAGGAGCCTGCTGCGGACTTTTTCCGCCTGCGCCAGAAATGCACCTCGATGACCGAAACGCTAGAAAGGTGTGCGCGAGGGCGCGATCCGTGTCGCGCGAATGGGGCAACGGTGTG
This sequence comes from Streptomyces sp. NPDC054842, assembly GCF_053611025.1. Taxonomy (NCBI): domain Bacteria; kingdom Bacillati; phylum Actinomycetota; class Actinomycetes; order Kitasatosporales; family Streptomycetaceae; genus Streptomyces; species Streptomyces sp. NPDC054842. The sequence continues at coordinate 65,402 of NZ_JBSGZN010000027.1, forward strand.
GGCCGCCCAGGGGAGACCGTACGTGCGAAAGGGGGACGGACGCGGCGTGGCGTCCGTCCCCCGGCGGCGTCACCCGGTGCGGGTTTGGAGAGCGCGAACCACCGGGGGGACCCGGGGTTCGGCCTCCTCACCCGGGGAGGTGCGGGAACAGCGTCCGGAAGGGTTCCGCCGAGGCCGCGATGCCCCGGCTGTACGGCGCGTCCAGGTCCCAGATCAGGAAGAGCAGGAACGCGATCAGGGCGGAGAAGAGTCCCGCGAGGATCAGCTCGCGCGGGGTGCGTCTGATCTGCAGCGCGAAGATCATGCCCACGGTGACCACGGCGCCGGTGATCAGACCGAACCACACCACGCCCGGCATGGTCGCCCCCGAGGACGAGCCGCGCCCGTTGCGGGCGTCGTCGGCGGCGGTGACCTGGTCGAGGAGGGGCTGGTAGGCCTGCGCCTCGAAGTCCGTGCGCGGTTCGTAGTCGGTGACGTCCTGACGGATCCGCTCGAAGAGCCGGCCGCCCTCGCGGCTGAGCTTCTGCTCGTCCGCCATCGACTTCCACTCGGTTGTGACGACATGACCGACATAGGTGTTGACGTCGTCCCGGATGCGGTCGCGGACGTCGGGCGGATACACCCGCACCCGCTCCGAGATCTCGTGCAGCGCCTGCGCCTCCGCCTGCACGTGGTCCTGGGCGATGCCGCGGCCCTCCCAGACGCCCGCGATGGCCAGACCCAGGACGATGGCGTACACCACGCCGATCATCATGGTCATGTACTCGATCACGTCCGGTGTCTCGGACGGGTCCTCGTCCTCCCGGGCTCTGCGGTGCCGGACGAGGGTCACGACGAGGACGACCACGCACGCGGCCACCATCGCGAGGGTGAGAACAAGCCAATCCGACAAGAGTGTCTCCAGGGGTCAGCGAGGACGCAGCGCGGCGACGGCCAGCACGGCGGGCGCGGTGATGAGCAGGGTGAGCGAGACCAGCGGCGGGCCGCTGCGCGGCGGGTGCTTGCGCGGCGAGGTGCGGTACTCCGGATAACTCACCGGGGACAGCGACGCCTTGGGCGGCGGGGTGGGCTTGCGGGTGGGCGGCGGCGTCGGTCTCGGCACGGGCGGCGGCTTCGGCGGCGGGGTCACGAGGTGCGGTCGGGGGGCCGGTGCCGGGGGCGGTGGCGGTGGCGGCGCCGGCGGCTCGGGCCGGGGTGTGGGCCTGGGCGGCGGGGGAGGCGTGGGCTTCGGCGGTGTCGGTTTCGGGGGCGTCGGCTTGGGCGGCGGGGGCGGCGGAGGCTCCGGCGTGGGACTGGGGCAGGGCGGCGGAACGACCGGAGGCGGACCGCACCAGCCCGAACCGGCGACCGCGACCGCGTCCACCGAGCCGTCCGGACCGATCGAGGCGTACGCGCACGCGTCGGCGGACGCCTCCCCGGCCGGCGCGCCACTGAGGAACCAGGTCAGCGCGAGCAGCGCCAATACCCGTACGGCAAGGGCGGATCGGGTCCGTTGGGGGGGATGCACGACCGAGATCATGGGTCTCCCGGGGGCCCGGCACGCCGGAGCGGCGGGGAATTGCCCCGAAGGAGGGACATCCGCTCTGGCCGGGTTTGCCGGACGGCGCGCGAGATCTCCCGGACTGCGTACATCTGCGCGATCCGTGACGGGCGGGACGCGATCTTCGCGAAGAAATCTGTGAGCGGATTGAACACTTCACCCGCCCCCGCTCGTACCTAGGGCCATGAGCGGCGCACTAGGACGCTGCAACACCCAAGCGAACAGCGGGAGTTGACATGAAGACCTCCTGGCGGAGCGCCTCACTCGTAGCGGCAGCTGCGGCGGTACTGGCGCTCACGACGGCGTGCGGTCAGGAACAGGGCACCCCGTCGACGGGAAGCCAGAACGTGGGCGCCGCACCGGCCGCCGACGGTTACGGGTCCAGCTCCAGTGACGGCTACGGTGCCGGAACCAAGGACGAACAGGGCACGGCGGCCAAGGCGGAGACGGCGGGCCAGCTCTCCGTGACGGAGAACGTGAAGCTCGGGAAGGTCGTCACCGACAGCGCCGGCCTCACCCTCTACCGCTTCGACAAGGACACCGCCGAGCCGCCCAAGTCCGCCTGTGACGGCGACTGCGCCAAGGCATGGCCGCCCGTCCCCGCGGACGGAGCGACGGCCGCCACGGGCGTCGACAAGTCGCTGCTCGGCGAGGTCACCCGCACCGACGGGACCAAGCAGCTGACGATCGCCGGCTGGCCGATGTACCGCTACGCCAAGGACACGAAGGCCGGCGACACCAACGGCCAAGGCGTGGGCGGCACTTGGTACGCCTCGGCCCCCGACGGCAAGAAGGCCTCCGCCGCCGACCTGCCGGGCCTGTCCGTCCGCAACGACCCCGAGCTCGGCGAGGTCGTCGTCGACAAGAACGGCATGACGGTCTACCGCTTCATGAAGGACAAGGCGTGGCCCGACTCCGTGTCGAACTGCAAGGGCGCCTGCCTGGAGAAGTGGCCCGCGGTCGCACCGGTCGAGGCCAACGACACCAAGGGCGTCACGAAGAAGGGCCTGATGGCCTTCACCCGTCCGGACGGTGTCAAGCAGATGACGGTGGACTGCTGGCCCATCTACACCTTCTCCGGTGACAAGGCTCCCGGGGACACGAACGGTCAGGGCGTCGGCGGCACCTGGTACGCCGTCTCGCCCGACGGAAAGCCGGTCGGCGCGTCGAAGTGAGGATCGCCTCCCCAGGGTTGATCGTCCCGCCCGTACAACGACGGAACGTGGAAGGGAGTTGACGAGCAGGCACCGGGTGCCCGACGAACGGAACAACGCGCGCGACCACGGTCCGCCCCCTCCGCACCGCACGGAGGGGGCGGACCGCTTCGGCGCGCGCGCCGCCGTACGCGTGCGCGCGCCCGATTCGGCGGGGAAAGTCCGCCCCTTCGCGGGAGGGCACAATGCGGCACGTGCCGGAGGCAGTGACCGGTAACGGATGGTCAATTTCCGTTTTGGCTCGCTCCTTTGGCGGGCGATCAGTAGCCTCAGCTCGAACACCGGATCGCCTACGTGTCGTCTACGCCTGGAGAGATAGATGGAGCGTCCCGCCTGGGCCCCCCGGAGCATCGACATCTCGGTGCCGAGCGTGTCCCGCATCTACGACTACTACCTGGGCGGTTCGCACAACTTCGAGGTCGACCGGGCGGCGGCCCGCCAGGCGATGGAGTACATGCCGGGGCTCCCGAAGATCATGCAGGCGAACCGTGCCTTCATGCGCCGGGCCGTCCGGTACGCCGTGGGCGAGGGGATCACGCAGTTCCTCGACATCGGCTCCGGCATCCCGACCTTCGGCAACGTCCACGAGGTCGCGCAGGCGGCCAGCCCCGGTGCGCACGTGATGTACGTGGACCACGACCCGGTGGCCGTCGCGCACAGCCAGGCGGTGCTCCAGGGCAACGAGCACGCCGACGTCCTCGCCGCCGATCTGCGCAAGCCCCGCGACATCCTGCAGAACCCCCAAGTCCAGCGCCTGATCGACCTGAACCGTCCGGTGGCGCTCCTGCTCGTTGCCATACTTCACTTCGTGGAGGACGCGGACGACCCGTACAGTGCGGTGGCCGAGCTGCGCGACGCCCTGGCGCCGGGCAGCCTGCTCGTCCTCACGCACGCCTCGTACGAGGGGATCCCGCTCCCGCCGGAGCGGGCCGAGGGCGCGGTCGACGTGTACAGGAAGACCCGCAACCCGCTGATCATGCGCTCGCGCGACGACATCGCGCGGTTCTTCGAGGGGTACGACATGGTGGAACCCGGACTGGTGCCGATGCCGGACTGGCGGCCCGACACGGCACCCGAGGAAGAGGATCCGTACTCCTATTCCGGTTTCGCCGGCGTGGGGCGCGCGGCGTGACGGCGGAACCGGACGGACCGGAGGACAGACTCCGCAGGTTCGCGACGATCTGGAGCCGGGCGGTCTTCCCGGTGACCTCCACGTCGCTGACCCGCCCCGAGTTCGAGGCGCAACTCCTGCCCCTCGCACGCCGGTTGAGCGACGCGCTGCTGGCCAGGACCTACGACGCGACCGAGGGCAGGGCGGTCGGCGCCGCGCTGGTCGGCGCGCACTGCACCGACCCCGAGGCGCTCAGCCGCTCCCTCGACTGCGTGGACGCCTACCTGGTCCTCTACTGCGGCGGGGACGGGAACCGGGAGGCCCTGCGGACCCGTTCCGCCCGGCTCCAGCACGCGATCGCGGCCGGCTTCGCGCAGGCCCTGCGGGACCGGACGCTGACCGAGCAGGAGGCCATCTCCCACGCCGCCCTGAACGCGCGCAGCGTGGTCGCCGAGGCGCTGCACGCGAGCGAGGCGCGCTTCCGCGCCGTGTTCGAGGGCGCGGCCATAGGAATCGGCATCGCCGACCTCGAAGGCAACATCCTCCAGGTCAACGGCGCGCTGCTGCGGATGTTCGGCGGCTCCGAGCAGACGGTGCGCGGCCGCCGGGTCAGCGACTGGACCCACCCGGACGACGCTCCCCAAGTCTGGCGCCTCTACGACGAGTTGGTCAGTGGCGAGCGTGAGCACTACCACGTCGAAAAGGCCTTCTACCGCCCCGACGGCACCGCCCTGTGGACGAACCTGACGGTCTCCCTGCTGCGCGACGCGGACGGCCGGCCCCAGTACCAGCTCGCCCTCATGGAGGACACCACCGAGCGCCGGCTGCTCAACCTCCGCCTGCGGTACGAGGCCACCCACGACGCGCTCACCGGTCTGCCCAACCGGACCCTGTTCTTCGAACGGCTGGAAAAGGCCCTGTCCGCCGGTGAGGGCCAGCGCTTCGGGCTCTGCTACCTCGACCTCGACGGCTTCAAGACCATCAACGACAGCCTCGGCCACGCGGCCGGCGACCGGCTGCTCGTCGAGGTCGCCGACCGCCTCCAGGCCTGCGCGACCGCTCCTGGCGAGATGGTCGCGCGGCTGGGCGGCGACGAGTTCGTGGCGCTGACCACCGGCCCGCACACCGAGCGCGAGGTCGACGAACTCGCCGGACGCATCATGAACGCGCTGGTCACTCCGGTCAGCATCGACGGCCGTGAGCTGACCGTGCGCGGCAGCATCGGCGTGGTGGAGGGGCCCGCCGGGGAGCGCGGGCCCGCCGAGGTGCTGCGCAGCGCCGACATCACGATGTACCGGGCCAAGTCCGCGGGCGGCAACCGCTTCGAACTCGCCGACCCCGAGGCCGACCTGCGCGCCATCACCCGGCACGGACTGACCACCGCGCTGCCGGCGGCCCTGGACAGGAACGAGTTCTTCATCGAGTACCAGCCGCTGGTGCACCTCGGCGACGGCAGCGTCCGGGGCGCCGAGGCGCTGGTGCGCTGGCTGCACCCGCAGCACGGGGTCCTCGGCCCCGACCGGTTCATCCCGCTCGCCGAGCACACCGGGCTGATCGTGCCGCTCGGCCGCTGGGTCCTCGACCAGTCGGTGCGCCAGGCCCGGCAGTGGCAGGAACGGCACGCCGACGCGGGGCCGCTGCGGATCAACGTCAATCTCTCGCCCTGCCAGCTCACCCATCCCGGTCTCGTCTCCGACACGGTCGACATCCTGGAGCGCGCGGGCCTCGAACCGGACGCCCTGTGCCTGGAGGTGACCGAGTCCGCGCTGATCGGCGCCGACGACGACCTCCTCAAGCCACTGCGCCGGCTGGCCGAGATGGGCGTCGACATCGCCCTCGACGACTTCGGCACCGGGTACTCGAACCTCGCCAACCTGCGCCGCCTGCCGGTGAGTGTCCTGAAGCTGGACCGCTCCTTCACCCAGGGCATGCAGCAGTTCCCGGCCGACCCCGTCGATCTCAAGATCGTCGAGGGGATCGTCTCCCTCGCCCACAGCCTCGACCTCGCGGTCACCGTGGAGGGCGTCGAGACGGGCGCCCAGGCCGAGCAGCTGCGGATACTGGGCTGCGACACCGCCCAGGGCTGGTACTACGCCCGCCCCGGCCCGCCGGAGCGGCTGCACGAACTGGCGCTGGTCGACGCCACGGGCTGACCGGCGTACGCCCCCCGAAGGGGACGCCCGACCGGGCGTCCCTTCCTCGTGCAGCGCCCGGGCTGAAACGCCACTTCCTCGTGCCGGGGCGGGGGCGCGGGAGCCCCTCTCCGTGCCGGGCTCCGGCGGTCGTTTCCGGTGGGCGTCGGTGCCGGGGGTCCTCGGGGCCGGCTCCGTGCGAGGGCCGGCCCCGGCCTCCGCTCAGCGTTCCAGCAGCATCCGCTGGAGTTCGCGCGCCGCCCGCGGGGGAGCCACGTCGCTGCGGTGGGCCAGGGCGATCGTCCGGTGCAGGCCCGGCCTGGCCAGCGGCGTCACCCGCAGTCCGCGCCCGGACCGGGTGGCCACCATGCGCGGGACGACGGCCACGCCCAGACCCGCCCCGACGAAGCCCAGCACCGCGTCCATCTCGCCGCCCTCGACGGCGAAGTCCGGCTCGAAGCCCTCGGCCCGGCAGGCGGCGACGGTCAGCTCGCGCAGGTCGTAGCCGTGCCGGAACATCACCAGACGCTCGCCCTCCAGGTCGGAGATCCGTACGGTGCGGCCCCGGCCCGGCGCGGGCGCGTCCGGCGACGACACGACCACCAGGTCCTCCCGCAGCACCTCGACGGTGGTCAGCGCCGGGGACGGCGTCGGCAGCGGCAGGACGACCAGCGCCAGGTCCAGGGCGCCGCGCGCCAGCTCCCGTACGAGATCGTGGGAGCCGCCCTCCTCGATCAGCAGCCGGATGCCCGGATAACGGTCGTGGAAGGCCCGCAGCACGTCCGGGAGCAGCCCGGTGCACAGGCTCGGGGTGGCCCCGAGCCGGACCCGGCCGCTGCGCAGCTGGGCCAGCTCCTGCACCTCGTGCCGGGCGGTGTCCGCGTCGGCCAGGATGCGGCGCGCGAGCGGCAGCAGCGCCTCGCCGGCGTCCGTCAGCGTGATGTTGCCGCGCGCCCGCTGGAAGAGGTCCGCCCCCAGCTCCCGCTCCAGCGCCTTGATCTGCTGGGACAGGGAGGGCTGGGCGACGTGGACGAGGTCGGCGGCCCGCGTGAAGTGCCGGGTCTCGGCGACCGCGACGAAGTACTGGAGCTGATGGAACTGCACGGAACCGATGATAGGCCACGCCTATGGAAACGAGCCGAACCATGTCTTGGACCGATCGGGGTCGGGGGGCCTAGCGTTCCGTGACATGGCTCTGGGAACGCGGACGGACCGACGGCCGTCCCTCGCACGCACCGTGTGGGACAGCTCCGTCGGGAAGAAGACGGTGATGGCCGTCAGCGGCCTGATCATGCTGCTCTACCTGGTCGTCCACATGATCGGCAACCTGAAGATCTTCTTCGGCGAGGGGGAGTTCGACCACTACGCGCACTGGCTGCGCACGGTCGGCGAGCCCTTCATGCACTACGAGTGGACGCTCTGGCTGGTCCGCGTCGTCCTCGTCGCCGCGGTCGTCGCCCACGCCGCCGCCGCGTACCAGCTCAGCCGCCGCGACATCAGGGCGCGCCCCACCCAGTACGTCCACCGGAAGCCGCGGGCGAGCTACGCGACGCGCACCATGCGATGGGGCGGCATCATCCTCGGCCTCTTCATCGTCTGGCACATACTCGACCTGACCACCGGCACCGCGCACCCCGGCGGCTTCCAGTCCGGGCACCCCTACCAGAACGTCATCGACACCTTCTCGACCTGGTACGGCGACGTCGTCTACATCGTCGCGATGCTCGCGCTCGGCCTGCACGTCCGGCACGGCTTCTGGAGCGCGGCACAGACCCTGGGTGCCGGGAGCCGCACCCGCGACCGGGCCCTCAAGGCCACCGCCAACGCCCTCGCGCTGGTGCTGACCCTGGGCTTCGTCTCCGTACCCGTGGCCGTGATGACCGGAGTGGTGAGCTGACATGACCTCCTATGCCGAATACACGACAGGTGAACCGGCCGTCGACACCAAGGCCCCGGCGGGCCCGGTCGACCAGCGCTGGGACACCCGGCGCTTCGAGGCCCGGCTGGTCAACCCCGCCAACCGCCGCAAGCACACCGTGATCGTCGTCGGCACGGGCCTGGCCGGCGGTTCGGCCGGCGCCACGCTCGCCGAACAGGGCTACCACGTCGTGCAGTTCTGCTATCAGGACTCGCCCCGCCGGGCGCACTCCATCGCCGCGCAGGGCGGCATCAACGCGGCGAAGAACTACCGCAACGACGGCGACTCCGTCCACCGGCTGTTCTACGACACCGTCAAGGGCGGCGACTTCAGGGCCCGCGAGTCCAACGTCCACCGCCTCGCCCAGATCTCCGTCGAGATCATCGACCAGTGCGTCGCGCAGGGCGTCCCCTTCGCCCGCGAGTACGGCGGCCTCCTCGACACCCGCTCCTTCGGCGGCGTCCAGGTCTCCCGCACCTTCTACGCCCGCGGCCAGACGGGCCAGCAGCTCCTGCTCGGCGCCTACCAGGCACTGTCCCGGCAGATCGCCGCGGGCAACGTCGAGATGCACCCGCGTACCGAGATGCTCGACCTGATCGTGGTCGACGGACGGGCGCGCGGCATCGTCGCCCGCGACCTGATCACCGGCCGCGTCGACACCCACTACGCGGACGCCGTCGTCCTCGCCAGCGGCGGCTACGGCAACGTCTTCTACCTGTCGACGAACGCCATGAACTCCAACGCGACCGCGATCTGGCGGGCGCACCGGCGCGGCGCCTGGTTCGCCAACCCCTGCTTCACCCAGATCCACCCCACGTGCATCCCGCGCACCGGCGAGCACCAGTCGAAGCTCACCCTGATGAGCGAGTCGCTGCGCAACGACGGACGCATCTGGGTCCCGAAGGCCAAGGGCGACACCCGGCCGCCGAACGAGATCCCCGAGGACGAGCGCGACTACTACCTGGAGCGCGTCTACCCCTCCTTCGGCAACCTCGTGCCGCGCGACATCGCGTCCCGGGCCGCGAAGAACGTCTGCGACGAGGGCCGCGGGGTCGGCCCCGGCGGCCAGGGCGTCTACCTCGACTTCGCCGACGCCATCGCCCGCATGGGCCGCGGGAAGGTCGAGGAGAAGTACGGCAACCTCTTCGACATGTACGCCCGGATCACCGCCGAGGACCCGTACACGGTGCCCATGCGGATCTATCCCGCCGTGCACTACACGATGGGCGGACTGTGGGTCGACTACGACCTCCAGACCACCATCCCGGGCCTCTTCGCGATCGGCGAGGCCAACTTCTCCGACCACGGCGCGAACCGGCTCGGCGCCTCCGCCCTGATGCAGGGCCTCGCCGACGGCTACTTCGTGCTGCCGTCCACCATCAACGACTACCTCGCGCGCCACCCCCACCACGAGGCGGTCACCGACGAACACCCCGTCGTCCAGGAGGTGCTGGCGGAGACCGAGGACCGGCTGCGGCTGCTCCTCGCCGTCGACGGCGACCGCACCCCGGACTCCTTCCACCGCGAAGTCGGCGAGCTGATGTGGGAGTTCTGCGGCATGGCCCGCAGCGAGAGCGGACTGCGCAAGGCGCTGGAGCGCATCCCGCAGATCCGCGAGGAGTTCTGGCGGCGCATCAAGGTGCCCGGCACCGGCGAGGAGTTCAACCAGTCGCTGGAGAAGGCCAACCGCGTCGTCGACTACCTGGAACTCGCCGAACTCATGTGCCTCGACGCACTGCACCGGTCCGAGTCCTGCGGCGGCCACTTCCGCGAGGAGTCCCAGACCCCGGACGGCGAGGCCGCCCGCAAGGACGACACGTTCTCCTACGCCGCCGCCTGGGAGTTCACCGGCACCGGCGAGGCCCCCGTCCTGCACAAGGAAGACCTCGTCTTCGAGTACGTCCACCCCACCCAGCGGAGCTACGCATGAAGCTCACCCTGCGCGTCTGGCGCCAGCGCGCCGCCGACGCCGACGGAGCGATGTCCACGTACGAGGTGGACGGCATCTCGGCCGACATGTCCTTCCTGGAGATGCTCGACACCCTCAACGAGGAACTCATCCTCAAGGGCGAGGACCCCGTCGCCTTCGACCACGACTGCCGCGAGGGCATCTGCGGCGCCTGCTCGCTCGTCATCAACGGCGAGGCGCACGGCCCCGAGCGCACCACGTCCTGCCAGCTGCACATGCGGTCCTTCCAGGACGGCGACACGATCGACGTCGAGCCGTGGCGCGCCTCGGCCTTCCCGGTCGTGAAGGACCTCGTGGTCGACCGGTCGGCGTTCGACCGGATCATCCAGTCCGGCGGCTACGTCACCGCCCCGACCGGCGCCGCGCCCGAGGCCCACGCGACGCCCGTGCCCAAGCCCGACGCCGACTTCGCCTTCGAGCACGCGGAGTGCATCGGCTGCGGCGCCTGCGTGGCCGCCTGCCCGAACGGTTCGGCGATGCTGTTCACCTCGGCGAAGGTCAACCACCTCAATGTGCTGCCGCAGGGCGCCCCCGAGCGGGAGACCCGCGTGCTCGACATGGTGGCGCAGATGGACGAGGAGGGCTTCGGCGGCTGCACCCTCGCCGGTGAGTGCGCCACCGCCTGCCCCAAGGGCATCCCGCTGGTCTCCATCACCGGCATGAACAAGGAGTGGCTGCGCGCGACCCGCAAGGCGGGCAGGCGGTAGCCCTCTCTTCACAGGACGTTCGCCGACAGGGTGCGGACGGGCGGGACCGGGAGTGGTGCTCATCCCCGGTCCCGTCTCGCACTCCCCGGGCCCGGCGCCCGGACGCGGCACGGGGCGCCCCCGGGCATTCAGCATCCCCACATCCCGGCTCCTGGCACAGGTCACGCGCACGCCAATCGGCATCGGAAGAACAGGAGCGCACAGACCGCACCGATCCGGTCTGCGCCGCTCCGCCGAACCGGCCCGTGACCAGGAGAGTGCCATGACCGGCGTTTCCACCCTCGCCAGCCCGCCGCAGCCGACGTCCCCCGCCCGCTACACCGTCACCCTGGCCCGCGACGAGGCCGACGTGCGGGCCGCGCAGCGGCTGCGCCACGAGGTCTTCGCCGGGGAGATGGGCGCCCTGCTCGCCTCCCCGCAGCCCGGCCTCGACATCGACCCCTTCGACGCCTACTGCGACCACCTGCTGGTTCGCGACACCCTCACGGACCAGGTCGTCGGCACCTACCGGCTGCTGCCCCCGGAGCGGGCGGCGATCGCCGGACGGCTCTACTCCGAGTCCGAGTTCGACCTCGGACCGCTCGCCGCGATCCGCCCCGGCCTCGTCGAGGTCGGGCGCTCCTGCGTGCACCCCGACCACCGGGACGGCGCGGTCATCGGACTCATCTGGGCGGGCATCGCCCGCTACATGGTGGACGGCGGCCACGAGTGGCTCGCCGGCTGCTGCTCCCTCCCGCTCGGCGACGGCGGCGCGCTCGCCGCGAGCACCTGGGAGCGGGTGCGGACCAAGCACCTGGCGCCCGAGGAGTACCGCGTACGGCCGCTGCTCCCGTGGTCGCCGGACACCGCCGGGCCCGACCGCACCCCGGTCCCGGGAGCCGCGCGCCGTGACCTGCCCCCGCTGCTGCGCGGCTACCTGCGCCTCGGCGCCTGGGTCTGCGGGGAGCCCGCGCACGACCCGGACTTCGGCGTCGCCGACCTGTACGTGCTGCTGTCGATGCGCCGCGTCGACCCGCGCTACCTGCGGCACTTCCTCTCGCTCGTCCCGGCGTGATGCGGCTCCCCACGCCCGCCGCGGTGCGCCTGCCGCACCCGCGCGCGCCGCGTCCGACGCCCCTGGTCCCGGCCGTCCGCCCGGCCGGGACTCCCGCGGCCCCGAGCGCCTGGCTGCCCAGCGCGCCCTGCTCCCCGCCCTCCTGCGTGCCGGACCCGGGCGGCATGGCCGCGGTGCCGCTGGCCGCCCTCCGGCTGGCGGCGGTGCTGGCGCTGACCATCACGGGGATCGCGCTGATCCCCGTCCTCGCCAGGACACCGGCGGGGACACGGGACCGGCTGGTCCGGCACATGTGCCGGGCCGTGGTCCGGGCCTCGGGCGTCCGCGTGCGCATCACCGGCACGGCCGCGCCGGCCGGTGGCCTGCTGCTCGTCGCCAACCACATCTCCTGGCTCGACATACCGCTCCTCGCCGCCGTCCGGCCGGGCCGCATGCTGGCCAAGTCGGAGGTCGGGCGGTGGCCGGTGGCGGGCGGGCTCGCCGCGCGCGGCGGCACCCTGTTCATCGAGCGCGACCGGCTGCGGGCGCTGCCGCACACCGTCGCGCGGATCACGGAGGCCCTTCGCGCGGGCGCCGCGGTGGTGGCCTTCCCCGAGGGCAGCACCTGGTGCGGCCGGGCCCAGGGCCGCTTCCGGCGGGCCGTCTTCCAGGCCGCGCTCGACGCCGGTGTACCCGTCCAGCCGGTGCGCGTCCGCTACCGGCTCGCCGGGGGAGCGGCCACCACCGCGCCCGCCTTCGTCGGCGACGACTCGCTGCCGGCGTCGCTGTGGCGCGTGGCCACGGCACGCGGCCTGGTCGCCGAGGTGGAGGTACGCGCGCCGCTCGCCCCGGGGACCCACACCGACCGGCGGGGCCTGGCCCGTGCGGCCCAGCGGGCCGTGGAGTGGGGCGGCGCGGTGTCACCGGGGCCGCTGCGGGCGGGCGCGTCCGGGCGGACCACGGTGCCGGAGCGGAAGGCACGGCGACTGCCGTCCGGTGGCGCTCCGGCGGTTCGGCACTCCTCCGTCCACGGCGGGTGAGGTTCCGCCGGCCCTGGTCCTGACGACCCGGCCGCCGCAACGGCGGTACGCGGGCCCGCGGGCGGGGTGCGGGCGAGGGTGCGCCGCGAGATGGCGGGCCGTGCTCGCGCGGGGCACGGCCGTCCGGGGTGTCCTGCGGGCGCTGTCCCTCAGCCGGTGGGCGGCCCCGCGGGCGGGGTGCGGGCGAGGTGCGCGGCGAGATGGCGGGCCGTGCTGCTCTCCCGTACGGCCGCCACCTCCGCCGGAGGCCCCGCCGCCACGATCCGTCCGCCCGCGTCGCCCCCGCCCGGTCCGAGGTCGATCACCCAGTCCGCCCCCGCCACCACCGCCATGTCGTGCTCGACGACCACCACGGTGTGGCCCGCGTCGACCAGCTCGTGCAGCCGGCGCGTCAGGAGCTCGACGTCGGCCGGGTGCAGTCCCGTCGTCGGCTCGTCGAGGAGGTAGAGCGTGGAGCCGCGCCGCACCCGCTGCAACTCACCGGCCAGCTTGATGCGCTGGGCCTCCCCGCCGGACAGCTCCGTCGCGGGCTGCCCGAGCCGCAGATAGCCGAGTCCCACGTCGAGCAGCGCGGAGAGGCTGCGGGCGACGGCCGGAGTGTCCGCGAAGAACCCGGCGGCGGCCTCCACCGTCAGGTCGAGCACCTCCGCGATGTTCCGCCTGCGGTACGTCACTTCGAGCGTCTCGGGGTTGTAGCGGGCCCCGCCGCAGTCGGGGCACGGGGCGTACGTGCTCGGCAGGAAGAGCAGCTCCACGCTGACGAACCCCTCGCCCTGGCAGGTCTCGCAGCGCCCGCCCGCGACGTTGAAGGAGAAGCGCCCCACACCGTACCGGCGCCGCTTCGCCTCGTCGGTTGCCGCGAACACCTTGCGCACGACGTCGAACAGCCCCGTGTAGGTGGCCAGGTTGGAGCGCGGCGTCCGGCCGATGGGCTTCTGGTCGACGGCCACGAGCCGCTCCACGCCCGGCAGTTCATCGCTCAGCTCCCCGACCAGGGTGGACTTCCCCGACCCGGAGACGCCGGTGACCGCCGTGAACACCCCGAGCGGGAACTCGGCGGTCACCCCGCGCAGGTTGTGCCTGCCGACCGGCCCGACCTTCACCCGGCCGCGCGCGGCGCGCACCTCCCGCGCCGGCCCGGGCGGGCGGTGGAAGAGGTGGCGGGCCGTCGCCGACTCCGCCACGTCGGCCAGGCCGGCGACCGGACCGCTGTACAGCACGCGTCCGCCGCGCTCGCCCGCGTGCGGGCCGACGTCGACCACCCAGTCCGCGCCGCGCACCACGTCGAGCTGGTGCTCCACCACGAACACCGAGTTGCCCGCCGCCTTCAGCCGCTCCAGCACCGTGAGCAGGGCCTCGGTGTCCGCCGGGTGCAGCCCCGCCGACGGCTCGTCCAGGACGTAGACGACACCGAACAGCCCGGAGCGCAACTGCGTGGCCAGGCGCAGCCGTTGCAGCTCGCCCGCGGACAGGGTGGGGGTCGCGCGGTCCAGGCTGAGATAGCCGAGACCCAGCTCGACGACGGGTGCGATCCGCGCCCTCAGGTCGTCCGTCAGGACCCGCGCCGTCTCTCCCCGCGGCTCCAGCGACCCGGCCAGCTCGGTCAGCGGCAGTGCGGCCAGCTCGGCGATCGTCCGCCCGCCGAACGTCACCGCCAGCGCCTCGGGACGCAGCCGCCGGCCCTCGCAGACCGGGCAGGGCGCACTCTCCAGGAACCGCTCGGCCCTGGCGCGCAGCGTCGCGCTCCTGGAGTCGGCGAACGTCTTCATGACGTAGCGCCGGGCGCTCATGTACGTGCCCTGGTAGGGGCGTTGGATGCGGTCGGCGTCGCGCACGGGATGCACGGTGACGACGGGCTGCTCGTCCGTGAACAGGATCCACTCCCGCTGTTCGGCGGGCAGTTCGCGCCAGGGCCGGTCCACGTCGTGTCCCAGCGCGGCGAGGACGTCGCGCAGGTTCTTGCCCTGCCAGGCTCCCGGCCAGGCGGCGATCGCGCCCTCGCGGATCGACAGCGAGGGGTCCGGGACCAGGGACTCCTCGGTCGTCCGGTGCACACGGCCGAGCCCGTGGCACTCCGGGCAGGCCCCGGCGGCCGTGTTCGGCGAGAAGGCGTCCGAGTCCAGCCGCTCCGCGCCGGCGGGGTAGTCACCGGCGCGCGAGAACAGCATTCGCAGCGAGTTCGAGAGGGTGGTGACCGTGCCGACCGAGGACCGCGAACCGGGCGTCGAGCGCCGCTGCTGGAGCGACACCGCGGGCGGCAGCCCGGTGATCTCCCCGACCTTCGGAGCCCCGATCTGGTGGATCAGCCTGCGGGCGTAGGGGGCGACCGACTCGAAGTAGCGCCGCTGCGCCTCCGCGTAGACCGTCCCGAAGGCGAGGGAGGACTTCCCCGACCCGGACACCCCGGTGAACGCCACCAGCGCGTCCCGCGGGATGTCGACGTCGACGCCCTGGAGATTGTGCTCGCGGGCACCGCGCACGCGGACGTACGGGTCGTGGGGGCTGTGCATGGGCCGGGCTCCCGGGGACGGGGGACAAAACCCCACGATCCTACGGGGTGCGCGCGAGGGCACCCCGGTGGGTGGCCGCCAGTCCGGCGACCCGGGCGAGCCGCCGGTAGGAGTCCAGCAGCGCGTCGCGGTCGTACGTACTGGTGGTGACGAGCACCTCCTGGGCGCCGGTCTCCGCGACCAGCGTCCGCAGGGCGTCGGCCACCTGGTCCTCGGTGCCGGCGATGTGGCCGGTCAGCCCGGACTCGTAGAACTCCCGCTCCCGGGCGGTCATGGCGAGCGCCTCCACCCGTTCGGCGGGCGGGAGCGGCGGGAACGTGCCGTGGGTGCGGGAGTACGCCATCGACCAGGCCTCGGGGACGAGGATCCGGCGTGCCTCCTCCTCGCCGGCGGCGACCGCCACCGTGCCGGACACCACCACGTACGGTTCCCGCGCCCACGGGGAGGGACGGAACGCCTCCCGGTAGCGGTCGATGCCGCGCCGCGTCCTGTCACCCCCGAGGCCGCCGATGACCAGGGGCAGCCCGGCCCGCGCCGCGACGTCGGCGCCCTCGCCGAGGGCCAGGACGAAGGGCGGCACCCGCAGCCCCTCCGCCGGGCGTGCGTGGACCCCGGTCGGGGACGTGCCCCGGAACCACCCGAGCAGTTCGTCGAGCTGGGCCGCGAAGTCCTCGGCGTCCTCCTTGTCCCGGCCCAGCGCCCTGCGCACCCCGTCCGTGAAGCCCACGGAGCGCCCGAGCCCCATGTCGATCCGGCCCGGGAAGAGGGACTCCAGCACGCCGAACTGCTCGGCCACCACCAGCGGACGGTGGTTCGGCAGCATCACGCCGCCGGTGCCCACCCGGATGCGGCGGGTCGCGGCCGCGACCGCCGCGGCCAGCACCGTCGGCGCCGAACCCGCGATCCCGGGCACGCCGTGATGCTCCGAGACCCAGACCCGGTGGTAGCCGAGCGTCTCCAGCTCCCGCGCCAGGGCCACGGTGTCCCGCAGCGCCCCCGCCCCGTCGTGCCCCTCCCGGGTGCGGGAACGGTCGAGTACGGAGAAACGTGTGGCTTCCACGCGGGGTCCCTTCGCCCGAAGGCCGGTACGCCGGTCCGTTCGGCGTTCTCGCCGACCGGTTCCGTGCGTTCGGCTGCGCCGCTGTCGATCTGCCCGGTACAACACCGCTGACGGCCCGCGACTTCCAGGACGGGGCGCATCCGCCTGAGCAGGTGCGCCCCGACCGGCGTACTGAAGGGGAGGGCATCAGCCCACGCAGCCGTGCCACGCCGGAGGTACCTCACCCGTGACGACCATCAAGGAAGCCCCGCCGCGTGCCGGGCGGCAGGAGTCCGGCGATCCGCAGGGCTGGCAGTTCAGCTCGCCCCTCGTGCTCACCATGGTGCTGCTCGTGGTGGTCGCGTTCCAGGGGCCGGTCCGCAGGGCGCTGGCCGAGCCGGTGATGCAGAGCTGGACGACCGTGTTCGTCGCGGTGGTCGTGCAGGCGCTGCCCTTCCTCGTCCTCGGCGTCCTGCTGTCGGCGGCCATCGCCGTGTTCGTCCCGCCGTCGTTCTTCGCCCGTGCGCTGCCCGCGCGCCCCGCCCTCGCCGTCCCGGTGGCCGGGATGGCGGGGGCCGTGCTGCCCGGCTGCGAGTGCGCGTCCGTACCGGTGGCGGGCGCGCTGGTGCGCCGTGGTGTCACTCCCGCGGCCGCGCTGGCCTTCCTGCTGTCCGCCCCGGCGATCAACCCGATCGTGCTGACCGCGACCGCCGTCGCGTTCCCGCGCGAACCCCGGATGGTCCTGGCCCGCTTCCTGGCGAGTCTGCTGGTGGCCTGTCTGATGGGCTGGCTGTGGCAGCGGCTGGGGCGCGCCGACTGGCTGCGCCCGCCCGCCCCTCCGTCGCCCGGGGGCCACGGCAGGGGAGCGGCGTTCTGGGGGTCCGTGCGGCACGACGTGATGCACGCGGGCGGGTTCCTCGTGGTCGGGGCGATGGCGGCGGCGACGCTCAAGGCCGTGGTGCCGGCGGGCTGGCTGCGGACGGCGGCCGGCAACCCCGTGGTCGCGGTTCTCGCCCTGGCGGTGCTGGCCGTGCTGCTGTCGATCTGCTCGGAGGCCGACGCGTTCGTGGTGGCGTCCCTGTCCCAGTTCTCGCTCACCGCCCGGCTGGCCTTCCTGGTCGTCGGGCCCATGATCGACCTGAAGCTGTTCGCCATGCAGACCGCCACGTTCGGGCGTGGGTTCGCCCTGCGGTTCGCCCCGGCGACCTTCACCCTCGCCGTCCTCGTGTCGGCCCTCGTCGGGGCGGTGCTCCTGTGAACCGGCAGGCGCAGGCGGCCGTGCTCTTCCTCACCGGCGCCGCGGTGCTGCACGCCTCCTTCACCGACCTCTACCTGCGGTACGTCAAGGCCGGTCTGCGTCCGCTGCTGATCGCGGCCGGCGTCGTCCTGATCGCCACCGCCGTCGCCACCGTCCGCTACGAACTGCGGCCGCCCGCGCCGAAGGACGGTCCGGGACGGGAAGCCGTCGACGGAAGCGGCGACGGCCCCGAGGAGGCGGACGGGCACGGGCACGCCCACCGGGAGCCGCGCGTCGCCTGGCTGCTGGTCCTGCCGCTGCTCGCGCTGATCCTGGTCGCCCCGCCCGCGCTGGGCTCCTACAGCGCCATGCACGCCGGTACGGCCCTCCAGCAGCCCTTCGGCTACCCCGGCCTGCCCGCCGGCGACCCCCTGCGCCTCAGCCTCGTCGACTACGCGGGGCGCGCCGCCTACGACCACGGGCGCTCGCTCGGCGGACGGCGTGTCGAGATCACCGGGTTCGTCGCTCTCGGCCGGGACGGCACGCCCTACCTGGTCCGCATGGCGCTCAACTGCTGCGCCGCCGACGCGCAGCCCGTCAAGGTCGGTCTGTCCGGACGGGTCCCGCCCGTCCTCCAGCCCGACACCTGGCTGGTCGTCGTCGGCCACTACACCGGCCGGCGGACGACGGACCCGGTGAACGGCGGCCGGATCCCGTTCATCGACGTCGACCGGGCCGAGCCCGTCCCGGCCCCGCGCGACCCGTACGACGAGAGCTGGAACAGCTGACGGCCCGCCCGCACGCCGTGCTCCTAAGGTGGTCGGCGTGACGAGGAACAGCAGGCCCCTGGCCGTATTCGATCTCGACGGAACGCTCGCCGACACCGCGCACCGCCAGCGGTTCCTGGAGCGGAAGCCCCGGGACTGGGACGCGTTCTTCGCGGCGGCCCCGCACGACCCGCCGCTGGAGGAGGGCGTGGCGCTGGCGCGCGACAGCGCCGGGGAGTGCGAAGTCCTCTACCTCACCGGCCGTCCCGAGCGCTGCCGCCGCGACACGCTCGCCTGGCTCGCCGCGCAGGGGCTGCCCGAGGGGACGCTGCGGATGCGCCGCGACGACGACCGCAGGCCCGCCCGCCGCACCAAGCTGGAGATCCTGCGCCGGCTGGCCCGGGAGCGTGAGATCCGCGTGTTCGTGGACGACGACGAGCTCGTCTGCGCGGACGCCGAGCGGGCCGGCTTCACCGTCGTACGGGCCCGCTGGGCGGCCACCTCCGCCGCGCTGAAGGACGCGCAGGAACGGGAGGGCCGGACCTGACCGGGCCGACACCTCCCGCGAGGGACCGCGGTACGGGCGCGCGGCGGGTCAGTCGCCGTCCTCCAGACGGAAGCCGACCTTGAGACCGACCTGGTAGTGCTCGATCTGCCCGTTCTCGATCTGGCCCCTGACCTGCGTGACCTCGAACCAGTCGAGGTTGCGCAGGGTCTGCGAGGCCCGGGCGATCCCGTTGCGGACGGCCTGGTCGACGCCCTCCGTCGAGGTGCCGACGATCTCGGTGACCCGATAGGTGTGGTTGGACATGCGGGTAGCTCCTCTCGCCGTGGCGCCTGTGCCACGCGTCACTCCACGGTGCCCCAGAGCGCGGCCGTGCGCGAGATGTCGGGCACCCCGTGGGCGAAGTCGCCCGCGGTCTCCCCGCCGTCCGCCCCCGCGCCGGAGCCCGGGCGGGGCGGCGCCAGCGACAGCCGCGAGACGATGCGGTAGCGGTCGCCCCGGTAGAGGGAGTGGACGTACTCGACGGGACGGTCGGCGGTGTCCGTGGTCAGGCGCTCGATGAGGAGCGCCGGGGAGAGGACGGGAACGCCGAGGATCTTCGCCTCGGCCTCGCTGACGACGGTCGGCTCGATCGACTGGGTCGCCTCGTGGACGGAGATCCCGTGGTGGTCCCGCAGATGCTCGTAGAGGTCGCCCGCCTCCAGCTCGGCGGCGGTCAGCGTGGGCACCAGTTCCGCCGGGATGTGCAGATGCTCGATGGCCATGGGCACGCCGTCGACCAGTCGCTGGCGCGCGACGTAGAGCAGCTCGGAGGCGGGTGACATGCGCAGTTTCCGGCCGACCCGGGCGCCCGCGCGGATCCTCGTCAGTTCCAGGATGCGGCTCGACCAGGTGCCGGCGGCGGGCGGCACGCGGGCCGGCCGGTGCCCGGCGACGATCTCCTGGGTGATCTTCTCGGGAGCCACGAACATGCCCCGGCCGTGCTCGCGCACCAGCAGCCCCGTGGCGACGAGTTCGTCCACGGCGGCCCGCAACGTGGGCCGGGAAACCCCGAGTTGGGAGCAGAGGGTGCGCTCGGAGGGGATCGCGGCCCCGGGACCGCGCTCCTCGACCAGGCCGAGCAGGACATCGCGTACCCGCTCCCGCTTCAGCATTCCGTCCATGCGCTCGACCCTCCCCGTCGCCGGCCCGGCCGGTCACGCCGATCGTAACCAGTCACCTGACCACTTGACGAGGAGGAGCCGTCAACTCCCCTTGCAGCGCGGGCCCTTGACGCGCCCATTGGTCTATGCCACCTTCAACCACGCGTAAGTGGTCAGCTGACCAATTGGTAAGGCCGCGGCTTCCGGAACTCCGAAAGGAGATTCATCCATGAACCGACAAGGCACCAGACTTCGCATCGCCGTCGGCGTCGCAGCGGCGGGACTGGCGTTCGCCGGGCTGACCGCACTGCCCGCGAACGCGGCCGGCGACGGACTGAGCGTCCAGTACCGCACCAGTGCGACCGGCGCGAGCGCCGACCAGAGCGAACCCTGGCTCAAGGTGACCAACACCTCGGGCACGTCCGTACCGCTGAGCCAGGTGCGGCTCCGGTACTACTTCAAGGCCGACAGCCCGGGCACGACCTACCGGTTCGCCTGCTCCTGGGCCGTGAAGGGCTGCTCCAACATCACCGGCACCTTCGGCACGCTCGCCTCGCCGACGGCGACCGCCGACCGCTACCTGGAGATCGGCTTCACCTCCGGCGCCGGCTCGCTCGCCCCGGGCGCCGACACCGGGGACATGCAGCTGCGCTTCCACCGCACCGACTGGCAGACGCTCAAGCAGAGCGACGACTACTCGTTCGGCGCCGCCCAGACCTCGTACGCGAGTTGGAGCCAGGTCACGGCGACCCGCGCCGACGCACTCGTCTGGGGGACCGCGCCCGCGGGCAACGAGCCCGGTCCCGGGCCCACGGACCCCACGGACCCGCCCCCGAACGGGGCCGCGCTCTTCGACGACTTCAACTACGGCGGCCACACCGACCCGAAGATCTCCGAGCACGGCTGGAACGTGCGCTCCAACTCCGGCGGACCCGGCGTGCCCGGAGCCACCTGGGCCCCGGAGAACGTCACCTTCGTGAACGCCAACGGCAACTCCGTGATGAACCTGGAGACGTCGACCGCGGGCACCGGGGCGTCGACCGAGCAGACCGAAGTCCTCACCAAGGCGCTGAAGTTCAAGAACGGGACGTACGCGGCGCGCGTCCGGTTCTCCGACGCCCCGCGGTCCGGACCGGACGGCGACCACCTCGTCCAGACGTTCTTCACCATCAACGACCTGACCGCCCCGATGGCCGACGACTACGCGGAGTACGACTTCGAGTACCTCCCCAACGGCGGCTGGGGCGAGCCGTCGAACATCCTCTACACGACGTCCTGGGAGACCTACCGGCCCGACCCCTGGGAGGCGGTCAACCAGCACAGCGAGGCCCGGCAGAGCTACGCCGGCTGGCACGACCTGGTGGTGACCATCGACGGAAGCGGCATCACGTACTACGTCGACGGGCAGCCCTTCGGGACGCACGGCGCCGCCTACCTGCCCGAGCGGCCCATGTCGATCAACTTCAACCAGTGGCTGATCGACCTGGCGGGCCAGACGAGCACCACCCCGCGCGCCTACGACCAGCAGGTGGACTACGTCCTGCACGTCAAGGACCAGGTCCTCACCCCGGCGCAGGTGGCCGCCAAGGTCGCCGCGTTCCGCAGTGCCGGGACGACCTTCCAGGACACCGTGCCGGGAAGCTGAACGGACGGCGGCACCGGTCCGAGGGGGACCGGTGCCGCACCTTCGGTGGCCGGTTCCGCTCTTGACGGCTCGATTGGTCCATACCAAAATCCTGCACACCCGTGCGAGCGCACCCGCTCGTCCCCCCATGTCGGGCTCCCTCCCCCTGTCCGCAAGACAGAACAGGACCCCTCGTGAGACGTCGAACCGCTGTCGCACTCCTCGCCTCGACCCTGGCCTCCGCGTCCCTGCTGACCGCCTGCGGAGCCCTGCCCGACACGGGCCCCGACCGGCGGACCGTGACGGTGTGGCTGATGAAGGACAGCGCGTCCAAGGACTTCATCGCCCGCTTCACCGACGAGTTCGAGCGGACCCACGGCGACATCGAGCTCGACATCCGCATCCAGCAGTGGACGGGGATCGGCGACAAGGTGCAGGCCGCGCTCAAAGGGCCGGCCGAGAACGCCCCCGACGTGATCGAGGTCGGCAACACCCAGGTCCCCCAGTACGTCGCGGGGGACGGGCTGCTCGACCTGACGCTCGAGTCGATGCGCGACTGGGGCAGGGACGACTGGCTCCCCGGACTCGCCGAACCGGGCAAGTACGTCTTCCGGCAGTACGGCATCCCCTGGTACGCCGCCAACCGCGTGGTGATCTACCGCAAGGACCTCTTCGCGCGGGCCGGGATCAAGAAGCCCCCGAAGACCCGCGAACAGTGGCTCGCCGACACGCGCAAGCTCGACTCGGGCGGCACCCAGGGCATCTACCTCGCCGGGCAGGACTGGTACACCCTCGCCGGATTCGTCTGGGAGGAGGGCGGGGAGCTGGCGACGGAGTCCGACGGGACCTGGGAAGGAGCCCTGCACACGCCGGCCGCGCTGCGCGGCATGGACTTCTACCGGCGCCTCCAGGCGCTCGGCGAGGGCCCGGTCGACGCCGACGAGGAACACCCGCCGCAGGCGGGGGTGTTCGCCAAGGGACAGGTGGCGCAGATCGTCGCCGTGCCCGGCCTCGCCCGGGCCGTCGTGCAGGCGAACCCCGAACTGGAGGACAAGCTCGGTTACTTCCCGGTGCCGGGCAGGACGGCGGCCCGGCCCGGCGCCGTCTTCACCGGCGGCTCGGACCTGGTGGTGCCCAGGAACACCGACAACCGGCTCGGGGCGACCGCCGTCATCGCCGCGCTGGCCGGCACCAAGTGGCAGAAGGAACTGGCCCGGACGATGGACTACGTGCCCAACAAGACCACGCTCGCGGGTGTGGTCGCGGACAAGGAGGGGGTCGCGGCCATGGCGGCGGGCGCCGCGCAGGGCCGGGCGACCCCCTCCTCGCCCGAGTGGGCGGCCGTGGAGGCGGACAACCCGATCAAGGACTACATGACCAAGGTCCTCACCGGCTCCGACCCCGCGGCCGAGGCCGCCCGTGCCTCACGCCGGATCACGGAGACGCTCGCGGTGGCCGAGGAGTGACGTGCGGGGGCGGTCCGGGCCCGACGCGGGGGCCCGGCCTCCCGGCCAACCGCACCGCACGCGCGCCCGCCGCACGCGCGCCCGCCGGGCGTCACGCGCGGCCCGGGGTACGCGCCGCGGACGACGCGTCCGGCACCCGCACCGGCACGTCACCGGCACCCGCGCCGCACCGGCACACGCCTACCGGGCGACGCTCAGCGAGAGCGCGAAGCGCGCCTCGCCGTCCGTCCACCAGTGCGCCAACTCCAGCCCCGCGGCGGCCAGCTCACCGCGCACCTTCTCCTTCCGGAACTTCGCGGAGATCTCGGTGCGCAGCTCCTCCCCCTCCTCGAAGTCGACGGCGAGTTCCAGTGCCGGGATCTTCACGGTCTGCGCGGTGCGCGAGCGCAGCCGCATCTCGATCCACTCGTTCTCGGCGTCCCAGAGCGCGACGTGCTCGAACCCGCCGAGGTCGAAGTCGGCGCCGAGTTCCCGGTTGACGACGGACAGCACGTTCTTGTCGAACGCGGCCGTCACCCCCGCCGCGTCGTCGTACGCGGCCACCAGCACCGCCGGGTCCTTCACCAGGTCCGTGCCCAGCAGCAGCGTGTCCCCGGGCGCCAGCAGGGAGCGTACGGACGACAGGAACGCCGCGCGTTCGGCGGGCAGCAGATTGCCGATCGTGCCGCCGAGGAACGCGACGAGCCGCGGGCCCGGCGTGTCCGGCAGGGTGAGGTCCGCCGTGAAGTCGGCGATCAGCGCGTGCACGTCGAGGTCCGGGCGCTCGTCGGCCAGCGCCCGCCCGGCCAGGCTCAGGGCGCTCTCGCTCACGTCGACCGGCACGTACGTGTGCAGCCCCGGCAGGGCGTCGAGCAGGTACCGGGTCTTCTCGCTGGAACCGGAACCCAGCTCGACGACGGTACGGGCGCCGGCCGCCGCGGCGATCTCGCCCGCCCGGGCCCGGAGGATCTCGCGCTCGGCCCGGGTCGGGTAGTACTCCGGCAGTTCGGTGATCTTCTCGAAGAGCTCGCTGCCGTGTGCGTCGTAGAACCACTTGGGCGGCAGCGTCTTGGGCGTACGGGTGAGGCCGTGCAGGACGTCGGCGCGCAGCGCCGCCTCCGTGGCGTCCTCGGGCAGGGTGCGGGTGAGAAGGAACGGGCTCACGTGCGGGGCTCCTCGGGTGGGGCGGATGCCAGGTGTCCTTGCGGCGCGCTCTGTTCCTGCGGGTCCTTGAGGGGAGTGAGCAGGACGTCGGTGCGGCTCGCCGCGAGCAGCGTGCGGTCCGGCACCTCCTGCCAGTGCGGATCGTCGTCGTACGGTTCGGAGGCCACGACGGTGCGGCGGCCCGGTTCGGCGAGGTACCACAGGGTGTCGCCCCAGGCGGTGGCCGTGATCGTCTCGCCGTTGGTGAGCAGCAGGTTGAGCCGCGATCCGGGGGCCGCCGCGGCGACCTCCAGGACCGTGTCGGAGAGCGCCTGGCTCTCGTCGTCACCGCCGCGCAGCCGTTCCAGGACCAGCGCCCACACGAGCGCCGAGTCGCAGCGGGCCTCCATCGACAGCAGGGCGGCGGGCGGCAGCGTCGTCGCGAGCGGGGCCAGCGAGCCGGGCCAGCCCGTGATGGCGCCGTTGTGGCTGAACAGCCAGCGTCCCGCGGCGAACGGGGCCGCCGCGGCCTCCCCGTCGGCGCCGCCCACGGTGGCGTCCCGGACCGCCGCGAGCAGCGCCCCGGAGCGCACCACGCGGGCCAGGTCCGCGAAGGACTGGTCGCCCCAGATGGGGCCGGGGCGGCGGTAACGGGCGGGCACGGCGTCCCCCGCCGCGTACCAGCCGACACCGAACCCGTCGGCGTTGACCGTGCCGTAGCGCTGTCGCCGGGGCGCCCACGACTGGCGGTACAGGGCGTGCGGCGGTGCCACGAGCAGGGCGCCGAGCGGCTCCTCGGGCCCCAGGTACGCCACATGACGGCACATCAGGCGGCCCCGTCGCGGGCGGTGCGGAAGCCGGAGAAGATCTGCCGCCGGATGGGGTAGTCCCAGTTGCGGAACGTGCCCCGGCAGGCCACCGCGTCCACGGCGAACGAACCGCCGCGCAGCACCTTGTGCTCCGGGCCGAAGAACACCTCCGAGTACTCCTTGTACGGGAACGGGGTGAAGCCCGGGTACGCCGTGAAGTCGCTCGCCGTCCACTCCCACACGTCGCCGATCAACTGCCGTACGCCGAGCGGGGACTCGCCCGCCGGATAGCCGCCGGCCGGTGCCGGGCGCAGGTGGCGCTGGCCCAGGTTGGCGTGGTCCGGGGTCGGGTCCTCGTCGCCCCACGGGTAGCGCCGGGAGCGGCCGGAGACCGGGTCGTGGCGGGCGGCCTTCTCCCACTCGGCCTCGGTGGGCAGCCGGCGCCCCGCCCAGCGGGCGTACGCGTCGGCCTCGTACCAGCACACGTGCAGCACGGGCTCGTCGGGCGGCACGACCTCGGTGACACCGAAGCGCCGGCGCAGCCACTGCCCGCCGTCACGGCGCCAGTACAGCGGCGCCCCGATCGAGTGCCGGCGGATGTGGTCCCAGCCCTCGGGCGCCCACCAGCGCTCGTCCTCGTAGCCGCCGTCCGCCATGAAGGCCTGGTAGGCGGCGTTGGTGACCGGGGTGGTGTCGATGTGGAACGCCGGTATGTGGCGCTGGTGCGCCGGGCGTTCGTTGTCGAGCGACCAGGGCTCGGCCGAGGTGCCCATGGTGAACGGGCCGCCGGGCACCAGGACTTCGGCCGGACCCGTGAACGGCGGTCCGGCCACCGGGTCCGGCGCGGTCAGCGCGGCGGGACCCCGGCGCAGCTGATGGGTGATCAGCATGGTCTCGTCGTGCTGCTGTTCGTGCTGCGCGATCATGCCGAAGGCGAAACCGGCCTCGGTCAGCCGGGTGCCCTGGAAGGTGCTGCTCTCCAGCACGTCCAGCGCCCGCCCCCGCACGTCGGCGGCGTAGCGGCGGGCCTCCTCGGGCGGCAGCAGCGGAAGGGAGGGCCGCTCGGCGCGCGGATGCTCGAAGGCGTCGTACAGGCCGTCGATCTCCGGGCGCATCGGCTCCCGTCCGGCGACCGCGCGCAGCAGCCACAGCTCTTCCTGGTTGCCGATGTGGGCGAGGTCCCACACCAGCGGCGACATCAGCGGCGAGTGCTGCGCGGTCAGTTCGGGCTCCTCCACACAGGAGGTCAGGAGCGCGGTACGGTCGCGGGCCGTCACCAGCGCGTCCAGGGCGCGCTCCCTGAGCGACTCCGGGTCGGTGAGGGATTCGGGGGCGGTCATGTGCGGATGTCCTTCCCGTGGAACTGATCGAGCAGATCGTCGGCGGGACAGCGCCCCCGGGCCACGTAGCCGTCGGTGAACCGGGCCACCGCCTCCCGCACCGCGGGGGAGGCGCCGAGGCGTGGCAGCGCCTCGGCGGCGGCCGCGAAGCAGACGGCGGCCGCCTCCCGCAGCTCGGGATCGCCGAGGCCGTCGCGCGCGGCCTCGGTCCACAGCGGATTGCGCGGGGCGGCCCGCGAGCCCGCCCGTTCGGCCAGCGGTTTCACCGTCCGGTAGGCGGTCTCGGCGGCCTCCGCGTCGTCGAAGAGGGCGGTCGTGACGGCGAGCGGCACCATCCACCCGTCGTCGCCCGGCTGGGCGTCGATCATGCGCAGTTCGAGATGCCCGCGCGGGCGCACCGGCGGGAACAGGGTGGTCAGGTGGTACTCCAGGTCGGTCCGGTCCGGCGGGCTGCCGGACCGCGTCCAGGCCCGGAAGGTGAGCCCCTCGGGCACGGACCACGGCCCGTCCGCGTTCCGTACGCACATCACCGGGGCGTCCAGGACGTGCCGGGCCCAGGCGGCGCGCGGGTCGCCCGCGAGCGAGGGTGCGCAGGAGCGCCCGGGGTCCATCGCCGCCCACAGCGACTGGCGGGTGGAGCGCCAGCCGGTCGGCCGTCCGGCGGCCATCGGCGAGTTGGCGAACGCCGCCACCAGGACGGCGCCGAGCTGGTGCGCGAGCCACCAGCGCCGCCCGTGCCCGAGCGGCCCCGGCTCCTCGTGCCCGGCGTCCAGACACACCTGGACGGAGGCGGAGGAGCACATCATGGCGCTGCCCTCGGGACCGGTGCGGCCGAGGCAGCGCTCCATGGCTTCGTAGCGCGGTTCCCGCAGAAAGCGGCTCGGGGGGTTCCAGGGGTCCTGGCCGTATCCGCTGAGGCCGAGGCCCGTCTCGCGCAGGACCCCGCGTACGGCGGCGAGGTCGGCGGACACGGACTCGATGCACTCCATCAGGGAGGCGGCGGGAAGGGAGCTGAGCTCCAGCTGGCCGCCCGGTTCGACGGTGAGCGCCGAACGGAGGGGCAGGGTCCGCAGGGCGGTGTAAGCCGCTGCGAGTCGTGCGGGTGTTACGGGGAGCCGCGGTTCACGCAGCTCGTGGACGAGCCATTCCACTTCCACGCCGAGGAGTCGGGGCGGTCCGGTCTTGAAGCAGATGCCTCGGACCAACGCCTCCACCTCGGCTTCGGTGACCAGGGAGCGGTGCTCCGTACAGTCACTCACCGAATCGGACATGTCGGGATCCTCCTGAGATTCCATCATGCCGCCGACCCGGCTTCTGAGGGGCCGGACCGGCATCGCTCGTACCACCCAAGACCACGCGAGCGGGTTCGCACAAGAGTGCAGATCATCGCTTTCGGGTCGGAGGAACGGTGTTCGAGCGCCCGGAAAACTCCGTTGCGTCGCATGACCAGCATCGCTCACGATGCGTTCATGAGCACGACGGGGGAGACCGGGCGGCAGACGCTCGCAGCGCGTACGGGGGTCGCGCGGTGAGCGCACGGCTGCGCGGGATCGCGCATCAGACGGAGGAGATCGTCGCGGCGGGCCGGTACCGCGCGTCCGACGGACGCACGGTGTCGATCGCCGCGGCGGTCGACACCGCCCGCGCCGGCACCCGCGTGTACGGGCCGGGCCCCGTGGAGGCACCGCGGGCCGAACCGGCCGATACGGTGATCGAGGTGACCGGCGAGAGCAGCCTGGAGGCCGCGCGGCGCCTGGCGGGCCCCGTGGCCGTGCTGAACTTCGCCTCCGCCCGCAATCCCGGCGGCGGCTATCTGAACGGCGCGCAGGCCCAGGAGGAGGCCCTCTGCCGGGCGTCCGCGCTCTACACCTGCGTGCTGCGCGCCCGCGCGTTCTACGACCACCACCGCGCCCACCGCGACCCGTTCTACACGGACCGTGTCATCCACTCACCGGGCGTGCCCGTCTTCCGCGACGACCGCGGCCGGCTGCTGGACGAGCCGTACACCGCCGGATTCCTGACCGCCGCCGCGCCCAACGCCGGAGTCGTCCTGCGCACGGCGCCCGAGCGCGCGGCCGAGCTGCCGCGCGCCCTCGCGGTCCGCGCCGGGCGCGTGCTGGAGACGGCGGTGGCCCAGGGCTACCGGCGGCTCGTCCTGGGCGCCTGGGGCTGCGGCGTCTTCCAGAACGACCCCGCGCAGGTGGCGGGCGCCTTCCGGGCCCTGCTGACCGGCGGCGGCCGTTTCACCGGGGCGTTCGACCACGTCGTCTTCGGGGTGCTCGACCGGACCCGGGGCGCGGTGACCCGGGCGGCGTTCGAGGAGGCGTTCGCCCTCGCCGAGGGCGTCCGACGGCCCTGAACGCACCGTGCCCGCGGGCACTCGCCCGATGCCTGGGGCGCGGTCAGCGCCAGCCGTAGCGTTCCCGCAGCCGGTGCACCACCAGGTTGAACCGCATACGGTCCAGCGCGCAGGCCTCCCGGCGCATGCCGTCCTCGTGCAGCCGCAGCACGCGGTCCACGGCCACCCACGAGTCGCGCCCCGAGCGGTCCCACGGCCCGCTGCCGATCGGCACCCAGTCGCGGTCGCCGTCGTGCCGTCGGCTCGACAGCTGCACGGCGAGGAACGTGCCCGTGGCCTCCCGGGCGACGACGAGCACCGGCCGGTCCTTGCCCCGCCCGTCGTTCTCCTCGTAGGGCACCCAGGTCCAGACGATCTCGCCCGGGTCCGGGTCGCCGTCGTGCGCGGGCGAGTACTCGGTCCGCACCGGGCCCACCTCGCGGGCGGCGGCCTCCGTGGTCGCCGACGGCCCGAAGCGGCCGGGGACTTCGTCGATGTCGGTAGTCACAGGGAGCACGTTAGAGGTCGCCGGCCCCCGCCCGCCTCGCGGGTCGGCGGCCTCGCGGCCGTGGTCCCCCGGGAGGGCCCACGGCCGCGACACCGCACCGGGACGTCAGGCGCCCGGCAGCCGGACCCGGCTCATGCGTCGTCCTTCTCCACCGGCACCTTCTCGGTGCGCGGGGCCGGGACCCCGCTGACCCCGGCGGCACCGTCGGCCGCCGTCCCGTTCTGGTTCATCGAGGAGAGCAGCTGACGCGCCAGGCCCAGCCCCGTACCGCCCATCGTGAGCGCCTTGGCGAACATGTCGGACATCCCGTCGGCGCCGTTGAGCAGCACCATGTGCTCGACGTTGTTGAACGCGCTCGCGCCCGCCTGGACGATCTCCGGCCAGTTCTCCGCGAGCTGCTGGGCGACCACGGCCTCCTGGTTCTCGGCCAGGGCGGCCGCCCTCGCCTTGATGGCCTCCGCCTCCGCGAGACCCTGCGCGCGCGTCGCCTCGGCGGCCGCGAGCCCCCGCGCCTGAGCGGCGGCCGCCTCGGCCTCACCCGTGGCACGGGTCGCCGTCGCGGCGGCCGCGCCCCGGGCCTTCGTCGCCTCCGCCTCGGCGCCCGCGGCCGTCTTCACCCGCGTCGCCTCCGCCGCGGCGGCGAGTTCCGTCTCCTTCGCCTTGGCCTGCGCCGCGGAGATCCGCACATCACGCTCGGCCTCGGCCAGCGTGCGCTTCTCGTACGCCTTCGCGTCCGCCGGCTTGCGGACGTCCGCCTGGAGCTGCTGCTCCCGCCGCTGCGCCTCCAGTTCGGCGACCCGGGTCTCCTGCACCACGACCTCCTGCCGCGACGCGGCGTCGGCGAGCGGCCCCGCCTGGCGGGACTTCGCCGCCGCCTTGTCGCGCTCGGCCTGGTAGCCGGCCTGGAGGATCTCGCTGTCCCGGGTGGCCTCCGACATCCGGGCCGCGGCCTGCTGCTCGGCCTCGGTGGCCAGCCGGTTGGCCTCGGCCTGGGCGATCCGCGCGTCCCGCTGGACGGCGGCCGCGTGCGGCATCGCCAGGTTCTTGATGTAGCCGGTCGGGTCCTCGATCTCGTGGATCTGCAGCGAGTCGACGATCAGTCCCAGTTTCTCCATCTCCGTGCCGCAGGCGGCCCGGGTCTGCCCGGTGAGCTTCTCCCGGTCGCGGATCATGTCCTCGACGGTCAACCCGCCCACGATGGACCGCAGATGACCGGCGAACACGTTGTGCACCCGCTCCGCCATCAGCTTCTGCTGGTCGAGGAAGCGGCGGCCCGCGTTGGCGATCGACACGAAGTCGTCGCCCACCTTGAAGATGACCACGCCCCGCACCTTCAGGGGAATGCCCTGGTGGGTCACGCAGTCCACGGACAGCTCGGTCTCGTTCAGATCCAGCGACAGCTTGCGCACCGCCTGCACGCCCGGCATCACCAGCGTGCCGCGGCCCGTCACGATGCGGAATCCCATGCCCTCTTCAAGGCCCTCGGTCCGGTGCTTCGAACCCGAGATGATCAGTGCTTCGTTGGGCTCCGCGACGCGCCACATCAGCTTGAAGACCACGAAGATGAAGATCAGTGCGAGGACAACCGCCCCCGCCACGACGCCGACGATCATCGGCATACGCCCCCCTGTGCATGGTGCCCTGTCGGCACCGAACGAGAGGGAGTGTGCTCCTCGGCCGGGCCCGGGTACATACGCCGGCGTTCCTTGTTGCCGTTCTGACGAACTACGGCCCTCACCTGGGCCGTGGCCGGCTCAACTGTCGTACGCCGCCGACACGTAGACCGTCCTCGGCGCCAGGTACTCCACCACCATCACGACCGTGCCCCGCTCGATGCGCTCCTTCGCGGCGGCCGGGTACGCGAGGAAGTGCTCGGCCCCGCCCCGCACCCGGACGATCACCTCGCCGACGAGCCCGGGCCCGACCGTGCCGGTGACCCGCCCCATCAAACCGACCATCGACGCATCGTCCATGGCCCCAGCGTACGGCCGGGAGCCGCTGGTCACGGTGTGCGCGTACCGAACTCGCCTAAGCGGCCCGGGAGTCCGCGGCCTCCGCGGGCGGCGGCCAGTGCTCGTGCCAGCGACGGTCGTCCTCCAACTGCGCGGCCAGTGACACCAGGAGGGGTTCGCTGTGCGCCGGGCCGAGGAGCTGCGCGCCGGCCGGCAGCCCGTCGCCCACGAACCCGGCGGGGACGTTGACGCCCGGCCAGCCCAGCACGTTCCACGGCCAGGCGTAGGGGCAGGCGGCGATCATGGCGCGGTCGGTGCCGAGACCGCTGAGGTCCAGCATGGCGCCGATCCGGGGCGGGGGAGCGGCGGTCGTCGGCGCGAGGAGGACGTCGTAGGAGTCGAAGAGGGCGCCGATCCGCCGGTGCAGCGCGGCCTCCGCCCGGCGCGCGAACCGCAGCGGCGTGCCGCCGAGCAGCCGGCCCAGCCGAGCCGCCTCCCGGGTGCGGCGGTCCAGGAGGTCGGGGAAGGGAGCCTCGCGCACCCACTCGGCGATGCCCGCCGTCGCGCGCGGGACGAACGTGAGCCCGATCCGCCCGTAACGCGGCTCGGCCTCCTCCACGACGTGCCCGAGCGCGGCCAGACGCTCCGCGAGCGCGACGACCGCCGCGCGTACGCGCGGATCGAGCCGGGCCGGCAGCGCCGTGAACGGCGGCCGCAGCGAGAGCGCGATCCGCAGCCGCCCCGGATCGCGGCCGACCGCGTCGGACACCCGCAGCCGCGGCGGACGGTGCAGGTCACCGCTGTGCTGACCGCTCGCGGAGTCCAGCAGCAGGGCCGCGTCGGCGACCGTACGCGCCAGCGTCCCGTTGACGGTGATCCCCTGGAACGACTCGGCGCGCGGCCAGGTCGAGATCCGCCCCCGCTGCGGCTTGATGCCGACGAGGTGCGTCCAGGCGGCCGGGATGCGGACCGAGCCCGCGCCGTCGGAGCCCAGCGCGGCCGGCACCAGACCGGCCGCGACCGCCGCCGCCGAACCGCCGGACGAACCGCCCGGGGTGTGCCCGGTGTGCCAGGGATTGCGGGTGGCACCGAAGGCGGGCCCCTCGGTGAAGGGCCACTGGCCCAGCTCGCAGGTGTTCGTCTTGCCGACGACCACGGCACCCGCCGCGCGCAGTCGCCGCACCGCCTCGCCGTCCCGCTCCCGGGGCGGGAACTCGCCCCGGCAGCCGAACGCCGTCGGCAGTCCCGCCACGTCCATGTCGTCCTTCACCGCCACCGGCACCCCCAGCAACGGGCGCCGGCCGCCCGCCGCCAGCTCCCGGTCGGCGGCGTCGGCCTCGGCCAGCGCCTCCTCGGCGCGCAGCCGCCGGAAGGCGTTCAGGGACGGCTGGGTCGCCTCGATCCCGGCCAGCGACCGCTCCACCGCCTCACGCGAACTCAGCTCCCCGCCGGCCAGCGCGCGGGCGCACTCCGCCAGACCGGGGGCACGGTCGTCGGCCATACGGGCACCTCCCGATGCACGGCGTCTACCGAACGGTAACCTGCGGGCGCCCGCAGCAGTACGGGACGCCGAACTTCCGTACCACGCGCGGGAGTTCCTGCCGCCGGCCACCGCCGACGGGGGTGCGCGCACATGAGGGCCCCCGGCGCAAAGCGGCGCGCCGGGCTTCTGCGAGGATGCGGGTCGTCATGGTGCAGATACCGAACGACCCCGCCCCCGCGTCGCCCGCACCACTCTCCGTGCCGACGAGCGCGGACGTGGCCCGCCTCGCGGGGGTGTCCCGCGCGACCGTCTCGTACGTCCTGAACAACACCAGCGCCGTCCGCATCAGCGAGCCCACCCGCCGCCGCGTCCGCGAGGCGGCCGAGGAGCTCGGCTACGTCCCGCACGCCGCGGCCCGCAGCCTGCGCGCCGGACACAGCCGCATGGTGCTGATGCCCGCCCCGAACGTGCCGGTCGGCCCGCTCTACAGCCAGTTCCTCAACGACCTCCAAGGGGCGCTGGGCCGCCTCGACTACACCGTCGTGCAGTACGGCAGCGTCGGCCTGCGCGGCGACGAGGCCGCCCGCGCCTGGGCGGAGCTGCGCCCCGTCGCCGTCCTGGTGCCGGGCGGCGAACTCGGCCCCCAGGGCGTGGCCGTCCTCAAGCGCTCCGGCGCCCGGGCCGTCGTCACCGTCGGCACCGAACGCGTCGAGGGCGCGCACGCGCTGCTCATGGACCACGCCGAGGTCGGACGCCGCGCCGGCGAGCACCTCCTCGCCCGCGGACGCCGCCGCATCGGAGTCGTCGTCCCCGAGGAGCCCGGCCTGGAGGTCTTCTCCCGGCCCCGGCTCGAAGGAGTGCGCCGGGCCGCGCACGGCACGGACGCCGACGTCACCGAGCTGCCGCTCGCCTACGACGAGGAGTCCGCGGCCCGGCTGGCCGGGAATTGGCGTGCACTGGGCCTGGACGCGGTGTACGCGTACAACGACGAGTACGCCATGCTGCTGATGCGGGCCCTCCAGGACGAGGGCATCATCGTCCCCGAGGAGACGGCCGTGATCGGCGCCGACGACCTGATGCTCGGCCGGCTGCTCC
Source organism: Streptomyces sp. NPDC054842 (assembly GCF_053611025.1). Lineage (NCBI taxonomy): Bacteria > Bacillati > Actinomycetota > Actinomycetes > Kitasatosporales > Streptomycetaceae > Streptomyces > Streptomyces sp. NPDC054842. The sequence goes on from NZ_JBSGZN010000027.1 coordinate 99,003, forward strand.
GCCCGCGGCTGAGCACCGTCCACATCGAGCTGCCGGCCGGACGCGACCTCGCCGAGCTGGTCGACCGGGCGGTGCGTGAACCGGCCGCCCCACCGGAGGCGCACGATGTGCTGGGAGCGAGGGTCGTGCACCGCGAATCGAGCTGACAACCGGGGAGGCGCGTCATGCGGACGACGGTCGGCATCATCGGAGGCGGACCCGCCGGGCTGCTCCTGGCCCGGCTGCTGCACCGGACGGGGATCGACTGCGTCGTCCTGGAACGGCGGACCCGCGCCCACGCGGAACGGCGACAGCGCGCCGGCATGCTGGAACAGGGCACGGTCGACGCACTGCGCGAGTGCGGCGCCGCCGAACGCCTCGACATCGAGGGCATGGTGCACCACGGCATCGAGCTCCGCTTCGACCGCGAGCGGCACCACATCGACTTCCCGGTCCTCACCGGCGGCCGCACGGTCACCATCTACGCCCAGACCGAGATCGTGAAGGACCTCATCGCCCTCCAACTCGCGGAGGGGCCACCGCTGTTGTTCGAGGCGGAAGCCCTGGTGATCGAGCGGCCGGAGAGCGAGCGCCCCCTCGTACGCTTCACGCACGCGGGCCGGGAGGAGTCCCTGCACTGTGACTACGTGGTCGGCTGCGACGGGTTCCACGGCATCGCGCGGGGCACCTTCCCCGCCGCGCTGAGCCGTACCTACGAACACCGGTACCCGTACTCCTGGCTCGGCGTCCTGGCCGATGTGGCGCCCTCCTGCGAGGAGTTGATCTACGCCCGCGGGGAGAACGGCTTCGCGCTGCACAGCATGCGCTCGCCCCGCGTCTCCCGGCTCTACCTCCAGGTCCCCAACGGCACGGACCCCGGCGACTGGCCCGACGACCGCGTCTGGGACGAACTCGACGCCCGCCTCGCGATCGACGGCGACTGGACCCTGGAACGCGGCCCCGTCACGGCCAAGTCCGTGACCGGCATGCGCAGTCACGTCCACGAACCGATGCGCCACGGGCGGCTCCTGCTCGCCGGGGACGCCGCCCACATCGTGCCGCCGACCGGGGCGAAGGGGCTCAACCTCGCGGTGTCCGACGTCCGCGTCATGGCCCGCGGGTTCACCCAGCTCCACCTGACCGGATCGACGCAACTCCTGGACAGGTACAGCGAGTTGTGCCTCGACCGGGTGTGGCAGGCGACCCGCTTCTCGTACGACATGACACGGATGCTGCACACACGGCCGGACCGGGACGCCTTCGAGGAACGCCTCCAGCTCGCCCGGCTGCGCCGCATCACCGCGTCCCGCCCGGCGGCGGCGGAACTGGCCGCGAACTACACGGGGCTGCCCATCCCGCTCTGAGCCCCGGACGGCTCCCGCCGGTGCCTACGCGTCGGCCTGCCCGGGCTGCTGAGCCTGCTGTGCCTGCTGCTCGGCGACGGCCTTGCGCACCTCGTCCATGTCCAGCTTCCTGGCCTGGCCGATGACGTCCTCCAGGGCGGCCTCCGGAAGCGCGCCGGGCTGCGCGAACACCGCGACCTGGTCGCGGACGATCATCAGCGTCGGGATCGACTGGATGCCGAACGCCTGCGCCAGCTCGGGCTGCGCCTCGGTGTCCACCTTGGCGAACACCAGGTCGGGGTTGGCCTCCGCGGCCTTCTCGTAGACCGGGGCGAACTGACGGCACGGCCCGCACCAGGCCGCCCAGAAGTCGATCAGGACGAATTCGTTGTCCGTGACCGTCTGGTCGAAGTTCTCCTTGGTGAGCTCCACGGTGCTGCTCATGGCGTGTTTCCCTCTTCCCTGGACTTCGCGGCTCGGGGCAAGCCGCTGTCGACAACGCTGCCCCACGGTGACGTATTCCGCGCACGTACCCGTGCGGCCGGGGCGCACACCCCCGTATGGTCACGGCCCACGCCACCTACCAGACTGACCCCATGACGGAAACGGAAACCATCGAGTACGACGTCGTGGTGCTGGGTGCCGGGCCCGTGGGGGAGAACGTGGCCGACCGCACCCGCGCGGCCGGACTCTCCACCGCGGTCGTGGAGAGCGAACTGGTCGGCGGCGAGTGCTCGTACTGGGCGTGCATGCCCAGCAAGGCCCTGCTGCGCCCGGTCATCGCGCGCGCCGACGCCCGCCGCGTCCCGGGACTGCGCCAGTCGGTGCAGGGCCCCCTCGACGCCGCCGCGGTCCTCGCCCACCGGGACTACTACACCTCGAACTGGAAGGACGACGGCCAGGTCGGCTGGCTGGAGGGCATCGGGGCCGACCTCCACCGGGGGCACGGCCGGCTCTCCGGGCCCCGTGAGGTGACGGTCGAGGGCCCGGACGGCGAGCGGCGGGTGCTCAGGGCCCGGCACGCCGTCGCCGTGTGCACCGGCACCCGCGCGGCTCTTCCCGACCTGCCGGGCCTCGACCGGGTCCGGCCCTGGACCAGCCGCGAGGCCACCAGCGCGCAGGCCGTGCCGGGGCGCCTGATCGTGGTGGGCGGCGGTGTGGTCGCCGTCGAGATGGCCACGGCCTGGCAGGCCCTGGGCTCCCGGGTGACCCTCCTCGTCCGCGGCGAGGCGCTGCTGCCCCGCATGGAGCCCTTCGCCGGGGAGCTGGTCGCCGAGTCCCTGCGGGAGGCCGGCGTGGACGTGCGCACCGGCACGTCGGTCGCCGAGGTGACGCGCGAGGGCACGGCCGTGACGGCCGTGACGGGGGCCGGCGAGCGCGTCGAGGCCGACGAAATCCTGTTCGCCACCGGCCGGGCCCCGCGCACCGACGACCTGGGCCTGGAGACCGTCGGGCTGGAGCCCGGCGCGTGGCTGCCGGTCGACGACACCCTCCGGGTGACCGGCAGCACCTGGCTGTACGCGGTCGGCGACGTGAACCACCGCGCGCTCCTCACCCATCAGGGCAAGTACCAGGCCCGGATCGCGGGCGCCGCCATCGCCGCCCGCGCCTCCGGCGTCCCCCTGCTGGAGACGGACCCCTGGGGCGCCCACGCGGCGACCGCCGATCACGGGGCCGTCCCGCAGGTCGTCTTCACCGACCCGGAGGCCGCGGCCGTCGGTCTCTCCCTCGCCGAGGCGGAGCAGGCGGGCCTGCGCGTCCGCGCCGTCGATGTCGACCTCTCCTCGGTCGCGGGCGCCGGCCTGTACGCCGACGGCTACCGCGGCCGGGCCCGCATGGTCGTCGACATCAGCCGCGAGACGGTCCTGGGCGTCACCCTCGTCGGCCCCGGCGTGGGCGAACTGATCCACTCGGCGACCGTCGCGGTCGCCGGCGAGGTCCCGGTCTCCCGCCTGTGGCACGCGGTGCCGTCGTACCCGACGGTGAGCGAGGTGTGGCTACGGCTCCTGGAGGCGTACCGGGACGCCTGATCGACCCGAGCGGACGCCGGCACCGACGGGCGTCCGCAGGGTTCGGGGGGTTCGGGGGGTGTCACCGGGCGGTGGCATCCCCCGGGTTGCGCCAGGCGGGGGGAGACGAGGTTCAGGTACTCCTACGCGGATTGCGGTCACCGGGGGAGACGTGGAGGGAAGGGTCGGCCGGCAGCGGACGGGCGTCGACGCGCACTCCGGCACGGTGAACGGTGACAGCCGACGCCCCCCGTTTTTCACGTCGGCAGGTCGAACCCCAGGGCGGTGGCGGCCTCCCGCGGTGTCGGCCGTGCCCAGCGCAGGGCCACCGCCTCGTTCGACGACAGCGAGCGGAGTTCCGCGCGGTCGAGGTAGAGCGTGCCGTCCAGGTGGTCCGTCTCGTGCTGCACGATGCGTGCGGGCCAGCCGGTGAGGACCTCGTCCACCGCGCGGCCGTGCTCGTCCCGCGCCGTCAGCCGCACCCGGGCCGCGCGGGCCACGACCGCCTGCCAGCCCGGCACGCTGAGGCAGCCCTCGAAGAACGCGGCCCGCTCGGCGCCGACGGGCTCGTACGACGGGTTCACCAGCACCCGGAAGGGCAGCGGCACCCGGCCGCGCGCCATCCGCACCTCCTCCGGCACCGGCGCCGGGTCCTCCACCACCGCGATCCGCAGCGGTACGCCGACTTGCGGGGCGGCGAGGCCCACGCCCGGCGCCGCGTGCATCGTCGCGCGCAGCGCCGCCACGAAGCGGTGCAGCAGTCCGGGCTCCAACTGGCCGTCGAAGGGCTCCGTGCGGCGCCGCAGCACCGGGTCCCCGGCGGCCACGATCGGCAACGGGCCCTCGCGGGAGAGGAGTTCCTCCACCTGGTCGCTCAACGGGCGGGAGCTGTCGATCTCGTGTGCGGAAGCCATCGGGCCAGGATGCCAAGCCGGCGGCCGCGACGCGAGGCGGCAGGCTGGCGTGAGTCAGGTGTCCCGGGCGCGGGTGAGCGGCGGTCGTACCCCCGGACACGGAAGAGGCCGGGTGCGGCGGTTCGGCCGGTCGTGTCGGTGACCGGCCGGCGCGCCACGCACCCGGCCTCTCGTGTGACTCCTCAGGAGTCGGTGTGACTCGTCAGGAGTCGGTGTGACCCCTCAAGACCTCGCGTGACCACACCGGGCCACCGGGTCACGCGCGCTCGAAGTCGCCCGCGAGCGCCGAGGCGATCCTCAGGTGGGACTCCGCCTCCTCGTGCCGGCCCTGGCGTTCGAGCGTGCGGCCCAGCATCAGCCGGGCGTAGTGCTCGACCGGGTCGCGCTCGACGAGGATCCGCAACTCGGCCTCCGCACGCCGCAGCTGGGCCGAGTGGTAGTACGAGCGCGCCAGCAGCAGCCGGGGACCCACCTGCTCCGGCACCTCGTCGACCAGCCCGCCCAGAACCCGCGCGGCCGCCGCGAAGTCCTTGGCCTCGAAGAACATCCGCGCCCGCTCCCAGCGCTCCGCGGCCGTCCCGTGGTCGTAGTACGTCATGTCCACTGCTGACCTCCTTCGGGGGCGTCAACGGCGCGTGTTGGTTGAATATTCCACTACTATCGCCGTGCGTGGTCGCCGGTCACCGGTGCGCGCGCCCCGGAAGGGGCCGGACGACGGACTGACGGCGGGTCCGGACGAGGCTAGGTTGGGCAGCATGAGCAATCTTGACCGCGAGGCGGTCCCCGCCCCGTGCGGCGGCCGCGGCTTCGTGGTGGCGGAGCCGGTGCGGGAACTCCTCAGCCCCCGCCAGGTCCGCCTCGGCGAGACCACCGAAGTCCGCCGCCTGCTGCCCAACCTGGGCCGCCGCATGGTCGGTGCCTGGTGCTTCGTCGACCACTACGGCCCCGACGACATCGCCGACGAGCCCGGCATGCAGGTCCCGCCGCACCCGCACATCGGCCTGCAGACGGTCAGCTGGCTGCACGAGGGCGAGGTGTTGCACCGCGACTCCACCGGCAGCCTGCAGACCATCCGCCCGCGCGAACTGGGCCTGATGACCTCGGGCAGCGCCATCAGCCACTCCGAGGAGAGCCCCCGCTCGCACGCCCGCCTCCTGCACGGCGCGCAGCTCTGGGTGGCCCTCCCGGACGGGCACCGGCACACCGACCCGCACTTCGAGCACCACGCCGAACTGCCCACGGTCACCGCGCCCGGCCTCACCGCCACCCTCATCCTGGGCGGCCTCGACGGCGCGACCTCGCCCGGAACGACGTACACCCCGATCGTCGGCGCCGACCTGAGCCTGGCCCGCGGCGCCGACCTGCGGCTCCCCCTCGAACCCGACTTCGAGTACGCCGTACTGTCCATGTCCGGAGAGGCACACGTCGACGGCGTACCGCTGCTCCCCGGCTCGATGCTCTACCTCGGCTGCGGCCGCACCGAACTCCCGCTCCGCGCCGAGTCGGACGCGGGTCTGATGCTCCTCGGCGGCGAGCCCTTCGAGGAGGAGCTCGTCATGTGGTGGAACTTCATCGGCCGTACGCAACAGGAGATCGAGCAAGCGCGCGAGGACTGGATGACCGGCTCCCGCTTCGGCGAGGTCAAGGGGTACGACGGCGACCCGCTGGCCGCGCCCGCGCTCCCGCCGGTGGCACTGAAGCCGCGAGGCAGGGTGCGCTGACCCGCGCGGGCCGGACTGCCGGCGCCCGGAACAGACACGGTTCTCGTTCTGCCGCCGCCCGGGACTCGGCGCGCTTTCCGTCCTGGCGACGCCCGGGACTCGGCACGGTTCTCGTTCTGTCGACGCCCGGGACTTGGCGCGCCTTTCATCCTGGCGACGCCCGGGGCTCGGCACGGTTCTCGTTCTGTCGACGCCCGACACCCGGCACGGATTTCGTTGCGTGAGGTCAGCTGCGGAACGAATTCCATAAACCACTGGTGTTCGCGCGGTGGATATCGCTAGTGTGCACGCGGTGGAGGTGTGGCCGGTGACCCGGTCGTACCTGCCGCCGTGCCCGGTCGCGGCGCGGGTCCTGTGCCGCCGGGCGACCGGGGCCGACGCTCCCGCGTCCGCGTGCGACGGCGCCGCTGACGCGCCCGTCGCGTCGCGGCGTCCGTGACGTCCCGCCTGCGAAAGAGCCGATGTGACCGACAGGGCCGATGTGACCGACCAGCAGCTTCCCGCCACGCTCCCCGAGACGGACCGCACGCGTCACCGGCGCCTGCGCGAGCAGGGAAGCGCGGCTCGCGCGGACCTGGACGCCGTGCTCGCCGCAGGCTTCGTCTGCCACCTCGGGGTGGTCGTCGACGGGGTCCCGATGGTCGTGCCCACCGTCTACGGAAGCGACGGCCGGCACCTCTACCTGCACGGTTCGGTCGCCAGCCGCAGCATGGCAACCTCACCGGGTGCGGCGATATGCGTGACCGTCACCCACGTCGACGGCCTCGTGCTCGCCCGCTCGGTGTTCGAGCACGGCGTGAACTACCGCAGTGCGATGATCTACGGCGTCCCGCGCCTCGTCACCGACCCGGACGAGAAGCTGGCGGGCCTGCGCCGACTGACCGAGCACGCGGCACCGGGGCAGTGGGACTACGCCCGGCGGCCCAACCGCAAGGAGCTGGCGGCCACCACGCTGCTCGCCCTCTCCCTGGCGGAGGCGTCGGTCAAGATCCGCACCGGGGGCCCGGAGGACGGTGACGGACCCGACGCGGCCCTCGGCCTCTGGGCGGGTGTCCTGCCGCTCACGACGACCTGGGGCGAGCCGGAGGCCGACCCGCACCTCCCCGCGGACATCGCGCCTCCCGCGCACATCGCCGCCCGGGGCAACACCCGCGCCCGGTAGGCGTCCTCATCCGGTGTCCTCGGCCCGGGCCGTGCGGTCATACTGCCGCAGTGCTGTTGACGTGGATCGCCGAAGTGGCGGACGAGCCCCTGGTGCTGGAGCCGGCCGACCGGCCGGTGGAGTGGGACACCAACACCTGGTGGCTGAGTGCGTCCGACGAGGACAGGCGTTCGCTGTCCGTCGCCGAGGTGGTGGCCGCCTTCGAGCGGACCGCCGCCGTCATCCGGCAACGCCTGCGCCGGCTCGGCTTCTCCGGGGTGGCGACGTTCTACGTGTGGCACGACGAACAGGCAGGACAGCTCCGGTGCTCGACCGGCTCCGTGCCCCCGGACGCGTTGCCGTTCGGCGGGCCCTACGCGGCATGCGACGACCTCGGCCGGGTCGTCGAGGGGTATCTGGCCGACAGCGAGCCGGGTTTCGTCGCCCGGTCCGATCTGGACGACGTGCGCGACCTCCAGGAGCAGACCGGGCCCGAGCCGGAGTCCAGGCCCATCGCCGTCTGGGTCAGCGGTGTCGGAGCCGCACACTGACCGACCAGGCCCACATCGCTGTCCGGGGCGGCAACGCGGAAGCCGCGCACTGACCGGCTGTGTACGCAGGGGGTCCCGGGGGAGAACGGCCGCATGACGTGGCGGTCTCGGTGTCCGGCGTGCCGGGCCCTGCCCCTGGTTCCCCGCCTTCGCTGCCCTCGCGACTGCCCTCAACGCCCGTTCGAATGACGGCTGTTGCCCCGCCGCCGTCCGTTTCCGCCGCGCCGCCCGCGCCCGCCCCGACCGTGGCTTCCCGGCGCCCGCAACCCCTGCGCGACGCACCGCGGCGACGACTCCTCCGTGCGCCCGCCTGCCCGGATGGACTAACTGAGCACGCGCCGACGGCGTCCCTGCGTCAACAGTGGAGGCATGGCAGAAACCGGCGAGCGGCGGCGCAGCACGGCCTCCTCCACGACACGTGAATCCCGCGGACGCAAGGTGCGCGGTGCGCAGGACGCCGCGCACCGCGCCGCCGAGGCGCTGACCGAACTCATCCGTCACCGCCTCGAAGGCGTGTCCGCGGTCTCCCGCGCCGAGGACGACGGCTGGATCGTCAACGTCGACGTGCTGGAGGTGGAGCGCATCCCCGACACCACCAGCCTGCTCGCCACCTACGAGGTCGAACTGGACCCGTCGGGAGAACTGCTGCAGTACCGACGGATCGCCCGCTACCGGCGCGGCGCTCAAGACCAGTGACCGGCCAGCCGGCCCCGCAACTCGGAAGGACCGCCGCATGACCACCTACAGCGACGAGGTCGTGTGCGCGCCGCGCGCCGGGACCCTCTACGACGTGCTGGAACTCATTCTCGACCGCGGCATGGTCATCGACGTCTTCGTCCGTGTCTCCCTGGTCGGCATCGAGATCCTCAAGATCGACGCCCGGATCGTCGTGGCCAGTGTCGACACTTATCTCCGGTTCGCCGAGGCGTGCAACCGCCTCGACCTGGAGTACGACGCCCGCAGCAAGACCGTGCCCGACCTGCTCGGCGGCATCGGCGGCGCCGTCGGCAAGGCGGGCGCGAAGAAGACGGCGCGCTCGCTCACCGACCGCGTGAAGGGCGCGCTGAGCCCCGGTGACGAGGACGACGGGCACGCCTACTCCGACGATGACGACGAGGACGAGCGCGGGCAGCGGCACGAGCGCCCGCGCCGCCGCCCCGCCGGTGAGCGCCGCAAGACCGGCGCCGGCCGTGCCCGGGACGAGGAACGTCCCCGCTCCCGCTCGCGCCGTCACACGGACGAGGAGGACTGACCGTGACCGCGACGACCTCCGCGGCGCTCGACGCGCTGTACGTCTACGGCATCGCCCCCGCGCCCCTGAAGACACCGCGTACGCCGGGTGTCGGCGGCGCCCCGGTCGAGCTGCTGACCGAGTCCGGACTGTGCGCGGCCGTTTCGGCGGCCCCCACGCAACTTCGGGCTCGGAGACGGGACTTGATGGCCCACCAGGCCGTACTCGCCGAACTGTCGGCGCAGGGCCCCGTGATCCCCATGCAGTTCGCCGTCCTCACCCGTGACGCGGACGCGGTCCGGGACCAACTCCGTTCCGGTGAGGCCAACTTGTCGGCGCAGCTCGACGGCCTCAGAGGACGCGTCGAGATGAACGTCAAGGGCGCGACCGTACCCGGCTACTTCGAGCGGCTCGTCCACCAGGACGAGGGGCTCCGCAACCTGGCCCGGCGGACCCGGCGCAGACCGGACTACGACGCCAACGTGCGGCTGGGCGAGGCGATCGCCCGCGCGGTACACCTGGAGGCGCAGCGCGCGGCACGCGAGGTGCTGGCCCGGCTGTCGCCGTTCGCCGAACGGACCGTCCAGGGCACGCTGGACGACACCCATGTGCTGAGCACGTCGTTCCTGCTGCGCGCCGCCGACGAGAAGCGCTTCCGGGAGGCGGTCGCCGAGCAGGCGCACCGCTTCGGGGACCGGTTGGCGCTCAGCGTCACCGGCCCGCTGCCCTGCTACAGCTTCGTCGACACCGCGCCCGCCGCGGCCGGAGTGTGACGCCGTGGGGCTCGTGAGCGGCGTCCTGCTGCTTCCGCTGGCACCGGTGCGCGCCACCCTCTGGGTCGCCGACCACCTCCTCCAGGAGGCCGAACGGCAGGCTCACGACCCACGTGCCGTGCAGGCCCGCCTGGCCGCGCTCAATCGCGACCTGGACGAGGGCGTCATCGACGAGGCGACCTTCGAGCAGGAGGAGGAGCGGCTTCTCGAACTCCTCGAACACCCGGTTCGCTACATGGGCTGCGCACCCCCCACCACGACCTCATCGCTTGGAAGGCACGCATGAACGACAGCTGCAAAGTGGCCGTGGCGGCCGCCGTCGCCGGTGGATACGTCCTGGGACGGACCAAGAAGGCCAAGGTGGCGTTCGCCATCGGCACCTATCTCGCGGGACGCCGCTTCAGCCTCTCGCCGGGCCAACTGCTCTCCCAGGGACTGTCGAAGCTCCAGGAGACGCCGCAGTTCCAGGGTCTCAGCGAGCAGGTGCGCGGAGAGCTGCTGAACGTCGGACGCTCGGCGGTCTCGGCCGCCGCCAACCGCCGCCTGTCGACGTTCACCGACATGCTGCGCGACCGTACGGACGCACTCCTCGACTCCACCGGCAAGGGCCGGGACGACGAAGACGGTCAGGAGGGCGACGAGTACGACGAATCCGACGAGTACGACGAGGACGAAACCGGCGAAGCCGACGAAGCTGAAGAGGACGAAGAAGACGAAGAAGACGAAGAGGGCGCGGACGAAGAAGACGTAGAGGACGAGGACGAGGACGAGGGCGCCCGGAAGCGCGAAGGGCGGGGCCGGGCCGAGGACGAGGAGCCCGACGAGGAGGAAGAGGGCCCCGACGAGGACGCGGACCTGGAGGAAGAGGAAGAGGGTCCCGACGAGGACGAGGACGAGGAAGAGGAAGAGGACGAGGGCGAGCCGGCCGCGGCGGAAGAGGACGAGGGCGCGGAGCGGGACGAGGAGGAGACGCCCGCCAGGAAGCGCGGCGCGGAGCGGCGGCCCGGGCGTGAGGAGCGCAGGAGGTCGCGGACCGAGAAGCGCTCCGTGAGCCGCAAGGCGGCGCCTCCGCCCCCGCGCAAGAGGGCGGCCGGCAGGACCCCGGCCAAGGAGGCTCCGGCCAAGAAGGCCGCTGCCCGCAAGACGTCGTCAGGGCAGGCGGCCAAGAAGTCCTCCGGCTCGGCCCCGGCGAAGAAGACGGCGGGCAAGAAGGCCGCCAAGAAGGCACCGGCCAAGGAGGCCGCGGCCAAGAAGGCGCCGGCGAAGAAGGCGCCCGCCAAGAAGGCACCGGCCAAGAAGGCCGCGCCCGCGAAGAGCGCGGCGAAGAAGGCGCCTGCGAAGAAGGCGCCCGCGAAGAAGACCGCGGCGAAGAAGGCGCCCGCGAAGAAGGCGCCCGCCAAGAAGGCCGCGGCCAAGAAGGCGCCCGCGAAGAAGGCGCCCGCCAGGAAGTCCGCCGCCAAGAAGACGGCGCCGGCGAAGAAGACCAGCGGGCGAGGCGCGGCGAAGAAGTCCGCACGCCCGTCCGGAAGCAACCAGTCGCGTCAGACGAGCAGATCCGCCGGCGGCGGCCGGGGTTCCGGCGCGCGGCGGGGGAGGTGAGCGGAGATGGCTGAAACGCAGGAGAAGACACCCGTCGACGATCTGAAGGACGCCCTGACGGGCTATCTCGGCGCGATGGGCGGCAAGCTCGCGGACAAGGCGCAGGACAAGGTCGGTGAACTGACCGGCCACCTCTCGGACTCCGCGCAGGGATCGGGCGCCGGTCTGCTGGGCGGGGTCGCCAAACGGGTCATGAGCGGCGAATCGCCGGTGAAGGCCCTGGTGATGGAGAAGGGCAAGAGCGTCAAGGACAACATCGTCGAGAAGTTCACCGGCAAGAAGGGCGGCGGCGGCTCCAAGAAGGGCAGCAGCATCAAGGCCACGAACATCGTGGAGGCCGTGGACGTCGGTGTCCCATTGCGCACCGCCTACGACCACTGGACGCAGTTCGAGGACTTCAGCAGCTTCACCAAGGGTGTCCGCAGCGTCAGCAAGTCCGGTGACACGGAGTCGAACTGGAAGGCCAAGATCGGCCCGTCCAGCCGCGGCTGGAAGGCGACCGTCCAGGAGCAGGTCGCCGACGACCGGATCGTCTGGACGTCCGACGGAGCCAAGGGCAGCACCCGCGGTGCCGTGACCTTCCACGAACTGGCGCCCAGCCTGACGCGGATCGTCCTGGTCATCGAGTACTACCCGGCCGGCTTCTTCGAGAAGACGGGCAACATCTGGCGCGCCGTGGGCCGCCGGATCCGGCTGGACCTCAAGCACTTCGCCCGCCACGTCACCCTGCACGGCGACGACGAGCTGGAGGGCTGGCGCGGCGAGATCCGCGAGGGCGAGGTCGTCACCTCGCACGAGGACGCCGTGGAGGAGGAAGAGCGCCGCCGGGAGGAAGAGGAAGGCGAGGAAGGCGAAGAGGGCGCCGAGGACGCGTACGAGGACGAGGACGAAGAGGGCGCCGAGGACGAAGAGGGCGCCTACGACGAGGACGAGGACGAGGAAGGCGGCGAGGACACCGAGGCCGCCGGCTACGACGAGGACGCCGAGTACGACGAGGACGAGGAACCTTACGACGAGGAGGCAGAGGACGCCGGCGGGGCCGACGAGGACGAGTACGCCGAGTACGACGAGGACGAAGAGGACGAGGAGGACCAGGCCCGTCCCCGGTCCCGCGCGCGCCGCTGATCACCTGGGAGCACTGTGACCGACGTCAGCAGCTGGAGCACGGGCCCGGGCCTGCAGTCCACCGGGCCCACGACCGGCAACCTCGCCGACCTTCTCGAACGTGTCCTCGACAAGGGCATCGTCATCGCGGGCGACATCAAGATCGACCTGCTCGACATCGAACTGCTCACCATCCGGCTGCGGTTGTTCATCGCCTCGGTGGACACCGCCAAGAAGGCGGGCATCGACTGGTGGGAGACCGACCCGGCCCTCTCCTCCCGGGCCTACCGCGACGCCCTCGCGGAGGAGAACGCGCGGCTGCGCGAGCGGCTGGAGGCGCTGGAGAGCGGCGACGACGACACGGAACCGGAAGAGGAGCGCACCCGATGAGCCGGCCTCCCCACCCGCGCCCCGCTCCCCGGCGGCCGCTTCCGGAGACGGGACCGGGGACCGGCACGCCACCGTGCCGTACCCCCGGGCCCGGCCCCGCCGGCCGGCCCTCGGAAGCGCCCGCCGCCCTGGACGGGACCCCGCACGCCGTCGCCGGACAGGCCGGGGTGGAGCCCGGCGTCACCGGCCCGGCTCTCCGCACGGTCGCCGGACCGGCCGGGATTGCCCCCGGCGTCCTCGGTCCCGCTGCGCGCGCGGTCACCGGGCAGGCCCGGGTGGAGCCCGTCGTCACCGGCCCGGTTTCCCGCGCGGTCGCCGGACGTCGGCCGCCCGAGGCGACCGTCACCTACGTCTTCGCCGTGACCCGCACGCCCTCGTCCGACACCCTGCCGCCGGAGGCCGCCGGGCACGAGGGCGGCGGTCCGCTGCGCGTCCTGCGGGCCGGGGCCCTCGCCCTGGTCGTCCAGGACGTACCCGCCGAGTCGTTCGGCGAGGAAGCCCTGACGGACCGGTTCAACGACCCCTACCAGCTCGAACGCTGTGCCAGGGCCCACCACCGCGGTGTGCACGCGGCCGCCGGGCTCGGTCCCGTGGTGCCGCTGCCGCTGGCCACGCTGTACCTCAGCGACCGCAACGCGATCGAAGCAGTCGCGGCGCGCGAGGCGGCGGTGCACGCCCTCCTCGACCGGCTGGAGGGCCGTACGGAGTGGGCGGTCAAGGTGCACCTGGCCGAGCCCGACGGCGACGCCCCGCGCGAGGACGCGCCGGCCACGGACGCCGCCGCCGAGGGCACCCCGGCCGGCGGCCGGGCCTATCTGAGCCGGGCCAGCGCGCGCCGGCGGGCGCACCGCGTCCTGCGCGAGGACGCCCTTACCCGCGCCCACGAGGCCGACCTGGAGCTGCGCCGGCACGCCGTCGCGGCGACCCGGCACAGGCTCCAGAACGAGCAGCTGACCGGGCGGAGCGCCCCGCAGCTCCTGAACGCGGCCTACCTGCTCGACGACGGACAGCGCGCCGCCTTCGGCGAGGCACTGGGGCGGCTGCGCGCCGACGAGCGGTTCCGCGGGCTGGAGATCGACGAATCGGGGCCGTGGATCCCGTACTCCTTCGCCCGGCTGGACGAGGCCCCACAGGGGGCGGAAGGCACGGTGGACGCATGACCGCGCCGCCCGCGCACGAGGCCCTGCGCAGTCCGGTCCCCTGGGACGGCGCCGAACCGTACGCGCCGATCGGGGTACCGCTCGTCGACCTGCTGGACCGGGTGCTCGCGACCGGCGTGGTGGTCAGCGGCGACCTCGTGCTGGCGATCGCCGACGTGCCGCTGGTACGGATCTCGCTGCACGCGCTGCTGTCGTCGGTCAACGAGAGGGTGCCCGCGCCCTGGTCCGACAGCGGGCCGCTGTGACGGCGCCGCCGAGGGCCGGATCCCTGGAACTCGACCCCGAACGGGTCGCGGGCGACCTCGCCGCGCTGGTGCTGACCGTGGTGGAACTCATCCGGCAGCTCATGGAGCGCCAGGCGATCCGGCGCTTCGAGGAGGGCACGCTCAGTGCCGAGCAGGAGGACCGCCTCGGCACCGCCCTGATGCTCCTCGACTCCCGTATGGACGACCTGTGCGCCCAGCACGGACTGGAGCGCTCCGACCTCAACCTCGATCTCGGCCCACTGGGTCCCCTGCTGGCGGACCCGGGCGTCTGAGGCGCGGGCACAAAGGGACGGGCCGGGCGGACGGGGCCGACGGGGTCCCGGTCCCACGGAAGGGACATGGTGGAGAAGTGATCGAGCTGGCCGCGCTGTTCGCCGTCCTGGGAGCCGCCAGCAACGCCGCGGGCACCGCCTTCCAGCGCAAGGCGGCCTCCACCGTCGCGCGCGGCGGCGGCCTGCGGCTCCTCCGCGAACTGGCCCGGCGTCCGGCCTGGCTGATCGGTATCGCCGGAGTGATCGGGGCCGCCCTGTTCCAGGCCCTGGCTCTCGTGAACGGCCCGCTCGCCCTGGTGCAGCCGCTCTTCATCCTCGAACTTCCGTTCGCTCTGCTGATCGCCGTCCCGCTGCTGCACCGGCGCCTGCCGGGCGCGGGCTGGTGGGCCGTCGCGGGCGTGGTGGGCGGGCTCGCCCTGCTCCTCGTGGCGGCGGCTCCGAGCGGGGCGCGCAACCAGGCGAGCATGGCGCGGTGGATCCCCGCGCTGGCGGTGTGCCTCGGCGCGATCGCCGCTGCGGTCGTGGTGGCCCGGCCGGGACGGCCGCCGCTGTTCCGGGCCGCCGTTCTGGGGTCGGCCTCGGCCGTCAGCAACGCCCTGACCGCGGCGCTGCTCAAGTCGGCGACCGGCACGCTGGCCGACGACGGCTTCGGCGCGTTCCTCGGCCAGTGGCAGACCTACGGATTCGCGCTGACCGGCGTCGCCGCCATCCTGCTGCTGGAGAACGCCCTCCAGGCGGGCCCGCTGGCCGCCTCCCAGCCCGCGCTGACCATCGGGGACGCGGTGATCAGCCTGGCTCTGGGCATCGTCCTGTTCGACGAGAGCGTGCGCACCGGATGGTGGCTGCTGCCCGAGGCGGCCGGGGCGGCGCTGATCCTGTGGGGCGTCCTGCGGCTGACCCGCGTGGTGCCGCACATCCGGGACCTGTCGGGCTGACCCGGCACGGCTACGGTCGGCCCCGGCGCCGATCCCCGGCCGGGTCCTCCATCCGGGTGAAGAGGCACGCGACATCGGAATGTGAGAGGCCGTTCGGCGTGTACGCGGCGCCGGGGCGGATACTCGGTGCGCCATGGCGCGGATACCTGGAATTCATCACAACGAGCGCGAGGCGCGTTCCGACGAGTCGCGGGATCAGGCCGCCGGAGCACGGGACGAGCCCGACAGGACGACCTCCGCGGAGACCGGAGGGGACGACCGGTACGGTCCCGACCCGAGCGTGGAGCGCAAGGCGCCGGACGGGCCGACGAAGCTGCCCAAACAGTCGTGGATGGCCGCGATGCGCGGCACCCTGCGCGAGTTCAAGGACGACGAGCTGACCGACCGCGCGGCCGCCCTGACCTACTACGGCGTGCTGTCGCTCTTCCCGGCGCTGCTCGTCCTGGTGTCCCTGCTGGGCGTCGCGGGCAAGTCGACCACCGACAAGGTGATGGACAACCTCAAGCAGCTCACCCCCGGGTCGGCGCGCGACATCATCACCAACGCCGTCGAACAGCTCCAGGGCAACGGCGGCACCGGATCGATCGTCGCCATCGTGGGTCTGCTGCTGGCGGTCTGGTCCGCGTCGGGCTACGTCGCGGCCTTCATCCGCACCGCCAACGCCGTCTACGACATGCCCGAGGGCCGTCCGGTGTGGAAGATCCTGCCGGTGCGCGTCGGGGTGACCGTGGTCCTCATGGTCCTCGCCGTGGTCAGCGCCCTGATCGTGGTCTTCACCGGCGGCCTGGCCCGGCAGGCGGGGACCGCGCTGGGGATCGGCGACACGGCGCTGACCGTGTGGTCGATCGCCAAGTGGCCCGTCCTCGTCATCCTGGTCACCGTCATGATCGCGATCCTGTACTGGGCCACCCCGAACGCCAAGGTCCGCGGCTTCCGCTGGATCACCCCGGGCAGCCTCCTGGCCCTGGTCATCTGGCTGATCGCCTCCGCCGGGTTCGCGTTCTACGTCGCCAACTTCTCCTCGTACAACAAGACGTACGGGACCATGGCCGGCGTGATCGTGTTCCTGGTCTGGCTCTGGATCAGCAACCTGGCCATCCTGCTCGGCCTGGAGTTCGACGCGGAGACGGTGCGGCAGCGCGCGGTGGCCGGCGGGCACCCGCCGGAGGAGGAGCCGTACGCCGAGCCCCGCGACACGAGCAAGTGGGACGAGCAGGACCGGCGCCGGATGGACGGGCCGTGAGCCCGGGTACCGCCTGAGCGACACCCCTGAACGCCGAGCGGCGCGAAGACGGCTGTGGGACCAGCCTCTCCGCGCCGCTCGGTTTCGTCGTGCCCTCCGCCTGACCGCCGGCACCGCGCCCGGTCCGGGCG
>NZ_JBSGZN010000028.1:0-113138 GCF_053611025.1 Streptomyces sp. NPDC054842
CGCGTCAGGACGCGCGGTCCGCCCCACGTCGTCGGAGCGGGCGGGGGCCGGGGCGCACAGGGGTGGGGCCGCACCGGGGCCGCACCGATACGGCGGTGCGGGGGTGCGGCGGTGCGAGGGTGCGGGACGCGCCGCCGCGCTCACGGGGGCGTTTCTCGTCGCCGCCTCAAGAATTCCGCTCGGCATCCGAAGGCCGCCACTGCGCCACGTCACCCTCCTGGGGGGTGACGTGGCGCTGTGGCGTGCGGCGGGCGTGGACCGTTCAGTTCCAGAGCGGCTGGTGCACCGTCCTGGGATATCCGTCCGGCCTGCCGTCGGTGTACGTCAGGCTCATGCGGGTGTAGTGGGACAGCTGCGGCTGCTGCTTCCACGTCCGGGGGTGGTCGAGCCGCACGGTGACCGGGCACGAGCGGAAGGTGCCCGCCGCGCAGTAGGGCTTGCAGTCGTTGACCACGTTGACGCCCGTGGCCACCGCGCGCTTCGCGTCCCACCGAGTCCAGTGCAGCGAGGTCAGGCGGCTGTTCCCGTCGCCGCAGGCCAGGATGAAGTCGGCCGGGCGGACCTGGGACCGGTCGAAGCAGTCCATGAGGACCGTGCTGCTCACCTGCCGGCCGGCGGTGTCCGCCGACCGCGGTGCCGCGGCGGGTGCGGCGGCGGCCGTGGCGGTCGCGAGGGCCGCGGCGGCGCCGAACATGACCGCCGCCCTGAATACGTTCTTGGCCATGTCCGCTCCCGGAACCTCGTCGCGGAGCCCACCGGCCACGCGTCCTCGCCCGTCACCCCGCCGGGCACGCCGGGGCCCGGACCCCGCCGAGCGCGCCTCCGCGCGGGCGGAATCCTCGGTTCCGACGCTACGGCCCCCGCCGGAGATGCACCACTCGCACGGCCCAACGCGATCCATGACCGCGGGCTCGGGCGGGGGCGGATCAGGCGGGCGGGTCCTCGGACCGGTCCTGCTCCTCCAGAGGCGGCATGAAGGCGCGCAGCCACCGCTCCGTCTGGGCGACGTGCGCCTCCGCGGCGCCGGCCGCCGCGCCCGGGTCCCGGTCGGCGATCGTGGTGGCCATGACGCGGTGGTCCTCGTCGCTCTTGCGGCGCAGCTCGGGGCCCTCGGGGAGCGTGAAGACCTGGTACTTGCGGGAGCGGGCGCGGAACACCGAGAGCAGGGAGGCGAGCGCGGGATTGCCGGCGGCCCGGGCGATCTCCGCGTGGAACTCGTGGTCGAGCTCCGATGCCTCGGTCGGGTCGTCGGTCGCCTCCATCGCGTCGCAGAGCGAAAGGAGCGTCCGCACCGTCTCGGGGGTGCGGCGCGCGGCCGCCTTCGCGGCGACGTGGGCCTCCAGCACCCGCCGGATCTCGTACACCTCCAACAGGCCGGACAGCGGCAGGAGTTCGAGGGTCAGGGAGAGGCTGCCGATGACGTCCTCGGGGCGGAGCGGGGAGACGTAGGTGCCGGAGCCGTGCCGCGGCTCGATCACGCCGAGGGCGGCCAGCATCCGTACGGCCTCGCGCAACGAGCCGCGGGAGACGCCCAGTTCCTCGCAGAGGTCGGCCTCCGGCGGGATGCGCTCACCCGCGACCAGGCGGCCCGTCGCGATCATGTGCCGTAGCCCGTGGAACGCCCTGTCGACCGCCGACATCCGACTCCTCCCCTGACGGGCCGGCGGCACCGCCGAGCCCGGGTGCACTCTAGCGAGTCCACCCGAGTCATCAGATGTCCTGGGCGTCTCGACCGCAACTCATCTGATGACTTCTTGTGTATGACCCTTGCCTGGCCGGAAAATGCCGTGCAGGATGCCGAGTCATCATACGAGTTCAGGTGACGGTCCGATGTCTCGTACGGCGCACCCGTGTGCCGTACGGCCCTTCGGATCCCGGCGGACGAGGAGACATGTGAGCGAGACCGAGGTCACCACCGCCCCGCGCCCCCTGCTGCTGGCGGACGGCCGGCCCGCCGCCCGGGCGTGGTCGCTCGACCCGGCCATGAAGCACCTGAACCACGGTTCGTTCGGGGCGGTCCCGCTGGTGGCACAGGAACGGCAGAACGAGCTGCGCGCCGAGATGGACCGGTCGCCGGTGGTCTGGTTCCCGGCGCTGCCGCAGCGGATCGCCGACACCCGGGTGGAACTCGCCCGCTTCCTGCGGGCGGACGCGGACGACCTCGCCCTGGTCCCCAACGCGAGCGCCGGGGTCAGCGTCGTCTACGCCGGCCTCCCGGACCGCCCCGGCGGGGAGATCGTCGTCACCGATCACGGCTACGGGGCGGTGACCATGGGCGCCGAGCGGCTGGCGCGCCGCTGGGGCGGGCGGGTCCGCACCGCGCGGGTGCCGCTGGACGCCGGTGAGGAGCAGGCGTACGAGGCCGTGGCGGCGGAGCTGAGCGACGCCACCGGGCTCGTCGTCCTCGACCAGATCACCTCGGCGACCGCCCGCCGCATGCCGGTCGAACGCGTCGGCGCCCACGCCCGGCGGCTCGGCATCCCGCTGCTCGTGGACGCGGCCCACGCACCCGGGCTCATCGCCGCCCCGCTCGACGGTCTGGACTGCGATTTCTGGGTGGGCAACCTGCACAAGTGGGGCTGCACGCCGCGGGGCACCGCCGCGCTGGTGGCCCGTGGTGAACTGCGCGAGCGGCTCCACCCGCTGATCGACTCGTGGGCCGCCGCCGATCCGTACCCCGACCGCTTCGACCAGCAGGGGACGGTGGACGTCACCGGCAGTCTGGCCGCGCCGGCCGCGCTGGACTTCGTCGAGCGCACCTGGGGCTGGGACACCGCCCGGCGGTACATGGACGACCTCGCCGGCTACGCGGAACAGGTCATCGGTGCCGCCCTCGCCGAATTGACGGGGGAGCCCGGCACGGTCGATGTCGGGATGCCCGTGCCCGGCATGCGCCTGGTGCGCCTGCCGGCCGGTCTGGCCGCGAGCCGCGTCGAGGCCGACGCCCTGCGCGACCGGGCCGCCGGGGAGCTGGGCGTGGAGACGGCCTTCACCAGCTTCGACGGCATCGGCTATCTGCGGCTGTCCGCACACGTCTACAACACCCCCGCCGACTACGAGTACTTCGCCGAGACCTGTGTCCCCGTCCTCGGCGAGTGGGCCCGCACCGCACGGGCCCGTTCCGGCACCCCGTGACACCGCGCCACCGACAACCCCCGTCCCCCGAAGCCGCCTTGAGTGCGGCAGATCCAAGGAAGAGGTCGGCACGATGAAGAGAAGGACGGCAGCCCTGGCCCTCGGCACGGCCGCCACGATGGTCCTGACCGGCTGTTCCGCCATGGGCGGCGGCGACAGCGGCACGGTGACCCTCAACATGGTCGAGAGCCTGACGAACCCCGCGCGCACGAGCCTGCTGAAGGACCTCATAGCGGACTTCGAGCAGCAGCACCCCAAGATCAAGGTCAACCTCATCTCGCCGCCCACCGAGCAGGCCGACCAGAAGATCCAGCAGATGCTCCAGTCCGGCAGCGGTGTCGACACCCTGGAGGTGCGGGACATCACGGTGGGCCCGTGGTCGAACAACGGCTGGCTCCACGACATGAAGAAGGGCCTGACCGGCTGGAAGGGCTGGGACGCCATGACGGAGAACGCCGTCAAGGCGTCCCAGGACACCAAGGGCAGGACGTACTTCGTCCCCTACGGCTTCTACGGACTGAGCCTCTTCTACCGCACCGACCTGATCAAGGACGCCGGGTTCTCGGCACCGCCGGCCACCTGGAAGGAACTGCTGAAGCAGGCCTCGGCCGTGCACGACCCCGCCAAGCGCCGCTACGGGTACGCCTTCCGCGGCGGAGCCAACGCCAACAGCAACGCCACGGCCGCCATCGAGGCGTACGTCGCCGACAGGATCGACCCCGCCGACGGCTTCAAGCTGAAGGACGGCAGCACGATCTTCTCCGCGCCCGAGGCCCTCGACGCCATGGAGACCTACGTCGAGCTCTTCAAGGAGGCCTCGCCGAAGTCGTCCGTCTCCTGGGGCTACCCGGAGATGGTGGAGGGCTTCTCCAACGGGTCCACGGCCTTCCTGCTCCAGGACCCCGAGGTGATCGCCACCGTCTCGGAGTCCAAGGCGATCTCCGCGGACCAGTGGGACACCGCCCCGCTGGTCGCGGGCCCCAGCGGCAAGACCGTGCAGCCCCTCGCCACCGCCGGCTGGGGCGTGGCGAGCGGCAGCAAGCACAAGGCCGAGGCGCTGAAGCTCGTCGAGTTCCTGTCCGAGGGCAAGGCGTCGACGGCCTTCACCAAGAAGAACAGCCTGGTGCCGATCCTCAAGTCGGCCACCGAGGACCCGTTCTACAAGACCGGCCCCTGGTCCAGCTACGTCACGATGACGGAGCACCCGGAGAAGTACCTCAACGTCAGCCAGCCGCGCGGCGTCGCGTGGTGGACCGAGTGGCAGCAGAAGGCCGACGCCGACATCCAGAAGCTCGTGCTCGGCAAGACGACGCCGAAGGAACTTCTGGCCGGCTGGGACGCGTACTGGACCGAGAAGCGGCAGCAGGAGAAGTAGCCATGCCGACCGCGTCCGGAGCGACGAGTACGACGAAGAAGACGAAGGCGGCGAAGACGAGGACGGCGGGCCCCTCCGGTGACGGGGGCGCCCCGCCCGCCCGCGGCGCGGCGCGGGGCCGCCGCAAGCCGGAGTTCACGTCCCGCCGGGGACTGCTCATCGCCGCCTTCATGGCCCCGGCCGCGGTCTTCGTGGCGGTCTTCACCTACTACCCGATGCTGGCCGGCAGCCAGATGGCCTTCCGCCACTGGAACCTGTCGGACCTCACCGACACCTCCTGGGTGGGCCTGGACAACTTCCACGACGTCTTCGCCGACCCCGCCTGGGGCACCGTCCTCGGTAACACCGCCGTGTGGGTCTTCGGGTCGATCGTGCCGCAACTGGTGATCGGTTTCGCCCTGGCCCTGTGGCTGCGCCGCAAGTTCCCCTTCCGCGGCCTCTACCAGGCGCTGGTGTTCTTCCCGTGGGCGATCTCCGGCTTCCTCATCGGCATCCTGTTCCGCTGGATGTTCAACAGCGAGTTCGGGGTCGTCAACGACCTGCTGCAGAAGGCGGGTCTGATCGACGAGCCGGTCGCCTGGCTGGCCGACCCGCAGACGGCGATGTTCGCCGTGGTGGTTGCCAACGTCTGGTACGGGGTCACGTTCTTCACGATCATGATCCTGGCCGCGCTGCAGTCCATCCCCGACGAGCTGTACGAGGCCTCGGCGCTCGACGGCGCGGGCAAGGTGCGGACGCTGTTCCGGATCACCATCCCGTACATCCGCGTCACGCTCGCACTGACCGTCCTGCTGCGGATCATCTGGATCTTCAACTTCCCGGACCTGATCTTCGGGATGACCGGCGGCGGACCCAACAACGAGACGCACATCGTGACCACCTGGATGATCAAGATCACGCAGCAGGGCGACTACGGCAAGGCGTCCGCGCTCGGCCTGATCGTGGTCGCGACGCTGCTGGTGTTCGCCGTCTTCTTCCTCCTGGCCACGCGTGAGAAGCGAGAGGTGAAGCCGTGATCGGCAAGGAGTCCACGGCCGGACGGGCCGCCAAGTTCACCTTCCTCGGCCTGTGGGTGGTTTTCACCGTCTTCCCGCTGTACTGGATCACGGTCACCTCGCTCAAGGCGCCCGGCGACATCTTCGCCTTCCCCCTCTCCTACTGGCCCGAGCACGTCTCGCTGGAGAACTACCGAGGGCTGTTCGCCAAGGCCGACTTCGGCGTCTACCTCACCAACAGCCTCGTCGTCGCCACCGTCGCGGGCGCGGTCGCCACCGCCATCTCGATGCTGTCGGCGTACGTCCTGGCCCGCTTCGAGTTCCGCACCAAGTCCGCGCTGCTGATGGCGGCCCTGGTCACGCAGATGATCCCCACCTTCATCGCGCTGGGGCCGCTGTACCTGTTGATGACCGACCTGAACCTGGTCGACAACCGGCTCGGCCTCATCCTGGTCTACATCGCCGTCTGCATCCCGTTCTGCACGGTGATGCTCCGGGGCTTCTTCGAGAACATCCCGGACGCCCTGGAGGAGGCCGCCATGATCGACGGCCTGTCCCGGTTCGGGGCGCTGTTCCGGGTGCTGCTGCCGGTGATGCGGCCCGGGATCGTGGCCGCGTTCATCTTCAACTTCGTGAACTGCTGGAACGAGCTGTTCCTGTCGGTGACGCTGATGAACAGCGACAGCAACAAGACCGTCCCCACGGCCCTGAACGGGTTCATCTCCAGCTTCAACATCGACTGGGGCTCGATGTCGGCGGCGGCGGTCCTCACCATCCTGCCGACGATGCTCCTGTTCGCCTTCGCCAGCCGCCACATCGTCCAGGGACTCACCTCGGGCGCGGTGAAGGGATAGGCGAGGCGCCGGGACCGCTGACCAATTCACGTACCTTCGAGGGGAGTTCACCGTCCCGGCGGACGACGACGAGGCGGACGTCGTCAGGGGCGTCTCCCACGGCGACGGCGATGCCGGGGTCCAGCTCCGCTACGGCGTAGGCGGTCGTGGCCGACCCCGGCACACCGTCGTCCCCGTCGTTCGGGGTGTCGTCGCACGCCGGGACGACCGCCTCGCCGAGCGCGTCCCCGACCGTGAACGGGATGTTGGCCACGTCCTGGTACGTCCGGCCCTCGTACTCGACCAGGAAGGCGCAGGACGAGGCGGCCTCACCGCCACCACCGCCCACGTCCGTGCAGGCCACGGCGGACGCGACGACGGCCGCCGCGACCGCCGCCCGCACGCCTCTGCCCCGGCTCGTGTGCAGCACCGTTCCCATCGGGAGACCTCCTCCGGAAGCCCCTCGGCTCCCGCTCGGTTGCATACCGGAGGCCGGGGCAGTCCTGCCGCGCCCCCGTCCCGGACCTTCACCACTACGACGGAGAGGGGGCCGTCTTCGTTCGGCCGGAAGGACTTCCGTGGCGGGTGTCGATCCGGTCTGCCCTCGTTCGACGCAGGGGTGAGAGTGGAAGACAACGGACCGAGGAGCACCTCATGCCCAAGCTGCGTGGACACAACCTCACCGTCTCGGTCGACGGCTTCGCCGCGGGAACGCGGCAACGCCTGGAGGCACCGCTCGGCGACGGCACCGACGGCCTGCACACGTGGATGTTCGACGCCCTGCGGGACCGTGCCGACGGCAGAAGGGGCGTCGACATCGACTGGGTCGAACGGTCCGAGCGGAACGTCGGCGCGACCATCATGGGGCGGAACATGTTCGGGCCGCAGCGCGGCCCGTGGGAGGACGAGTCGTGGACGGGCTGGTGGGGCGACAACCCGCCCTTCCACCACGACGTCTTCGTCCTCACGCACCATCCGCGGCCGTCGGTGGCGATGAAGGGCGGAACCACGTTCCACTTCACCGACGAGTCCGTGCATACGGTGCTGGAGCGGGCGTTCGAGGCGGCGGGCGGCAGGGACGTACGCGTCGGCGGCGGAGCGGCCACGGTGCAGCAGTACTTGCGGGCCGGTCTGATCGACGAACTGCACCTGGCGGTCGTCCCGCTCCTCGTCGGCCGGGGCGAGCGGCTGCTCGACAACGTGGCCGACGCGATCGGCGACTACCGGGTGGCCGAGACGGCGGCCTCACCGGCCGCCACCCACGCACTGCTGGTCAGACGCTGACCCGCGGCTCACGCCGGAGAAGGCTCCCTCCCCGCCGGGGCAGGGGAGCGGGGTGGGGCAGGAGCGGGTGTCGTCGGAGAGCGGGGTGGGTCAGCAGCGGCTGTCGTCGGGGGAGCGGGGTGGGGTCACGAGCGGCTGTCGTCGGACTGGTTCGCCCGCTCCGCCTTCTTCTCCTTCAGGCGCACGGTCTCCTTGCGGACCTCGGCCTGGGTGGCGCGCTCCCGCCGGAGCCAGGACGGGTTCTCCTTCTTGAGCTCCTCGATCTGCTCCGTGGTGAGCGCCTCGGTGACCCCGCCGCGGGCGAGCCCCGCGATCGAGATGCCCAGCTTCGCCGCGACCACCGGGCGGGGGTGCGGACCGTTCCGGCGCAGCTCCTCCAGCCACGCGGGCGGGTCGCTCTGCAGGGCGCTCAGCTCGGTGCGCGAGACGACACCCTCCTGGAACTCGGCGGGGGTGGCCTGGAGGTACACACCCAGCTTCTTCGCCGCGGTGGCGGGCTTCATGGTCTGGGTGGTCTGCTGCGACGTCATGGTGTCAAGGGTAACGAGCATGTGCGCCGCCTCTGACCACGCCCGGTAGCCTGGCCAGGTGACAGGCTCGGAAGCAACCCCCTCGTTCCGGCTCGCGTATGTCCCGGGAGTGACACCCGCCAAGTGGGTGCGGATCTGGAACGAGCGCCTGCCGGACGTCCCGCTCACCCTCGTCGCGGTGCCCGCCGCCGAGGCGAGCGGCCTGTTGCGCGACGGCGGCGCGGACGCCGGCCTCGTCCGGCTCCCGGTGGACGGTACGGACCTCAGCGCGATCCCCCTCTACGCCGAGACGACGGTCGTCGTGGTCCCGAGGGACCACATCGTGACGGCGGTCGACGAGGTGTCCGTCGACGACCTCGCCGACGAGCTGGTGCTGCATCCCCTCGACGACGTCCTGGACTGGCAGAAGCTGCCCGGGCGGCCCGCCAACGAACGTCCGGCCACGACCGCGGACGCCGTGGAACTGGTCGCGGCGGGCGTGGGGGTCGTCGTCGTCCCGCAGTCCCTCGCCCGGCTGCACCACCGCAAGGACCTCACCTACCGGCCGGTGGCGGACGCCCCCGAGTCACGCGTCGCGCTGTCGTGGCCGGAGGAGCGGACCACCGACCAGGTCGAGGACTTCATCGGCATCGTCCGCGGGCGGACTGTCAACAGCTCCCGCGGGCGTCCCACGGCCCCGGCCGCCCCTTCGGCCCAGCCCAAGCGGAAGCAGCCCCCGAAGGGCGACGCGCGCCGCAAGCCGGCGGGCGGCAAGCAGGGCGGCAAGAACCCCCGGAGCGGTTCCGGCGGTTCCGGCGGCGCCACCAAGGGCGCGAAGCGCGGAAAACCCCGCCGCCGCTCGTAACCCGGTTCCGGCCGGCCGATCGCGCGCCGCTCCTGACCCGCACGGCAGGAGCGGCACCACTGAGCCGACCGCCGGTTCCATGCGCAGATCGGGCTACCGAAAGGCACGCCCAGGCCACCGAACGTCAGTCGTCAGCCGCCGGGGCGTCGGCCGCTGAAAGGCATGGCCAACAACTTCCGTCAGCTCGGGACCGGGGCTGGGCTCACGCGGCCTCACTGCACCGCAGCGGCTCTGCCGTCCCCTGCGGCGTCACCACGTGAGGAGGCCGGGCCGTCAGCCGTCGGGCCGCCGACCGCTGACGGGCATGGCAGGCGACGCCCGTCAGCTCGGGACCGGGCTGGGCTCCCGGCGGCCGCACCACACCTCGGCGGTTCCGCCTCCCGGGCGGACTCACCACGTGTCGACGAACCCCCGGCCCTCCCGGGGACCAACCTGCTCGTGGCCGTCGAGGGCGGCGAGGATCCACTCCCGGGACTCCGCCGGGTCGATCACCGCGTCGATCTCCAGTGCGGCGGCCGCGTTGACCGCCTTGCCGTGCTCGTACAGTTCGGCGACTCGGGCCGCGAAGGCGCGGTCGCGCTCCTCGGGGTCCTCGATCGCCTCCAGTTCCTTGCGGTAGCCCAGGCGGACCGCGCCCTCCAGGCCCATGCCGCCGAACTCGCCGCTCGGCCAGGCGGCGGTGGCCAGCGGGGCGCGGGTGGAGCCGCCCATCATGGCCATCGCGCCGAGCCCGTACGCCTTGCGCAGGACGAGGCAGACGAGCGGTACGCGCAGGTTCGCGCCCGTCACGAAGAGGCGCGCGAAGTGCCGTACCGTCGCGGTCCGTTCGGCGTCCGGACCGACCATGAAACCGGGGGTGTCGCAGAGCGAGACGACCGGGAGGCCGAACGCGTCGCAGAGCTGGAGGAAGCGGGCCGCCTTGTCCGCCGCGTCCCGGTCGACGGCGCCGCCCAGATGCGCCGGATTGCTCGCGAGGAGCCCCACGGGACGGCCCTCGATCCGGACGAGTGAGGTGAGCACGCCCACGCCGAACGCCGGCCGCAGCTCCAGCACCGACCCGGTGTCCGCGAGCGCCGTCACGGCCGCCCGCATGTCATAGGCGCGCCGGCGGTTCTCCGGCACGACGTGGCGCAGCAGCCGCCGGTCCGGCGCCTCCCAGCCCTCCCGCGCGCCCTGGAAGTACCCGAGGTAGCGGCGTGCCACGCGGACCGCCTCCGCCTCGTCGGCCACGGCGATGTCGACGACCCCGTTGGGCTCCTGGACCGACAGCGGTCCGACCTCCTCGGGCCGGTACACCCCGAGGCCGCCGCCCTCGATCATCGCGGGACCGCCCATGCCGATGGTGGCCTCGGGGGTGGCGATCACGACGTCGCAGCAGCCGAGCAGGGCCGCGTTGCCGGCGAAGCACCGACCCGAGGCGATGCCGACCAGCGGGACCGTGCCGCTGAGGCGTCCCATCCGCTGGAACGTCGTGATGTTGAGACCGGCGACGGCGGTGGTGTCCGTGTCTCCGGGCCGGCCCCCGCCGCCCTCGGCGAACAGCACCACCGGCAACCGCCGCTCCTCCGCGACGCCCAGCATCCGGTCGGTCTTGCGGTGGTTCTGGTGCCCCTGGGTGCCCGCCAGGACCGTGTAGTCGTACGACATCACCACGCAGGGCGCTCCGTCGACCCGCCCCGTGCCGGTGACCATGCCGTCGGCCGGGGTGGAGCGGATCAGGTCGTCCAGCGAGCGCCGCCTGCGCTGCGCGGCGATCGCCAGGGCGCCGAACTCCGTGAAGCTGCCCGCGTCGCAGAGGTCCTCGATGTTCTCGCGGGCGGTACGGCGCCCGAGCGCGCGGCGCCGGGCCACGGCGTCCGGGCGGTGCTCGTCCAGACCGAAGGCGTGGCGGCTGCGCGCCTCGGCCAGATCGGGCCGTACGGCGTCCAGGTCGACCGTCCCCACGGTCCCGGTCCCGCCGGACGCGTCGCTCGCCCCGTCCAGCTCGACCAGGGGCCGCCCCTCCCGCACGGTGTCGCCGAGGCGCGCGTGCACGGCACGGACGACTCCGGGGGCCGCCGCCCGGACGACGTGCTCCATCTTCATGGCCTCCAGCACGACCAGTTGCCCGCCCGCCGCCACCCGGTCGCCCGGGGACACGTCGACGCCGACGACCGTGCCGCTCATGGGGGCGACGGCGGTCCCCTCGGCGGGTGCCGGGGCGGCGTCCTCGGGGACCAGCTCGGCCAGGTGCTGCTCGACGAACCCGGTGTGCGCCCAGAACTCCGGCCGGTCGAGAACCGCGCGCAGCAGCGGGACGCCCGTCCGCACCCCCTCGACCGTGAACTCGTCCAGCGCCCGCCGGGCCCGCTCGCAGGCGGCGGCGACCCCGTGCGGTGAGGACACGATCACCTTGGCCAGCAACGAGTCGTAGCGGACGCCCACTTCGGCCCCCGCCCGCGCGGCGGTGTCGACCCGGACCCCGGGCCCGGTCGGCACGTCGAAGCGCGCGAGCCGGCCCGCCGACGGACGTACCGTGCCGTCCGCCGCCGTGACCTCGGCGTTCACCCGGGCCTGCACGGCGTGGCCGCGAGGAGCCCGGGGCTCACCCGCCAGCCCCAGCGCCTCCAGCGTCTCGCCCGCGGCCAGCCGCAGCTGGACGGCGACCAGGTCGACGCCGGTCACCTCCTCGGTGACCGTGTGCTCCACCTGGAGACGGGGGTTGGCCTCGATGAAGCGGAACTCCTCGCCGCGGACCAGGAATTCGAAGGTGCCCAGTCCGGTGTAGCCGGTCGCCCGGGCCATCCGCAGGGCACAGGACAGCAGCGCGTCGCGCACCCGCGGCGGCAGTCCGGGCGCCGGTGCGATCTCGATCAACTTCTGGTGGCGGCGCTGGGCGCTGCAGTCCCGGTCCCACAGATGGGTGACGGCGCCGGTCGCGTCGCCGACGACCTGCACCTCGATGTGCCGGGCACCCTCCAGCAGCCGCTCCACGTACAACTCGGGCCTTCCGAAGCCCTGCTGGGCCTCCGAGCGGCACCGCTCCCAGGCGTCGGCCAGCTCTCCGGCCGAGCGCACCACCCGCATCCCGCGGCCGCCGCCCCCGCCCACCGCCTTGACCATGACGGGGCCGCCCGCCAGGAACTCCCGCGCCTCCTCCGGGCTCGTGCCGCCGCGGGTCCCCTCCAGGACCGGCACGCCCTGGTCCACGGCGAGCGCGCGTGCGCGCGCCTTGTCGCCGAACAGCGCCAGCACCTCGGGGGAGGGGCCGACGAAACGGACTCCGCCGGCCAGGCACCGGGCGGCGAACCCGGCGTCCTCGCTGAGGAATCCGTACCCCGGGTGGAGGAAGTCGCAGCCGCGCGCCGCGGCCAGCAGTGCGTCCGCGTCCAGGTAGCCGGCCCCGCCCAGCGGCACCGCCTCGTCGGCGTAGCGGACGTGCAGGTCGTCGTCCGGGGCGTACACCGCGACGGTGCGCAGCCCCGCCTCGGCCGCGGCGCGCAGGACACGTACGGCGATCTCCCCGCGGTTGGCGACGAGTACGGCGGCAGAACCCATGAGCCCCTCCGGGAAACCGTGGTCGGCCGCCATGCTCATTGACATTGACGTCAACGTCAATATGCTCGCGGCGTGACAGCCGACGAACAGGCGGTACGGCGGGCGTGGGCGACCCGCACAGCCCGCGACCGCAGCGAGGCCCCGGCGCGCGGCAGGCTCCTGGACGCGGCCGAGGCCGTCTTCGCGCGGCTCGGCCACGGCGCCGCCACGGTGGGCGACATCACCGCCGAGGCCGGGATCTCGCGCGCCGGCTTCTACGTGTACTTCGCGTCCAAGGAGGAGATCTTCCGCGTCCTCGCCACACGGGTCAGGGACGCGTTCCTCGCCGCGCAGGACGTGCCGGACGTGGACGACACCGACGACGTGCGCGCCGTCGCGACGGCCTCCGTCGGTGCCTTCGTCGCCGCCTACGCCCGCCATCTGCCGCTGCTCGGACCGCTGGCGGAGCAGGCCCGGACCGACCCCCGGCTGGCCGAGCTGTGGCAGGAGATCTGCGAGCGGCCCGTGCACCGCCACGCCCGCTACATCCGCCGCGTGGCCGCCGAGGGCCGGGCCGCCCCGGTCGCCGAACCGCTCGCCGTCGCCCGCGCGGTCGGCGGCATGTGCGTCGAGTTCGCGCGGCTGGCCGCCGCGGATCCCGGTACGTACGACGACGCGGTCCGGGACGTGACGGCCATGTACCTCAACCTGCTCGGAGTCCGCCCCGGCCCGAACAGCCGCACCCGCCATAGCACATGAGCCGGTGACCCGGGCACTGGAGCGCCCGTCGCAAAGGGCGTCGGTGAAAGACGGTTGTGGGAGCGCTCCCAACTAGGCAGGATGCGGTAGTGACTTCCTCTCCCGCCGTACGTCCGTACCGCCCGCAGGACCGGGCGGCCGTCGAGGACATCTGCGTGCTCACCGCCCACAACGGCGGTGACAGCAGGCCCCATTACAGAGATCCCGGGATCTTCCCCGCCGCCTTCGCCCTCCCGTACGTCGAGCTGGAACCGGACCTGGCCTTCGTGCTGGACGACGGGCGCGGACAGGCGGTGGGGTACGTCGTCGGCGCCGCGGACACCGCCCGTTTCGCCGAGACGTTCCGCGCGAAGTGGCTGCCCCGGGTCGCCGATCGCTATCCGCTTCCCTCCGGCCCGCCCGCCAGCGCGGACCAGGCGATCGTCGCGCTGCTGCACGACCCCGAGCGCATGGTCTTCCCCGAGATGGCCGCGTATCCGGCCCACCTGCACATCGACCTGCTCCCCGAGTGGCAGGGCCGCGGGCACGGCCGTGCGCTGATGAGGGCACTGCTGGCGGCCCTGCGGGACAAGGGCGTCCCGGCCGTCCACCTGGTGATGGTCACGGCCAACACGCGGGCCAGGGCGTTCTACGACCGCCTGGGCTTCCACGAGATCGACGTGCCGGACCCCGGACCGGTCACCTGCCTCGGGCGTACGACGGGACGACTCGACCGACTGTGAGCGCCCGCTCCGCGCCCGTTCCCTCGGGGCCGTCACTCACCCGCGCAGTCCGGAGGCCGCGACCGTGACGGGGGGAGGTGCGGTGCCTCGGCGCGGCCGTGCACGGCGTGGTCCCTCGGCCGGGGCGGCGCCGGCGGCCAGACGGGCCGGTGCTCCGCGGGCAGGTCCAGCAGGGCCTGACCGACCGTCAGCCGGCTGGGCAGCAGTTCCGAACTGCCGGTCTGCGCAAGGAGTTCGGTGAGCCGGCGCCCCGCCCCGGCCAGCATGAGCTTGCCCTGCCTGCGCTCCAGCAGCCAGCGGACGGCCAGCAGGCTGTTCAGGCCCCGCGAGTCGCAGAAGACGAGGGCGGTCACGTCCAGCACGAGATGCCGGTGCCCCGCGTCCACGCTCGCTCCGAGCGTGCCCAGGAAAAGCTCCTCACCACTCTGGTCCAGCTCGCCGCTGACCCGCAGGACCGCGCAGTCGTCACAACTGGTGATCTCGGTGATGGTCAGACGGTGGGTCTGTGTGGACATCGCACCTCCATCCAGCCCTCGTGCGGTGAGCCACTACTACCAGAGCTCCCCTGCACGTCCCTGCCGGTCCGGGTCCGGCGAGCGGCCCGGACGCTTCCCCTCAGGCCTCCCACGCTGGGCCGTCCCGCGGTCCGGGCGCCGCCCGATCGTCACCCGTACGGGTGCGTGTGCCCCGCATTCCGGGCGCCAGGGCACCTCCGGCGGAACCCGTCCGCCCGCGACGCCCCGCACGCGCCGTCGCCGCACCGGGCCGGGCCCGTGCGCGTCCCGTACGCCCGTCCGGTCCCGCACCGGCCGGTGCCTGTCACCGGCCTGGAGGTGGACCTTAGCGCGATGTGCACCCGAACCGGACACGATCGCCGATTCCGGCCACCAGCCAGAGGATTGGGGATGGCATCGGCGGGGCCACGGGACGCGCTGGTGGCGGACCGTCAGGAGGGCGTCGCCGTCAGGGAGTCCGGGACGAGCGGGCGGAGCGGACGAGCCAGTCGTGAGCCGCCCGCGCCGTGAACTCGGCCTGGCCGCCGCGCAGCAGCAGCGCGGCGGTCGCGAACGCCGGGTCGTCGGCCTGGGCGGCGACGTAGGGGACGGCGACGCAGCGCATGCCCGCCGCGTGCGCGGCGGCGGCGCCGGGGGCCGCGTCCTCCAGGACCACGCAGTCGGCGGGGGCCGCCCCCAGCCGGCGGGCCGCCTCCAGGAAGATGTCGGGTGCGGGCTTGCCGTGCGCGACCTCCTCGGCGGAGACGACGGTGGTCAGCCACTCGTCCAGGCCCGTGCCCGCGAGGATCGCCTCGATGGCCTGCGGTGAGGAACCCGACGCCACGGCCATCGGGACCCCCTCGCGGGCCAGCAGCTCCACGAACGTCCGCATCTCCGCGTACACGGGCGTGGCCGCGCGGGCCAGCTCCAGATAGCGGCGGTTCTTGTCCGCGAGCAGGACGTCGAGGGGCGCTTCGAGGCCGTAGCGCTCCTTCCAGAGCCGCAGCGTCTCCCGCGTACTGATCCCGACGTACCGTTCGTGGTCCGCCCAGGTGAAGTCCGTGACGCCGTGCGCGGCGAGCGTCCGCCGGCCCGCCTCGAAGTAGTTGGGCTCGCTGTCCACGAGCGTTCCGTCGAGGTCGAAGACGACCGCGGTGCCGCCGAGAGTGCTCATGGCCTCCAGGATGCCAAGGGCGCCGTCCCCGCCGCGCGGCCCGGCCGTGACCGGAGCCGGGAGCGCGGCGCGTGCCTCGCCCCGGCTCGCGGGGGGTCAGCTCTTCGCCGCCCGGCCCATCGACTCGACCAGCGGCAGCAGCCGGTGCGGGACGCGCTCGCGCAGCACCACCTCGGTACGGGTGCGGACGACGCCGGGCAGGCTGATCAGCGACTGGATGACGTCCTCCAGGTGCGCGTTGTCCCGCGCCACCACCCGGGTCAGCAGATCACCGCCGCCGGTGATCGAGAACGCCTCGACGATCTCCGGGACGGCGGCCAGCGCGTCCCCCACGTCGTCGAGGTTGCCCTGTGTCACCTCGATGTGCACGAAGGCGAGCACGGGGTGGCCGAGCGCGGCGGGGGACAGGGCGGGGGCCGTGCCGGTGATCACCCCGTCGCGCTCCAGCCGGTCGAGGCGGGCCTGGAGCGTGCCGCGGGCGACGCCCAGGATGCGCGCGTACTCCCGCACGCTGGTGCGCGGCTGTTCGAGGAGCAGCCGCAGGATGCGGGTGTCGAGTTCGTCCACGGCCATGGTCCGTTGGCCTTCCTGCTGTCACGGGTGATCCACTCCGACTGTACCAATGGCTCAGTGAACGGTGAGCCGGTTGAGCCACTGCCGTCCTGATGCTTTCCTAGGGCCTATTGATGGCGCCGCGCAGCGCAGGACAGGCAATGAAGCCGGATCCGTGCCCGCGGCGCCATTCCCATGTCCTGAGGGGATCGCCCGAAGGCCGGGTCGACGAGAAACGGGGGCGGCTGCCGCACGTGAAGAAGATGTTCAGGGCTCCGGATCCGGGACTGTTCCGGCTGCGGGTCTCGCTGCGGGCGGTGCTCGGCATCGGCCTCGCCGTGACCGTGTCGGAACTGGCGGGACTGTCGCTGCCGGCCTCGATCACGGGCGGGCTCGCGGCACTCCTCGCGCTGTTCACCGTGGGGGACGCGACCGTGCGCGGACAGGCGGTCACCACCGCCCTGCTGCCCGTCGTCGGCTTCCCCGTCCTGGCGGTCGCGACGGTGCTGCACGGGGTGCCCGCGCTGCGTGACGCGACCTGGCTCGCGGTGATCTTCGGCGGGGTGTACGCCCGCCGCTGGGGGCCGCGCGGTCACGCGCTCGGGATCTTCGCGTTCATGATGTTCTTCACCACGCAGTTCCTGCACGCCCTGCCCGGCCAGTTGCCGCAGCTGTACGCCGCCGTCGCGCTGGCCCTGGCCGCCTCCTCGGCGGTCCGCTTCGGCGCGTGGTGCATCGAGCGGCGCACCCCGCCGCCTCCCGCGCCCGCGCCTCTGGACGGACGGGGGCTCGACCGCCCGGCCACCCGCCAGGCCTTCCAGGCGACCGCCGCCTGCGCCTTCGCCGTCGCCGCCGGCCCGCTCCTCTCGCACGAACGCTGGTACTGGGCCGTCGGCACCGCTTGGTGGATCTTCGTGAACACGGCGTCGCGCGGCGAGACCCTGGTCCGCGGCTTCCGGCGCGTCGTCGGCACGGTCACCGGCATCGGCGCGGGACTGCTGGTCGCCGTCCCCCTGCACGGCGCCCCGGCGCCCACCGCGGCGCTCGTGGCCGTCTGCGTCTTCGGCATCTTCTACACGGCGGCGCCCTCGTACAGCTGGATGATGTTCTTCGTCACCGTCATGGCCGGCCTGCTGTACGGGCTCCTGGGCGTGCTGCACCCGGGACTGCTGGCCCTGCGCTTCGCCGAGACCGGTGTCGGTGCCCTCGGCGCGGCGCTCGCCGTCGCGCTGATCCTGCCGATCACCACGCACGCGGTCACCGACCGCTGGGTGGAACGCGCCCTGCACGCGGTGCACGGCTGCACCGCGACGGCGGCACGGCGGCTGGCCGGTGACGCCGCCGCCGACCCCGCGCCCCGGGTGGCGGAGCTCGAAGCCCTGCTGGGGCGGGTGCGCTCGGCGCTCGCGCCGCTGGTCCATCCGCTCAATCCGCTGCGGGCGCGGAAGGCCAGGGCCCGCGAGGTCCTCGCCCTGCTCGACGACTGCGCCCGTGAGGCGCGCGGGCTCGCCGCCGTCGCCGCCGACCCGGACGCCTCGCACGACGCCCGCCTGACCGCCGCCTGCGGGCGCGTCGAGGCGGCGATGGCGTCCCTCGTCGGCGCCGTGCCCGAGGGCGCCGTGCCGGCCCACCCGGCCGCCCCGGGCCATCACCCGGGCGCCGAGCAGGCCCTGGCCCATCTGCACGGCCTGGAGCGGGCGCTCGCGGCCCTGGCGGGCCCGCTGCGGGGCTCACGGCTCCTGGGCGCCTGAGAGACCCCGGCACAGCCCGGCGAGGCGGGCTGCGCCGGGCGAAGGTGCCTACGCCGGTGAGGTTTGCACGTACGGCGAGATGCGTTCGCCCGGTGAGGCGCGTATGTGCGGCGAAAGCTTGGGCGCACGGGGGAGATGCTCACGCAGGCGAGACGCACACGCAGGGCGAGGCACGCACGCACCGCAGACGCTCACGCAGGGTGAGGCGCGCACGTGCGATGAGATACCCACGCACGACGCGAGGCCCACGCAGGGCGAGGCGCGCACGCACGGCAGATGCTCACGCAGGGTGAGGCGCGCACGCACGGCGAGGCGCGCACGCAGGGCGACCGCATGCGCGCGGCGACCGTCCGTACGACGAGGGCATTCCCGGGGCGCGCACACGTGGCGAGGCGCGCACGCAGGGCGAGATGCTCACGCGCGGGCGAAGCTCGCAAGAACGGTGAGGCGCGAGACCGGAAACGCCGCCGTACAGGAGCGTCCGGCCGCCGTCGGCGTACGCCCCGCCACGGACGGTGGCCCCGTGGCTCCGTGGCTCCGTCGCCCCATGGCCCCGGCGGCCCTCCGGCCGGGCGCCGGCGTCCCCGGGAGTCGTCTCCGCGGCGGGCGGGCGACCGTGCCCTGCTCGGTCCAGACGGATGATCCCGCGCTGCTACCGTCGCCCCGGACAGCGCAGCAGCGAGAGGGGACGGCAGTGACAGACGACGTCAGGCGGCAACCACGGGCGTTCATCGGGTCGTTCACGGCGGCGGGCGGCCACGGTGTGCTCACCGCGGCCGTGGACGAGCAGCGGGGCACGCTGACGGTCCTGAGCGCCGTGGACGGCGTACCCGACCCGTCGTACCTCGCCCTGTCGCCCGACGGCGGCACGCTCTACACCGTCAGCGAGACCGCCGACGGCGCGGTGGCCGCCTTCCGCGTGACGGGCGACAAGCCCGAGCTCACCGGGCCGCCCGTGCCGGTCGGCGGCAGCGGGCCCACGTACCTCAGCCTCCACGGCGGCCACGTCCTGACCGCCAACTACGGCTCGGGCAGCGTCACCGCCGTGCCCGTCCGCGCCGACGGGAGGCTCGCCGACGCCCCCTCCGCCGTGTTCGCGCACACCGGCTCCGGCCCGCACTCCCCGCGCCAGCAGGGCCCGCACGCCCACCAGGTGCAGCCCGACCCCAGCGGCCGCTGGGCCGTGAGCGTGGACCTCGGCACGGACTCGGTGCGGGTGTGCGCGCTGGACGGCGGAACCCTCTCGCTGCACCGCGAGACGGCGCTGCGGCCCGGCTCCGGACCCCGCCACCTGGCCTTCCATCCGCGCGGCGAGCACGCCTACGTCGTGAACGAACTCGCGCCCACCGTGACCGTCTGTCGCTGGGACGCCGCCGCGGGCACACTGCGGCCCTTCGGTGAGACCGCCGTGCTGCCGGGCTCCCCGGACGGCGACGCGTTCCCGTCCGGCATCGCCGTCTCGCCGGACGGGCGGTTCGTCTGGATCGCCACCCGGGGCGAGGACGTCCTCTCCGTCCTGGCGCTCGACGGGGAGGAACTGCGGCTGGTCGCGACGGTGCCGTGCGGCGGCACCTGGCCGCGGGCCATCGCGCTGCACCCCTCGGGGCGCTTCCTGTACGTCGCCAACGAGCGCTCCGGGGACGTGACCTGGTTCGCGGTCGACCCCGCCACCGGGATGCTGCGCAAGAGCGGCTCGATCGAGGCCACCGCGGCGTCCTGCGTGGTGTTCGGCTGACCAGTCGCCGGCCGTCACCCGCGACCCGTGGGTGCCGCCGCCTGACCGCCGGGCGCAGAGGGGCGGAGCCTGCTGCCAGGCGCGTACCGGGCCCGGGGAACCAAGGTGACCCGGCCCGGGGAGCCAAGGTGACGGTGACCCGGCCCGGCCCCGCACACGGCGAAGGGCCCGTTTCGTGGAAACGGGCCCTTTCGGCGTCCGAGGTGCGGGTGACTCCCGTCGGCGGCCCCGCGGAACCGCGTGGACCTGCCGGACGGGTCTAGCGGGCCGGCGCGCCCTGCGGCTGCTGCGGGGCGATGCCCAGCGCCGTCGTGTACTTGGCCAGGGCCAGCTTGCCGATCGCCGGGTACGGGCCGAGCGCCTCGGCGGCGGAGCAGCCCGCCTCCTTGGCGGCCGCGTCGAGCAGCCCCGGGTCCAGCTCGGGACCGATCAGGTACGGTGCGAGCGCCAGCTGCTGGGAACCGGAGGACCTCAGCTGCTCGGCGATCGCCGCGATGGAGCCCTCCTCGTCGAGCGCCGCCGCCATCACCGGCACCGCGAGCCGGGCGGCCAGCAGCATGCCGGTGATCCCGGCCGCCTGCACGGCCTCCTCGCCGCCCACCGACGCGAGGATGATGCCGTCCGCCGCGGTCGCCACGGTGAACAGCCGGGCACGGTCGGCGCGCGCCAGACCCGCCTCGGACAGGCGCACGTGCAGGGCCTCCGCGAGCAGCGGGTGCGGGCCGAGCACGTCGGTCAGGTCGGCCGCGACGCGGCTCTCCATGACGGCCTGGCGGATGCGGCGCAGCAGCGCGTTGTCGGGTCCCGCGAGCAGCGGCACCACGACGGCCACCGGGCCGTCGGGCTCGGCCACGTCCGCACCGGCGGCGCGCGCCTGCTCGAAGCGGGCCGTGCGCTCCTCGGCGGCACGGCCGAGCACGGACTGCAGGGTGGGGAACTCGGCGTCGTCGCCGTCCAGGTACCCGATCCGGGCGTCGAGGCCGGGGAGCTCGGAGCGGGCGATGCTCACGACCTCCTCGGCGAGGCTGCGCGTGGCGGCACTGGGAGTGCCCGGCAGCGCGAGGACGAGCGCGGGCGCGCCCTCGGGAGCCGCCAGGGGTTCCGGGCGGCGGTGCCGCCCGGGCTGGCGGGGTCGCGGCATTCGTACTGGCAGGCCGGACGCGGGCCCAGTGGGGGAGCTCATGGCGCCGCATGTTACTGGCTTCCTGGGCTCCCCTGTTCGGGGAGGGTGCAGGTGAGCGGTATCCGTCCGCTTTTGTCGCATGAGTTACGTACAGATTAGAAATGATCACTACGACCCCTCTTGACGAGGCGGCCCCGACCGCCACGCCATCGGACCTCGCGGATCGGGCGAAGGGTGTCAACCGGCCGTCTCGGACACCACGTGCAGCAGGCGCGCGTCCGGCGCGAGCGCGAGGTCGCCGCGGGCGAGGTCGACGGCGATGATCATGGCGCCGTGCAGGGGGTCGCCCGCGGCCGGCACCGTGCGGGCGTGCGGCAGTTGAGCCGCCAGCTCCTCGCGCAACGGTACGAGCAGCGGGTCCCCCATCTTGAACAGTCCGCCCGTGAGTGCGACGTGCGCCTCCCCGGTCGCGGGGCAGACCGCGGCCGCGGACTCGGCCATGTGCCGGGCCGCCGCCCGCAGGATCTCCGCCGCCACCGGATCGGCGCCCGCGGCCGTCGCCACCTCGGGAGCGAAGGAGGCCAGCACCGCGGGCCGGTCGGCGCGCGAGTACAGCCGGCCCGGCAGCTCCGGCACCGGCCCGAACCGCTCCTCGACGCGGGCCAGCAGCGCCGCCGAACCTCCGTGCCGCCCGTCGAAGGCCCGCAGAGCGGCCTCCAGTCCGGCCCGCCCGATCCACGCCCCGCCCCCGCAGTCGCCCAGCAGATGGCCCCAGCCGTCCGCCCGGCGCCAGCTCCTCAGGTCCGTCCCGACGGCGATCATCCCCGTGCCGGCGGCGATCACCGCGCCCGGCCGCCGGCCGAGGGCCCCCGTGTACGCGGTGACGGCGTCGGCCGCCAACACCACCCGGCGGACGCCCAGTTCACGCTCCAGGGCGGACGGCAGCCGGGCCCTCAGGTCGTCCCCCAGGGTGGCGAACCCGGCCGCGCCGACGGCGACGGCCCCCACTTCCTCGACGCCGGAGTCCGCCATCAGCCGCCGGGCCATCGGCAGCAGTTGTTCCAGCAGGTGATCCGCGTCGATGCCACGCGGGCCGGTGCGCACCGGTTCCGCGGACGTCAGCGGCCCGGGGCGGCCGGTGCCCGCGTCGGCGGGAACACCGAGCGCGGCCCGCATCCCGGAGCCGCCCGAGTCCACGGCCAGCACTCCGGACACGGGGCCGGGGCGGCTCACGGCAGTCGCCAGTCCACGGGCTGCGCTCCCTGCCGGGCCAGGAGGTCGTTGGCGCGGCTGAAGGGCCGCGAGCCGAAGAAGCCGCGGTCGGCGGACATGGGGGAGGGGTGCGCGGACTCGATCGAGGGGAGGTCCCCGAGAAGCGGACGCAGGTTGCGGGCGTCGCGGCCCCACAGGATCGACACCAGCGGCCGTCCGCGGGCCGCCAGCGC
This sequence comes from Streptomyces sp. NPDC054842, assembly GCF_053611025.1. Taxonomy (NCBI): domain Bacteria; kingdom Bacillati; phylum Actinomycetota; class Actinomycetes; order Kitasatosporales; family Streptomycetaceae; genus Streptomyces; species Streptomyces sp. NPDC054842. The sequence continues at coordinate 22,268 of NZ_JBSGZN010000028.1, forward strand.
CCGTATCGCCTGTTCGGTGACCTCCTCCCAGCCCTTGCCGCGGTGGGCCGCGGGGCTCCGCGGCGCCGTGGTGAGCGCCCTGTTGAGCAGCTGGACCCCCTGCTGCGTCCAGGGCGTGAGGTCGCCGTTCGACGGCTGCGGGACCCCGAGGTCGGTGGTGAGTTCGCGGTAGATGTTGATCAGGCTGCCGGGCAGCGGCCTCACCTCCGGAGCTACCGAGAACGACAGCCCCACCGCGTGCCCCGGGGTGGGATAGGGGTCCTGCCCGACGATGAGGACGCGGACCTCGTCGAAGGGCTGCTGGAAGGCGCGCAGGACGTTCGGTCCCGCCGGGAGGTAGGTGCGTCCCGAGGCGATCTCCGCGCGCAGGAAGTCACCCATCCCGGCGATCCGCCCGGCGACGGGTTCCAGGGCCTTCGCCCAGCCTGCTTCGACGATTTCATGCAACGGTCGTGGTGCCACGGGCGTCACCCTACTGCCGTACGGGTGACGGCGATCAACCGGTCACCGCGGGACAGCCACGTGACGACCGGAGGCGACCGAAACCGACCACCGGACGGCGAGACGGACGGCGAGGACGCACGGCAGGCGAACGGAACCGACCCTCCCGCCCACCTCACCGCGCGCCCCGTCTCGCCCCTACCGCACACCTGTTGGCGCCCCGTCCCGACGCTCCCGCCTCGGTTCTCCCGCGTACCTCTGGGCGTTCCCGCTTCGACGCTCCCGTCCGCCTCTCCGTGGCCCGGCGCCGCATCCCAGCCTTCCGCCTTCCGCGCCCCGCCCCCCCCGGCCAGCCTCTCCGCGCCCCCTGCCACGCACCCCTTGCCCACCGGCCGCGGCCGGAACGGCGTCGCCGTCCTGAACGGCGGCTCCGTGCCGCTCAGTCCACCACCGCCGCCCGCACGCACAGCACGTCCGGCAGATGCGCCGCCAACTGCTGCCAGCTGTCGCCGTCGTCGGAGGAGGCGAACACCTCTCCGTTGCGATTGCCGAAGTACACGCCGGCCGGGTCCGCGTCGTCGGTGCACAGGGCGTCGCGCAGCACCGTGCCGTAGTGGTCCCCGTCGGGGAGGCCGGCCGTCAGGGGCTCCCAGTTCTTGCCCGCGTCCGCCGTACGGAAGACCCGGCAGCGCCGGTCCGCCGGGACCCGGTCGGCGTCGGCGTTGATCGGGAAGACGTACGCCGTGTCCCCGCGGTGCGGGTGGGCGGCCACCGCGAACCCGAACGTGGACGGCAGTCCCGCCCCGATGTCCGTCCACCGCGACCCCGCGTCGTCGCTCCGGTAGACACCCCAGTGGTTCTGCAGATACAGCCGGTCCGGGTTCGCCGCGTCCCGTGCGACCTTGTGCACGCACTGGCCGAACTCCGGGTTCGGATCCGGCAGGAACACCGCAGAGACACCGGAGTTGGCGGGCTCCCAGCTCGCGAGGCCGTCGGTCGTGCGGAACACCCCCGCGGTGGAGACGGCGACCGTCACGGCCCGCGGGTCGCGGGCGTCCGTGAGGATGGTGTGCAGCCCTTCGCCGCCGCCTCCCGGCACCCACTTCGAGCGGGTCGGGTGCTCCCACAGCGGACGTACGAGCTCGAAGGTCTCGCCCCGGTCCTCGGAGCGGTACAGCGCGGCCGGTTCCGTGCCCGCGTACACCACGTCCGGCTCGGCGGCCGCGGGGTGCAGCTGCCAGACCCGCTCCAGCGAAGCCCCGGTGTCCTTGGGGAACTTGACGGCCGGCTGGGCGGGCTCGGTCCACGAGCGGCCGAGGTCGTCGGAGTGGAACACGGACGGGCCCCAGTGCGCGCTGTCCCCTCCGGCCAGCAGCCTCGGCGTGTCGCCGCGGGTGTCGATGGCGACCGAGTAGACGGCCTGCGCGTTGAAGTAGGGAGTCTCGTCGAACTCCCAGGCGCCGCCCCGGCGCCGTCCGACGAAAAGCCCTTTCCGAGTGCCTACCGTGAGCAGTACATCGGCCATGCCGACCACCTCCGCGACGTCGTTGTCCCAGCACCGGTCAGTCTGCACCCCGGCACTGACAGTCACCTCTGGACGGGCATCACCGCAGGTCGGAGCGTGGTGTCGGGAAGCGCGTGGCACGTCTGGGGACGCCCGCCGGTCTCCTCGGGCTCGCGCGTTCGCGACAGAGGGGCCGAGGCAGGCATGAGGCCCGGGAGTTGGAGCATCTGTATGAGCATCGACGAGACGGCACCCGTATGGGACGGCGGTCCGGCATGTCCCTGACTCCATGAGGAGGATGCCCCGATGACGGCATTCCGTGGTCCCAAGGTGTGGTTGTGGCGCTGGCGGCGCAACCCGCTGCGCCGGCCCAGTGACACGCTGGAGGCCTGGATCCTGCTCGTGGCCACGGTCGTCACCGTCCTGTGCGGGGTGTTCACGGGTCTGGCCGTGGCGCGGTCCGTCGAGAACGGCCTCGCCCGGGAGCGCGTCGAGTGGCGTCCCGTCATGGCGACCGTCACCGAGGACGCCCCCCGGATCAGGACCGCCGCCAGCTCCTCCGGCGCCGACCGGGTCTGGGCGAACGTCCGCTGGACGGCGCACGGCTCGGCGCACACCGGACAGGCGCGGGTCGAGTCCGGCAGCGCGGCCGGCACCCCCGTCACCGTGTGGACCGACCCGCACGGCCGCCTGGTCGCCCAGCCCGTCTCCGCGGCGCAGGCGCGGCTGCGCGCGTCGCTGGTCGGCACCCTGGCCGGGACGGGCGCGGCCGCCGTGCCGTTCGCCTCGGCCCAGCTGGTCCGCGGCCGGCTGGAGCGGCGGCGGATGGCCCAGTGGGACGAGGAGTGGGCACGCTTCGGGCCGCTGTGGGGCCGCAAGACGAGCTGAGCGCGGCAAACCCGGGCGCCTCACCACCCCCACCTCCTACCGGCCCGACCCGCGAAACCGCCCGGCCCGCGAACAGCCCTCCCCGGCGAAGCCGTGAACCCGTCCCCCGGCGAAACCGTGAGCCCACCCTCCTCGACCGAGCCGTGCCCCATCCGCCCCGGCAGCCTCGGACGTCCCCTAGCGCCCCTCCTCCACCGCCTCCCTGCAGGCCCGCAGCAGCTGTTCGTCCTCCAGGATGTCGTGGCTGCCGAAGCCCCCGGAGCGTGCCCGGTGCCGTCGCGGGTTGGCGAGTTCGGCGTGCGGCAGGTCGTGCAGGGGCGCTCCGGCCGGGCCCAGCTCGGCGAGGCAGCTCGCGATCGTGCCGCGCGTGTACGCGTTCTCCAGCCAGGCCGCGCGGAACACAGGGAGGACGGCCCCCGCGTCCCCGGTGACCCGCCACAGCGCGCAGGCCGCGGTCGTCCGCTCCCACACGTCGTCGGAGCCGAGCATGTGCCGCAGGGCGGACGAGGCGGAACGGGCCGGCGTGCCCAGTCGGCCCAGCGCCTCCGCCGCGGCCCGCCGCAGGTGGGTGCGCTCAGCGGTCAACTCCCGGGTCAGCACGGGAAGTACGGCCTCGGCGTCCCGCTCCAGCGACCAGAGGGACGCCGCCGCGGTCACCGCGCAGTCGGTGTGCAGCAGCGCGCGCAGCGCCGGTATGCCGTCGGGGTCCCCGAGCTCGCCCAGGGTGCGGGCGGCACCTGCCAGGAGCGGGTTGCTGTTCCGCATCCCGGCCGGTGCCAGGTGCAGCAGCCGCAGCACCTCCGGTGCGGCCGCGCGGTCCCTGAGCGCCGCCAGCGCCGCGAACAACGGCGCCGCGCGGTCGTACGTCTCCGGGGAGTCGACGGGAACGTCGGCGAGCCGGGCCCGCAGCAGGGGAGCGAGCGCGGCGGCGGCCGGGCCCGCGTACGGGATCACGTATCCGATGTCCTTGGGCACCTCCGGCTGCTCCAGCACCTCGGCCAGGAGGGGGACCGCCCGTGGATCACCGGTCCTGGCCAGGGCCTTGAGAGGTCCGCCCAGGGACGGCGCGCCGCGCTCCCAGTGCCGCACCCGGGCCTCGGGGCGGGCCGCGGCGAGTGCCGCGAGGTGGTCGGCGGCCGGGGCGGCCAACGTGAAGAGGTCCTCCAGGACGGACACCGCGGCGTCCCGCAACCGCTCCTCGTCCGACCGGAGTTGCCGGCCCATGAGGGCCACCGGTTCGTCGTAGGACGCCCGCCACTCGCGGAACAGCCCGGCGGACATCCATACGGCGTTGCACCGGTCGGTGGCGTCGGGGCTCGTCAACTGGCCTCGCAGCAGCGCGATCCGGTCCGCGACACGCTCGCCCAGAGCGGTGTGCAGCGTCCTCAGGAGCTGGGAGCCCTCCTCGTCGGCCGGGCGCAGTCGCCGGAGGTGGCCGGTGAGGGTGTCCGTTTCGGGCCGCTCCGGCTCGTCCGGCACCCGCAGCTGCCGCGATCTCTCCCGCAGCAGCTCGATGACCGTGGGCACCAGCTCGGCGGGCAGGCGCCCGGGTGCGCAGCTCGCGAGCTGGCCGAGTGCGGCGAGCCGCAGTCCCGGTTCGTCGGCCTCCGCACCGAGACGCGCGAGGCAGTCCACCGCGGGGGAGGCGGAGGCGGGGTGCAGCCGGGCGAACAGCCCCAGCCCCTCGGCGAGTGCCAGGCGGACCCGGTCGTCCGTCTCGTCGGCGAGCCGCTCGCGCAACAGGCCCAGCACGCGCGCCGGTTCGCCGAGGAAGCGCACCAGGGCCGTCGGCGCCGCCCGCCGTACCTCCGGGTCCCGGTCCGCGGCGAGCGAGGCGAACACGGCCGCACCCGATCCGACCGCCGCGCGGGCCATCGCGCGGTTGTCGTCGGAAGCGGCGTACTCCTCGTCGAGGTCCGGCGGATCCATTCCGCCGATGCTGGCCAGCAGCTCGACGACCCCGCCCCGGTCCGGGACGTCCTCGGAGGCGATCAGCTCGAACAGGAAGGGGATGCAGGCGAGCGTCGAGTCGTACACGTCGCCCTGGTGGTGCACCGCCCCGTACATCCCGTCGAGCGACCTCTCCCGATCCTCGGGCTGCGGGGAGGCCAGTCCGCGCAGCAGCGCGGGTACGTCCTCGGCGCTTCCGTACGCATGCTCCATCGAGGCCCAGTCGACCTCGTCGATCCCCCTGAACACGGCGTCCCTCCCGGACGGTCGGCGATTGATCGAGAGTGTGCACCACAGCACTGACAGTCACGTCGGGGAAGGCGAGTCGGTTGAACGGTGCATCGGGATCGAGCCGTCGTGGCACGGCGCCCCGCGGCCTGTCCGGTGCTGCGGAGGGGCGTCGCGGCCGGCGGTGGGGCGGCGAGGGCACGCCGGGGACGGCTTCACGGCCCACTCGTCACGGCGGCGAAGGAGGCGTCCGGCTGCTTCGCGAGGACGCCGCAGGTCGGCGGGGGTGGCGAAGGCCCTGGTGAGGCACGCGTGAAGGGGAAAGCGCGACCGCCGGGCCAGGTGCCGCCGGAGGGCGGGGCGCTCCGCGGCGGGGCGGCGGCCGGGCGTGCGGAAGGCGCCGGACGGGACGGCGTGATGTTGGCCGATACAGGCGGGAGCGGACACCGAGGGGGCGGGCGCGGCGGCCCGGACGCCGGGAGGTCCGCGGCACGGACGCTGCGGGTGACCTCGGGGGCGCCGAGGTCACCCGCCGCACGGGTGGGTCAGACGGAACGGTGGTACTGCTCGGGCACGTGCACCTCGGCGCCGAGTTCGCGGGCCGCGAGCCGGGCGAAGGACGGGTTGCGCAGCAGTTCCCGGCCCAGCAGCACGGCGTCGGCCTCGTCGTTGGCGAGGATCTTCTCGGCCTGCGTGACGTCCGTGATCAGGCCCACGGCGGCGACGGGCATCGGCGTCTCGGCCTTCACCCGGGCGGCGAAGGGCACCTGGTAGCCGGGGCCGACCGGGATGCGGACTCCGGAGACGTTGCCGCCCGTCGACACGTCGAGGAGGTCCACGCCGTGCTCGTGGAGCTGCGTGGCGAAGCGGACGGTGTCGTCCGCGGTCCAGCCGCCGTCGTCTAGCCAGTCGGTGGCGGAGACGCGGAAGAACAGCGGCTTGCCCTCCGGCCACACCTCGCGCACGGCGTCCACGACCTCCAGGGCGAACCGGGTGCGGTTCTCGTACGAGCCGCCGTAGGCGTCGGTGCGGTGGTTGGAGTGCGGGGAGAGGAACTCGTTGATCAGGTAGCCGTGGGCGCCGTGGATCTCGGCGACCTCGAAGCCGGCCTCCAGGGCACGCCGGGCCGCGGCCACGAACTGTGCGGTGATGCCGTGGATCTCCTCGACGGTCAGCTCGCTGGGCACGGGGTGCCTCTCGTCGAAGGCGAGCGCGCTCGGCGCGAGCGGCTGCCAGCCGTGGCCGTCGGCGCCGACCGGGGCCCCGCCCTTCCAGGGCCGTTCGGTGGAGGCCTTGCGTCCGCCGTGCGCGAGCTGGATGCCGGGCACCGTGCCCTGCGAGACGAGGAATCGCGTGATCCGGCGGAACGCCTCGACCTGCGTGTCATTCCAGATGCCGAGGTCGTAGGGGCTGATGCGGCCCTCGGGGGAGACGGCGGTCGCCTCGACGATGATCAGGCCCGTGCCGCCGGTCGCGCGGGCGGCGTAGTGGGAGAAGTGCCAGTCGTTCGGCACGCCCGCGTCGGGCCCCGCGGGAGCCGCGGAGTACTGGCACATCGGGGGCATCCACACCCGGTTCGGGATGGTCAGGTCGCGCAGGGTGTAGGGCTCGAAGAGCGCGCTCACGGCGGACTCCATTCATCGCGGGGCCGGGTTACGCCTCGTACGATAACCTTCGTAGTACGGGGGATGTCAAACTACGAGGCTTCTCGTACAATGAGAGGCGGCGGACCGGAATCCGCGTACGTCGCCGGACGTGCGGCCCGCCCCGACGAACTGGAGCCGCCGTGACGACCGCCGCCCCCGCAGGCAGCAGCCGCGACCTCGCGCACCCCGCGAACGAGGAGATCCGGCTGGAGAGCGTGCTGCACGCCCTGTCCGACCCGATGCGGCTCCTGGTCGTGCGCGAACTCGCCGCCGACGGCGGGGAGTTGTCCTGCTCGCGCTTCGACCTGCCGGTCACGAAATCCACGACGACGCACCACTTCCGGGTGCTGCGCGAGAGCGGGGTGATCCGGCAGGTGTACCGCGGTACGGCCAAGATGAACGGACTGCGCAAGGACGACCTGGACGCGCTGTTCCCCGGTCTGCTCGACAGCGTCCTCGAAGCGGCGGCCCGCCAGGCCGACCGGCACCGCGACATCTGAGGATTCGACACCCACGACGCGACAATTCCTGCCCGGCGGTCGGTCGGAGCGCCGGGGTTCAGCGGCTAGGCGAACTCCCTTGTCGTGGACGGCCGTTCGGCCTGATCGCTCTGAGGTACCCGCCGCCGGCCGCCCGTTCGGCCTGAATGCCCCGAGGCACCCGCCGTCCATTCTGCCTGCTCGCCGAAGAGGCGCCCGGCGCCGCCGGCCGCCCGCCCCGGTCGGGCCCGTGACCGCTGCCACGCCGAGGCGCCGGCAGCGCGGCGCCCGCCGGGTGTGCTGCCCTCCCGGGGACCAGCTACGGCGCTTCCGTCCGCGCCGCCGCCAGCAGCGACGCCCAGTCGGGGAGCTTCACCACGCCCCGCCCGAGCGAGGCGCCCAGCTCCGCCTCGGCCCGCTCGATCGCCTGCCATCCGGCCCACTCCACCGGCGGCACCCCGGCCGCACGCAGTGCCGCGAGCGGATCACCGGGCACGTCCCGTCGTACGAGGGCGGGGGCGTCCTCGATCAGTGAGGTCACCGTCTCCTTGGCGCACGGCCGGTTGGTGCCGATGACGCCGGTCGGGCCGCGCTTGATCCAGCCCGCCACGTACTCGCCCGGGGCGACGGCGCCGTCCCGCAGGACGCGCCCCGCGAGATGCGGCACGGTGCCGCGTACCGCGTCGAACGGCAGCCCTTCCAGGGGCACGCCGCGATAGCCCACCGAGCGCAGCACCAACTGCGCCTCGATCTCCTCGTACCGCCCCGTACCCGTCACGCCGCCGTGCCCGTCCGGCACCGTCCGCTCGAACCGCACCGCACCCACGCGCCCGTCCACGGCGAGGAGTTCGACCGGGCGCAGGAAGAAGCGCAGCGCGATCCTGCGCCGTCGCGTCGCGGGCGGCGCCGCGGCCCAGGCCCGCATCACCTCGACGTTGCGGCGGTTCGCGGCGGGCAGGGCGGAGGGGTCGGTGTACCCGGGGTCGAGCGCCAGCTCCCGCGGATCGACGGTGACGTCGGCCTCGGGCATCGCGCCCAGCTCGCGCAGTTCCTTGGTGGTGAAGCGGGCCTGCGAGGGGCCCCGGCGGCCCACCATGTGGATCTCGCCGATCTCGCTGGCGGCCAGGGCGGTGAGGGCCGCGTGGGGCATGTCCGTGGGGCTGAGTTCGGTACTGCCGCGGGCGAGCATCCGCGTCACGTCGACGGCGACGTTCCCCACGCCGATGACGACGGCTCTGCGCGCGCCGGTCACGAACCCGTCGGCGGTGGAGTCGGGGTGGGCGCTGTACCAGGACACGAACTCGGTCGCCGACCAGCTGCCGGGCAACTCCTCGCCGGGGATGCCGAGATGGCGGTCGGTGGCGGCGCCCACGCAGTAGACGACCGCGTGGTACAGCTCGCTCAGCCGGGTCACCGGCAGTCCGCCGGGCCCGACCTGGACGCCGCCCAGGAACCGGACGCGCTCGTCCTCCAGGACCGTCCGCAGATTGTTCTGCAGGGACTTGATCTTCTCGTGGTCGGGCGCCACCCCGTACCGCACCAGGCCGTAGGGGCACGGCAGCCTGTCCAGCACGTCCACGCGCACCCCTGGCACCAGGCGCTGCTGGAGGAGACTCTGGGCGGTGTAGACCCCGCTGGGCCCCGAGCCGACGACGGCGACGTTCAGCACGGCGGAACTCCTTCCCGACTCGAACGGTCCGAGGAGATCGCTGGTGCCTCCAGCATGGCACCGGGCGGCGCCGGGCGGGAGGGGTGCGGGGCTGCGCCGACGGGGTACGGTCCCGGTCCTCGGCATGCGAGCCTATTCGCATGGAATGTGATGATGCGGTTACGTCGCGTATGTGCTGGAAGCATCCTTTCTTAATCTTTCTGATCGAGAACGACCGGATGGCGCGGTGTCCGTGCGGCCCGCGTGGGAGGTGCGGGAGGACGGGATCCGGACGTCGTGGTTCGACGTCCGGCTCGGCTTCGGCGACGGCGCCCGGGTCGACGTCCTCGCGGTGGTGTCACCGCAGGGGGTGTCCGTCGAGGACGTACGGGCCTGCCCGCCGCTGTCCCTCGACGATCTGACGGTGCTCGCCGAGTGGATCGAGGGCCCGCTCTTCGAGGCGTGCGGCGGCGGGTCCGCGGAGTCCGGCGCGTCCCCGCAGACGTCGGCCCGCCGGGCACGGCCCGCCTGGCCGAGCGGCACCGAGGGGCGGCGCCTGGTGGCGGAGGAGTACCGGGCGGCGCAGGGGGACGGCAGGGACCCGGTCCTCGCCGTCATGTGCGCGACCGGTCACAGCCGCCGCCGCTCGCTGCGCCTGATCGCCGGGGCCCGCGACGCGGGATTCCTGACCCCGCGCCACGCCCGCCGCTGAGCCTGCCCGCCCGCCGGCCGCGTCACATGTCGCGCATCCGGCTGATCTCGCTCGTCTGCTGGGCGATCACGTCGTCGGCCATCTCCTCGATCTGGACGTTGTTGCCCTGCGCCTTCACGTCGGTGGCCATCGTGATCGCCCCATCGTGATGAGTGATCATCAGCTTCAGGAAGAGTTCGTCGAAGGACTTCCCGCGGGCCGCGCGCAACGTCGCGAGCTGCGCCTCGGTCGCCATGCCGGGCATGGCCTCGTGGTGGTGCTCCGTGCTCCCCTTCGAGCCGCCGCCGTGCTTTTTCAGCCAGCTCCTCATGACCGCGATCTCCGGCCCCTGGGCCGCCGTGATGCGCTCGGCGAGCAGTTTCACCTTGCCCGACGCCGCCCGCTTCGGGGCGAGTCCGGTCATCTCCAGGGCCTGGCTGTGGTGTTCGATCATCATCCGCGCGTAGGAGATGTCCGCGGAGTTCGGGGCGCCGTCGCCGGAGTTCTGCTTGCGGGCGTCCTCGGCGGAGAGCGTCTCCGCCGCCTCGCCGGGTTTTCCGGGCGCGATCACCGAAGGCCCGTTCGCCTTGGGGGACTTGTCGTCCGACGAGGGGGAGCCGGAGTCGCAGCCGGCGAGGGCGAGTACGGCGGCGACCGTGAGCGACGCCGTGACCAGGCACGCGCGGGACGTACGGCGAACGAGCACAACGACCTCCTGTGGCCCTGACATTGACGGACACCTCTCGGTGTTGAGGACCGTCCTAGCACGCAACGGGGTGTCGGTGATCAAAAACTTTTATTAAGGCTCCGTTGCCATCTGTTGATCTGTGCATGATGAAGACGATACTTCGGGGGTCCGTGCACCGTTCGAACCCGAACGGCGACTAGGGAGGGCACAGTGACCCTGTTGAACGATCCCCGAACACGGCGCAGACGCCTGGGAGTTGCCGCAGCAGCGGCAGGACTCGTGGCAGCGCTGTTCACGGCCGGTCCGGCGGCCGCCACCCCCGACCCCGGGGACGGCCCCGCCACGCAGCAGAAGATCTCCAAGAGCGAGACCGCCGAGGTCAAGGCGGACATAGCGGCCGGTGAGATACCCGGACAGGACGAGGTGGTCCACTCCGACAACATCGAGCACCTCGTCAACATCCCCAAGGAGACCCTCGCCGGAACCAACTCGGACCTGGCGTTCCAGGGCCACTACGCGTTCGCCGGCAACTACGACGGCTTCCGCATCTTCGACATCAGCGACCCCAAGGCGCCCAAGACGGTCGCGCAGGTGCTCTGCCCCGGTTCGCAGAACGACATCTCCGTCTCCGGGAACCTGCTCTTCCTGTCCACCGACTCCTCGCGCAGCGACAACTCGTGCAGCAGCACCACGCAGCCCGCGACCGAGAAGTCCTCGTGGGAGGGCATGAAGGTCTTCGACATCAGCGACAAGACGAACCCCAAGTACGTCGCCGCCGTCGAGACCGCCTGCGGCTCGCACACCCACACGCTGGTGCCCGAGCGCAGGAACGTCTACATCTACGTCTCCTCGTACTCGCCCAACGCGGCCTTCCCCGACTGCCAGCCCCCGCACGACGGCATCACGGTCATCAAGGTGCCGCGCAAGGCCCCCGAGAAGGCCGCGGTGGTGAACTTCCCCGTCCTGTTCCCGGGTGAGGGACCCGACGGCGGCGGCAACCCCGGCGCGCCCACCAACCCGGGCGTCTCCAAGACCACCGGCTGCCACGACATCACCGTGCTGCCGTCCAAGGACCTCGCGGCGGGCGCCTGCATGGGCGACGGCATCCTCTTCTCCATCGAGGACCCCGAGAACCCGAAGGTCATCGACCAGGTCCAGGACAACGTGAACTTCGCGTTCTGGCACTCGGCGACCTTCAACCAGAGGGCGAACAAGGTCGTCTTCACCGACGAGCTGGGCGGCGGCGGCGCGGCCACCTGCAACGCGGCGATCGGCCCGAACCGCGGCGCCGACGGCATCTACGACATCGTCGGCCGGGGCGACCACCGCAAGCTGGTCTTCAAGGGCTACTACAAGATCCCGCGCCACCAGGCCGACACGGAGAACTGCGTCGCCCACAACGGCTCGCTCATCCCGGTCAAGGGCAAGGACCTGATGGTCCAGGCCTGGTACCAGGGCGGCGTCTCCGTCTGGGACTTCACGGACTCCGCGAACCCCAAGGAGATCGCCTACTTCGAGCGCGGCCCGCTGTCGACCACCACGCTCGCGACCGGCGGCTCCTGGTCGGCGTACTACTACAACGGCTACATCTACTCGAACGACATCGCCAAGGGCTTCGACGTGCTGAAGCTCAGCGACAAGCGCACCGACGCGGCGAAGCGGATCCGGCTGGACGAGCTCAACGTCCAGACGCAGCCGGACTACTTCGACTGATCGGAGCGGCGCGACCCCGACGAGTCGCGGCTCTCCGTCGCGAAGAACCGTGACAGGTCCTCGTCGTCCGTCCCGCCGGGTGCCCCGGCACCCGGCGGGATCCCCATCGTCCGGTCCAGGCCGTAGCGCTTGAACAACTCGGCCCGCAGCACCGGCACCGGCATCGGGACACCCGGCACCAGCGCCGCGAACACGGCGCCCATCAGCAGCGCCCTGAGCATCGGATAGTCGGCGGCGGCATCCGGTGAGCCGTGCCGGGCGACGGTCTCCCGCAGCAGCTCCGCGAGCCGCTGCTGCTCCGGGCACTGCACGAAGCCCTCGGCCTGGAGGATCCCCGCCATGTGCTGGCGCATGAGGACGGGATGGTCCCGGGTGAGACCCAGGACGGCGTCGATGGCCCGGGCCATCCGCTCACGGCCGTCCTCCGTGCGCGGCTCCCGCTCCAGCGCCTCCTCCAGCGTGCGGTGCATCAGCCGGTGCACCGCCGACTGGAGGAGCTGCCGCTTGCCGGGGAAGTAGTAGGAGACCAGGCCCCGCGCCGAACCCGCGCGGTCCGCGATGTCGCCCAGCGTCGTCGCCTCGTAGCCGCGCTCGCGGACCAGCTCGACCGCCGCCTGCAGAAGCCGCTCCCGGGAACGCCGCCGCAACTCTTTATTGACCGAGGCGCTGCGCGGGGACATGCTGTAACTCCTGCGTTGACTGGCTGCCAGCCAACTATACTCAACGCGTCCGGCCAAGACCCTTCGCGGGTCCGTTCCGGGCTGCCGTCCGTCCTGGGCGACGCGGGGGATCGTCCAGGGCGGACGCGCGCGTTCCAGCTGTCGCACGGCCGGTGAACCGTCCCTACAGTGGGCACGGGGGCCGAGGAGGCAGAGGGACATGGATCAGGAACAGATCCTGGCCAGGATCACGGCGATGGTGGACGACGAGCGGCGCCTGCGCGACGAGCTCGCCTCCGGCCGGATCGACAGCGCCACGGAGAACGAACGGCTCGGGCAACTGGAGCGCGAGCTCGACCGCTGCTGGGACCTGCTGCGCCAGCGCCGAGCGAAGACGGAGTTCGGGGAGAACCCCGACGAGGCGCAGGTGCGCCCCGCCTCGCAGGTCGAGGGCTACCAGAACTGAGGCGCCCACCCGCAGGCGCCTGAGCGCCGCCGGTCAGTCGATCAGGCCGAGCACGGGACGCAGTCCGGCGGGGCGGTGCGCCACCGGAAGGTGGTCCACGAAGTGCACCGCGCAGCCCAGCGCGTCGGCGCCCCCGTCCGCGCGGCGGTCGTCGCCGACCATCAGGGCGTCCCGCGGGGCGACCCCGAGCGCGTCGCAGGCCGCCGCGAACAGCCGCACGTCCGGCTTCTGGACGCCGTGCTCGTACGACAGGACGTACGCGTCGACGTACGTGTCCAGACCGTGCTCGCGGAAGACCGGCCGCAGGTCCCAGCCGATGTTGCTGACCACGCCCACGGCGATCCCGCGCCCCCGCAGCGCCGCCAGCACCTCGCGCGCGTCGGGATACGCGGACCAGGCGGCCGGCGTGCGGTGCCGGTCGTACAGGGCGTCGTACAGCGAGGGATCGGGCAGCGGCACCTGGCGGGCGACGCCGGTGTACGCGGCCCGGTGCAGTTCCGCGCTGCGGTCGCGCACCGCCCACACCTCGGCGAGTTCCGCCGGGACCGGCCTGACCGCCGGGGCTCCGCCCGGGAGCGCGCCCACCGACTCCAGCTCCCGTGCCAGGCCCGTCACCCGGGGCTCCGGGAGGCGGATCCCGGCGTCCGTCAGCACGGCGCGGAGCCAGGACTCCGTCGGTTCGACGCGGAAGAGAGTCCCGGAGAAGTCGAAGAGCGCACCTTTGATCGCCATGGACGACGATCCTTGATCTCTCCGCCGTACGGGTCAAGGCTGCCCGTCGGACGGGGGCCGGCCGGCCGCCGCCTCCGTCCCCGGGGGCTCGACCCAGCGGTGGTACGCCATGACGGCCAGCGCGACCACGAGTGCCCCGAGGAGCATGCCGCCCAGGACGTCCGAGGGCCAGTGGACGCCCAGCCAGACGCGGGTCAGGCCGACACCCGTGACGGAGACGACAGACAGAGCGCACAAAGCCCACCACAGGGCGGGACGGGCGTCGTGGCGGCGGAGCAGCCAGAGCAGGAGCCCGCACACCACCGTGGCCGTCAGCACGTGCCCGGAGGGGAAGGCGGCGTAGTGGGCCGAGTCCACCGGGTCGGGCCAGACGGGACGCCGCCGGTCGACGGCGGCCTTGACGCCCTGTTGCAGCAGTGTGCCCACCGCACAGGTGACCGCCAGCCAGAGGCCGGTCCGCCACGCGGAGCGCCGCAGCACCAGCCACAGGACCACGACCGCGCACAGGATGCGCAGGGTCGTGGGATCCCACACCCAGTCGGTCAGCACCCGGAAGGTGTGCGTGGTGCCCGGGTCCTCGACCGCCCAGCGGTGCGTGGTGCGCGAGATGTCGCCGTCGACGTCCATCAGCGGATGCCAGGAGGACGCGACCAGCACCAGGAGCACCACGGAGGCCACGGCGAGCGGCACCGCGAGGGCGGCCGCGGCCCGCGGAGCCGGTGTACGGACGGGTGAGCCGACGGGCGGGGGGCGCATACGTCGATCCTCGCCGAACCCGGGCCTCCGATGCCACTGACGGAGTGTCGGGCCCGCCCCCGGACGCTCAGGACATCCCCGACGTCGGCAAGGGCCGGGTGCGCACACCGCCCCCGGACGGCTCGAACGGCGCCCGGACGCGCTTGCGCCCTTCTCGGCTCCGGGGCGGACACGCGTCCCCGCAGGGGGTGAGGTGCCAGCCGTCGCCCCGTCTTGTCGGCGGGCTCGGAAGCGTGCCGACAAGACGGTGAGCCGCCTCGCGTGGCTGCCGGACCGGCGCGTTCCGGCCGTCCGGCCGTCGGCGTGCATCGGCACGGATCGCCGGGTGCGCGGCCCTCGTGCCCCAGACCTCGGCCCGTGCCCCGGGAAGGCCGGCGCTCCGGGGAAGGCCGGCGCCCCGGGGAAGGCCGGTGCTCCTGGGAAGGGCGGAGACCTCATTGCGGAGCCGAAAAAAGGTGACGGGGTTGCGCCCCGTGTCGCAGGGGGCCGGGTCCTCCGGTCGGCCCCTCGTGACCGGCCGGGGTCGCTAACCGAGCGCCCGCAGGCCCGGTACGAACGCGATCAGCAGGGGGACCACCGGCACCAGCGCGCCCGCCGCCGTCAGCCGCAGCCGGCGCGCGGCCGTGAGCCGGTCCGGCGGGGTCAGGAGGCGGTGGACGCGCTGCGGGAGGTGCGCCTGCGGGGTCGGAGCGGGACCGAACACGCCCCGGTCCTCGTTGAGTTCGACCAGCGCGAGCGCGATGGTGAGGCGGCCGAAGCGCCGGGACGCCATGTCGTCGGCGGCGAGTTCCACCAGGCGGTGCATCTCGTCACGGAACGCGGCGAACACCGGAACCTGCGGGAATCCGTTGGCCAGCGCGGCCGAACAGTGCAGCAGCCAGTCGTGACGGGCCTGCGCGTGCCCCTGCTCGTGGGCCAGCACGGCGTCCAGCTGACGTCCGTGCAGCCGTTGCAACGCGGCCGTGGTGATGACGAGTTGCGGCGCGGCGCCGGGCAGCCACCAGGCGTCCGGACGCTCGCCCTCCAGGACCACCAGACGATCGCTGCCGGCTTCCTCGCCGGGCAACAGCGGCGCGCGGTCCAGGAGTTCGGAGCGGCGCCGGCGTCGGCGTGCTCCGGCACGCACGATCTCGCGGGCCAGCATCGCCCCGGTCCACAGACCTCCGCCGGCGAGCACCACGGCGGTCGCCGCGGCCCAGGCATCGCCGGTGCCGAGCGCGTAGGCGTCGACGACCGAGTGCGGTGCGGGGGCGAACACATGGCCCCGTACGGCCATCCAGGCGGCGGCCGCGCTCAGGGTCATCGACAGCACGCAGCACAGCAGGACCGCCGCCACCACGCACTGCCACACCCACAGGGCGACCACCGGTTCGCGATCCGGCCAGTCGGCCCGGGCGAGCAGCCTCGGGGCGACGACGGCGGCCAGCGCGCCGAGCAGCAGCAGTGCCGCGGGGACCATCATGGTCGAAGCCTATGAGCGGGGGCCGCCGGACGATACGGGCTGCCGCGGCAAGTGACGCACACCACGGGAGCCCGGCGACGCTCCGGCAGGGCCCGCGGACGGGGTTCAGAGCGTCAGCAGCATCGCGACCATGGCGATCCCCATCGACAGCCGGCACGCCCGCGCCAGCTCGGGCCGGTCGCCCCAGCCGACGGTGCCACCGGGGCGCCGCACCCGCGGCGGGGAAGCGGTGCCGGTCCCGGCGATCCCGGGCACCGGCAGCAGTCTGCTCCCGGACCACAGGACGTAGGCGGCGAAGTAGACGAGGAGCGTCCCGGTCACCGCGGGTATCCCGGATCCCGTGTGCCCGGCGTGCGCGGACGGGGACGCGGCCATGGCCCCGCCCATGTAGGCCATGGTGAAGGCGCCCACCAGGTGGTGGAGATGGTGTGCGCTGCCGCGGGCCGCCCGGAGCGCGCGGACCGCGGACGTGCCGAACACGGCCGCGTACACCAGCCACACCCAGCGCGGCGGTGCCGCCACCGCCGCCGGGACGGCCATGGCGGCCATGCCGAAGCCCATGAGCGCCTCGCCGCCCGCGGCGCGGCGCTGTTCGTCGACCGGGCTGCGCATCCGCAGCAGGCAGTAGGCGCCGGTCGCCGCGCAGAGCGCGACCAGCAGCCAGCCGGGCGAAGCCGGTCCGTGCACCGCGCACCTCCCCCTTCGACGGTGTCGGACGGTCGGTCTGGGCATGCCCGGCCCGCTCGGTGCGCAAGCGAGCGCAAGGGTGTACACGGGGGAGCGTGCGGGGGTGCACCGCAGGCCGGGCGCCTGCGGGAGCGGGGAGGACGTGCGGTCGACGGCTGCCTGGACGGGGGACCTCCAGTGAATCGTTCACGAGTAAAACACCTGCTAACGTTATGCGCATGAGCAGTGCGCCCCCCACGTCCCCCACCGTCCGCGCCCGTCGCCTTCCGCTCGCCGGTGCGCTGCGCCTCGGCAGGCCGTCCGACATCTGGTTCAAGCCCGCGCTGAGCGTGGTGGCCGCGGTCGCCCCGCCGAACCTCACGCTGCTCGCGCTGGGCCGCCTGGATCTCGCGATGTACACCATGGCCGGTTCCCTCTGCGCCCTCTACGCCCACAACCGCCCGTACGCCGCCCGGGCCGGGGTCCTCGCCCGGGTGGTGCTCGGCATGCTCGGCGGTCTGGCCGTCGCCCTGGTCGCGGCGTCGCTCACCACGCACGCCGTCGTCCTGGTCACCGTCGGCGCCCTGCTGGCCGCCGTCCAGAAGGTGCTGTGCGACGCCACCCGCGTCGGACCCCCCGGCCACGTCGTCCTCACCTTCATCAGCTCCGCGTCCCTCTTCGCGCCGCAGAGCCTCGGCCAGGTCCCCGGGCACCTGCTGCTCGCCCTCGGCGCGGGCGCCTGGGCCTGGCTGGTCGGCATGGCACCCGCTCTCGTACGACCGCACGGGCCCGAGCGGCGGGCCACCGCCCAGGCCCTCGACGCCGCCGCCGCGTACGCCGGGACGTGGGGGACCGGCGACGGTGCCGCGAAGAACCGGGCCGCCGGGGCCGCCGCCGCGCACAACGCCTGGCAGACGCTGCTCTCCACCGGTGCCCGTTCCGCGTCCGGGCGCGCCCTGGAGCGGCTCCTGGTCCGCGCGGAGATCGCCCTGGCCGCACCCGCCGACGCGGACGTCGAACGGCTGCGCGACTGGGCCCGCCGGCTCCGCGGCACCGGCCCCGTCCCGCCGACGGACGACCCGGACACCGGCGAGCTGCTGGGCGTCGAGGCCGAACTCGACAGCCCCGCGCCCTCGTGGCGTACCCGGCTCGCCCCGCTGGGCCCCCTCGCCCTGCGCACCGCGCTCGGCTGCGCCCTGGCCGGATACGTCTCCCTCGCGCTCGGGATCGGCCGCCCCTACTGGGCGCTGGTCACCGCGGCCTCGCTCTACCAGGCCAACGTCACCCTGACCTGGAGCCGGGGCGTCCAGCGCGTCGTCGGCAACCTCGTCGGCGTCCTCGCCTTCGCGGCGATCGTCCCCCTCGCACACCTCGGACCGGCGGCGCTCGTGCTGAGCTGTCTCCTGCTCAACTTCGGAGCCGAGGCGCTCATCGGCCGCAACTACTGGCTCGGCAGTGTCTGCGTCACCCCCATGGCGCTGCTCATCACCGAGTTCGCGCGCCCCCAGGAGGCCGGGCAGCTGATGACCGACCGGGTCGTGGACACCCTCGTCGGCGCGCTGGTCGGATTCGCCGCGGCGGTCGCGGTCACCAACCGGCGGGCCGGTGACCGCGTCGAGGACGCCCTCGCCGCCGTGGAACGCGCCCGCGGACGGGCGGCCCGCGTCCTGGCTGACCCCCGTCCCGCCCCCGGCGCCGTGGAGTCCGCCCGGCGGGCGCTCGCCGCGGCCGTCGTGGAACTGCGGGCCACGGCCGACGCCGCGGCGGGCGAGTGGTGGCAGCGCGCCCTGCCGGAGGAGCGGGTGATGCGGGCCGAACAGGCCGCACACCGTACGCTCGCGGCGACGGTACGACGTCAGGAACCCCACTCCCTGGAGGACGCACAGGCATGACGGCAGCACACGGGCGGGCGGCGAAGGCGGCGGCCGGGCGGGACGCGGCCGGGCGGGCGCCCGGCGGGGAGGACCCGGACGCGGCGCCCGGGAGCGGCTCCGAGGCCCGGCCCGTGGCGGAACCGGCGGCCCCCATGGACACCATGTCCGTCGTCGTGCGGCAGTGGCAGGCCGTGCACCCCGGCATCGACACCGGGCCCATGGAACTCATCGGCCGCATCAACCGCAGCGCGGCCCTCCTCCAGCAGGCGGAGGACGCCCCGCTGCGCCGCGCCGGACTGACCCGTCCCGAGTTCGACGTCCTCGGCACGCTGCGGCGCACCGGCCACGAGCTGACCCCGAGCGAGATCGCACGCGAGACCTTCTCCTCCGGCGCCGCCGTCACCAAACGGCTCAAGCAGCTCACCGAGCGCGGGCTGGTCGAGCGCCGCGGCGACACCCGCGACCGTCGGGTCGCGCACGTCCGGCTGACCGACGAGGGACGCGATCTGGTGGACGCCGTCCTGCCCGATCAGCTCGCGTACGAGACGACGGTCCTCTCCGGGATCGACCTCGCCCGTCAGCGCGAACTCGCTCTGCTGCTCGGTGACTTGCTCGGCCAGCTGGAAGGCCGGCTGGGACGGCCGCGGGTCTGAGCCCGCCGCCTTGTCCGCCGGCCGTGTCCGGCGGCGGCCCCGCGCGGGGCGGCGACCGGGCGGGACGCGGCCGGGGCACCCGCCGCTCCGGGCCGGGCCGCCGGAGGCGCCGCCGGTCAGATGCCCGGGCGGTACCGCAGCGGGTGGTCCGCGGGGATCTCCACCAGCACGATCTCGGTGCCGTCGGGATCGGCGATCCACATCTCGATCAGCCCCCAGGGCTCCTTCACCGGCGGACGCACGATGTCGACGCCCGCCACTCTCAGCTCCTCGTGCGCCGCTGCCGCGTCCGCCACCTGGAGCCACAGCTTGAGCGCGGGGGAGGGCGGGACCTCGGAGCGGCCCGCGACCTCCAGGAAGCCGCCGCCGAGGAAGTACACCGTGCCCCGTTCGGGACCGGTCCCGAACTCACGGTGGACGGCGAGGCCCAGCTGCTCGCCGTAGAAGCGACGGGAACGCTCGGGATCGGTGGGACGCAGGAGGGTCCGGCTGCTCAGCACATGCACCATGCGTCCGAGCCTAGGCCGTCTCCGCGGAGTCCCGGCCGGGGTCGGTCGGCCACGTACACCCCGTCGGCCCGGTCCGGGCGAGCGTTACCCTCTTCGGTGCCCGAGCCGCCACCGATCGGAGAACCGCTCCATGGACACCCCTGCCGCCGGCCTGACCTTCCGCGACGCCACCGACGCCGATGTCGACGCCCTGGTCGTGCTGATCGAGTCCGCCTACCGCGGGGAGAGCAGCAGGACCGGCTGGACCACCGAGGCGGACATCCTGGACGGGCAGCGGACCGACCCCGATGGCGTGCTCGCGGTGATCAAGTCGCCGGACAGCCGCCTGCTGACGGTCGAGCGGGACGGCGTCGTCGTCGCCTGCTGCCAGCTCGAACACCGCGGTGAGCACGCCTACTTCGGGATGTTCGCGGTGAGCCCGGCCCTGCAGGGCGCCGGTCTCGGCAAGGTGATCATCGCCGAGGCCGAGCGGTACGCGCGCGAGGTCTGGGGCGCGAAGGAGATGCACATGACCGTGATCTCGGTGCGCGACGACCTCATCGCCTGGTACGAGCGGCGCGGCTACCGCCGTACGGGAAGGACGACGCCCTTCCCGTACGGCGACGAGCGCTTCGGCGTCCCGCGCCGGGACGACCTGGAGTTCGAACTGCTGGTCAAGCCGCTGGTGTGAGGTTCACGCGCGGCGGGGGTGCGGGTCGGGGCGCCGCAGTGACGTTCATGCGGTGAAGCGGCCAGTCCGCTTGATCTCCGGGTAGTCGGTCGTCGCGCCGTCCAGCCCCAGGGCCCGCACCAGCCGCAGGTGGTCCTGGGTGTTGACCACCCAGCCGATGATCCGCAGGTCCGCCTTGCGGGCGCGCTCGACGATCTCCAGGGTCAGCCGCCGGATGTTGAGCACCAGGGTGGCCGCGCCGACGGCGGTGGCGCGGTCCACGACGTCGACGCCGTACCGGCTGGCGACCAGGGCGGTCCGTACGCCCGGGACGAGCCGGGCGACCTCGGCGATCGCCTCGTCGTGGAAGGACAGGACCTCCACGCGTCCGACGAGGTCCCGGCGGTGCATGACCTCCGCCAGCGCCCGCGCCGCCGCCACGTCCTTGATCTCCGCCTGGAGGGGCGACCGGACGGCGTCCAGCACCTCCTCGAAGACGGGGACGCGCTCGCCCCGGCCCGCGTCCAGCGCGCGCAGCTCGGCGAGCGTCTTCTCGGCGATCGGCCCGGTGCCGTCCGTCGTACGGTCCACGTCGGCGTCGTGCATGACGACGAGGGCGCCGTCCTTGCTCAGATGGAGATCGAGTTCGATCAGGTCGAGGCCCGCTTGCTGGGCGGCGACGAAGGAACGCAGGGTGTTCTCGGGTTCGACGCCCATCACTCCGCGATGTCCGATGGTGAGGAAGTTCAAGATTCGACTCGCTTCCGTCGACGGCGGCTCGGCTCCGGCGTGGAGTCCGACGGGCGTCCACGCGGCAAGGCCGCAGCCTAACGGCCCCGCCGTGCGATGTACCCGCTCCTACGCCGGGCAATGGGCGCCTTCGGCCAGGGGCGCCCGCGCCGGGGGCGCCGGGGCGGGTCACCCCCCGGTGGGCGAGTCCCGCGCCGGTTGACCGTACCGGCCGCCCCGGCCCCCTCCCGGTCGTGACGGTCGGTCACGGGGCGGGCGTGGCTGTCTGGTTCACGCCCTCGGAGCCGGAGGGCCCCCGTCGCCAGCGGACCCGGGTATGGAGCGGAAGTCGTCGCCCATCCCGTGTCTGACAGGAAAAAAGGCGGTGAAGACCGGGGTGGCGCAGGATAATTTGCCGAGACTCCACTTGTAAGAAGGAACGCCGGGCGCATACGGTGTCCATACGCGAGGTTCTCCCGTGGAGGATGGGTCATGACGGAAATTCTTGTGCAGGTGGGTACGGAGGAAACGATTCCTCCCCTGGCCAGGGTGGTGGAGCACCCGGCTTGGCCTGTGCTCAAGGATGCCGTGGAGCAGATACGGCCGTGGCAGTCCAAGGACGGCTCGATCGACTTCGAGGCCGAGGGTGCCCCCGAGGCGTCCGACGCCGAGCTGGCCGTGCGCCGGGTCATCGACGCCGTGGAGCAGCTCGCCCCGCTGCTGCCGCACGACGCGGCCTACCACGAGGCCCTGGTGAAGGACCTGCGGCGCTGGGCCGAGGGCGGCTTCCAGGTGCCCGACTTCCTCGACTCGCTGCTGGCCTTCCAGCCCGCCGCGCACCGCGAGGACGGCCTCCAGCACCTCGTGCTCTTCCCCATGTACACGCAGAACGGCAACCCGGACCGCAACTTCGAGGCGGTCGTGCTGCGCATGGTCTGGCCCGACTGGCTGGCCGAGCTGGAGCGCACCCGGTACGACAACCCGCTGTTCTGCGGCATCACCTTCGAGGACTTCACCGCGGGGTACGACACCAACTCCGCCGTCCTCTTCCCCGAGACCATCGCCGTGCGCGAGGCCCCCGAGCGCTTCACCTGGGGCGGCATCTTCTGCGACCGCGAGGCCGCCCGCTTCCGCGCCGTGACCGACGCCGCGGTCGGCATCCTGGGCCTGGAGCTGCCCGAGGACATCGCCGCCATGGTCCACGACCAGAAGCGCTGCGAGGAGGCCTTCGTCCTGTGGGACATGGTCCACGACCGCACCCACAGCCACGGCGACCTGCCGTTCGACCCCTTCATGATCAAGCAGCGCCAGCCGTTCTGGATGTACGGCCTGGAGGAGCTGCGCTGCGACCTCACCGCCTTCAAGGAGGCCGTGAAGCTGGAGGCCGACGGCGTCCCGCAGGCCCGCGACGTGCAGTACGCGGTCCTCTTCGACCGCATGTTCCGCTTCCCGGTCACCGGCGAGCGCGTGCGCAACTACGACGGCCTCGGCGGTCAGCTGCTCTTCGCCTACCTGCACAAGCACGACGTCGTCCGCTGGACCGACAACAAGCTGCACATCGACTGGCAGCGCGCCCCGCAGGTCACCAACCAGCTCTGCGGCGAGATCGAGGACCTCTACCGGGCCGGCATCGACCGCCCGAAGCTGGTCCACTGGTTCGCCGCCTATGACCTGGTCTCCGAGTACCTCGCCCCGCACCCCGGCTCGCGCTGGGCCAAGGGCCCCGACGCGCTCGACCTCGGCCTGCCGCCGCGCAAGCTGGTCGACGACGTGCTTCCGGACGAGTTTCCGCTGAGCATGTTCTACGAGGCGCTTGCGAAGAAGCTGAAGAACGTGATCGCCTCCACCAAGGGCATCACCGCGGAGAACGCCGAGCGGATCGCCGCGTGAGCGCCCGCGCAGAGGACGCTCAGGAGGCGAAGACGATGGCTCAGGGGAACGGCAACGGAGCACTCGCGGGCGCGGTGATCGCGGTGGCGGGTGCCGCGGGACCGGCGGGCCGGGCCGCGCTGCTGCGGCTCGCCGAAGCCGGCGCGGTCGTCGTCGGCTCGGACGCGGACCCGCAGCGGCTTGCCGAAGCCGTGGACGCGGCCCGCTACGCCCACGGCGGTGCCACCGTCGTCGGCGACACGGTCGACCTGCTCGACCCGCAGGCGACCCGTGACTGGGCCGACCACATCGAGAAGGACTACGGCCGGGTCGACGGCCTGGTCCACCTGGTCGGCGGCTGGCGCGGCAGCGCCTCCTTCACCCAGACCGACCTCGCGGACTGGGACCTGCTGGAGAAGCTGCTGATCCGCACGGTCCAGCACACCTCGCTCGCCTTCCACGACGCGCTCCAGCGCAGCGAGCGCGGACGGTACCTGCTCATCAGTGCCGCCGGTGCCACCAAGCCCACCGCGGGCAACGCGGCGTACTCCGCCTCGAAGGCCGCCGCCGAGGCCTGGACGCTGGCCATGGCCGACTCCTTCCGCAAGGCCGGGGGCGAGGACGGCCCGCGTGCCGCGGCTGCGATCCTGGTGGTGAAGGCACTGGTGCACGACGCGATGCGCGCCGAGCGCCCCAACGCGAAGTTCGCGGGCTTCACCGACGTCACGGACCTGGCCGAGGCCATCGCCGGCGTCTGGGAGAGGCCCGCCGGTGAAGTGAACGGAAACCGTCTGTGGCTGACCGAGAAGCCGTGAACCCTCCGAAGACCGACGCCCGGCGTCACCACGACCCGGCCGTCCGCGGCTTCGCCAGCGACAACTACGCGGGGGCCCACCCCGAGGTGCTCGCCGCCCTGGCCCTGGCCAACGGCGGGCACCAAGTCGCGTACGGCGAGGACGACTACACGGCCAACCTGCAGCGGATCATCCGCAGCCACTTCGGGGCCGGTGCGGAGGCGTTCCCGGTGTTCAACGGCACGGGCGCCAACGTGGTGGCGCTCCAGGCCGTCACCGACCGCTGGGGCGCGGTGATCTGCGCCGAGAGCGCGCACATCAACGTGGACGAGGGCGGCGCCCCCGAGCGCATGGGCGGTCTGAAGCTGCTCACCGTGCCCACGCCCGACGGCAAGCTCACCCCCGAGCTGATCGACCGGCAGGCGTACGGCTGGGACGACGAGCACCGTGCGATGCCGCAGGTCGTCTCGATCACCCAGAACACCGAGCTGGGCACCCTCTACACACCCGACGAGATCCGCGCGATCTGCGAGCACGCCCACGCCCACGGGATGCGGGTCCACCTCGACGGCGCCCGGATAGCCAACGCGGCCGCCGCGCTGGACGTCCCGATGCGGACGTTCACCAACGCGGCCGGCGTCGACATCCTCTCCCTGGGCGGCACGAAGAACGGCGCGCTGTTCGGCGAGGCCGTCGTCGTCCTCAACCACGACGCCGTCCGCCGCATGAAGCACCTGCGCAAGCTGTCGATGCAGCTCGCCTCCAAGATGCGCTTCGTGTCGGTGCAGTTGGAGGCGCTGCTCGCCAAGGACCTGTGGCTGCGCAACGCCCGGCACGCCAACGAGATGGCGCAGCGGCTCGCCGAGGGCGTCCGTGCCGTGCACGGCGTGGAGATCCTCCATCCCGTGCAGGCCAACGCCGTCTTCGCGCGGCTGCCGCACGACGTCAGCGAGCGGCTCCAGAAGCGCTACCGCTTCTACTTCTGGGACGAGGCCGCGGGCGACGTCCGCTGGATGTGCGCCTTCGACACGACGGAGGACGACGTGGACGGCTTCGTGGCGGCGCTCAAGGAAGAGATGGCCCGCTAGCGGAGACGCCCCCAAGAATGCATAGCTATACGGTTGACCGAAAAGTCATTGACTGACGGTCGGCCGTATTCCTATGCTCTGCGGCCATGGAGCTGATCCAGGAAACCTCTGACCTGTCCGCGTACTTGGCCGCCGACGAGGTCATCGACCACCATCATCCGCTGGTGCGCGAGACGGCCGCACGCCTCGCCCGCGACGCGGCGGACTCGTATGACTATGCGCGGTCCGCCTATGAATTCGTGCGCGACGGCATTCCGCACTCCCAGGACTCCGGCGATCCGCGTGTCACCTGGCGGGCCTCCGAGGTGCTGGAGCTGCGTACCGGCATCTGTCACGCCAAGGCGCACGCGCTGACCGCGCTGCTGCGCGCCGAGGACATCCCCGCGGCGCTCTGCTACCAGAAACTGCTGCACGACGACGGCGGGCACGTGGTGCACGGCCTCGTCGCCGTCCGGTTCCACGGGACCTGGCACCGCCAGGACTGCCGGGGCAACAAGCCGGGAGTGGACGCGCGGTTCTCCCTCGACGGCGAGAGGCTTGCCTGGATCCCGGACCCGGAGTCCAATGAGGTGGACTACCCGGTACTGTACGCTGGACCGCATCCGGCGGTGCTGGCGGCCCTGCGGGGTGCCGCGGACCGCCCGCACCTGTGGAAGACGCTTCCCACCGCACTCTGACGCAAGGCACACCATGACTCTCACGCTCACCGTGTCCGACGAGGTCCGCGCGCTCGCGCCCGGTTTCACCCACGTGGCGATCGAGGCGGAGGGGCTCGTCAACGGGCCCAGCACGGAGGGGAGTTCGGCGCTGCTCGACGACGCGGCCCGCCGTCTCGCCGGACGTCTGGACGGTCGCGCCCCGCACGAGGACCCGCACATGGCGGCCTGGCGTGAGACGTACACGGCGTTCGGCTCCAAGCCGTCCCGCACGCGCAACTCGGCCGAGGCGCTGGCCAAGAGGGCCCTGTCGGACGCGGGGCTGCCCCGGATCAACCTGCTCGTCGACGTCTACAACGCGATCAGCGTCGCCCACCTGATCCCGGTCGGCGGTGAGGACGCCGACCTGATCGAGGGCGGGATGCGGCTCGTCCGCGCCACGGGCGACGAGGACTTCGTGACCGTCGCGGGAGGGGAGGAGGCGATCGAGCACCCGGACGCGGGCGAGGTGGTGTGGCGCGACGACGCGGGCGTGACCTGCCGGCGCTGGAACTGGCGCCAGGGGCCCCGGACCCGGCTCACCGAACGGTCGGCCTCCGCGGTCTTCCTGCTGGAGAGCCTGGCACCGATGCCCGTGGCCGACGTCGAGCGCGCCGGAGCCGAACTCGCCGGACTGCTCGAGAAGTTCAGCCCCGGGGCGCGGATCACGGTCCACGCCCCGGCCTGAGCGGGGTCAGCGCGTCTCGGCCGCGCGCACCTCTTCGGGGGTCGGTGCCGTGCCGCCGAGATGTGCGGGCATCCACCAGGTGTCGTCCGGCCCCTTGGGGCGTACGGGATAGGCGCGCTGCGCGGCTTCCAGGAGCTCCTGGACCCGGTCGCGCAGCCGGCGTGTGATCGCCCCCGCGTACTGGTCGCTCGGAGCCTCGACCGGCTCGCCGACGCGGATCGTGATCGGGATGTGGCTCCGCTTGAAGTTGCGCGGGTGCCCCTTGGTCCACAGGCGCTGGGTGCCCCACAGCGCCATCGGGATCAGCGGGACGCCGGCCTCCTGAGCCAGGCGCGCGGCACCCGACTTGAAGCTCTTCAGCGTGAACGAGGGGGAGATGGTGGCCTCGGGGAAGACGCCCACGATCTCACCGGAGCGCAGCGAGTCCAGCGCGTGCGAGTACGCCTGCTCGCCCTGCTTGCGGTCGACCGGGATGTGCTTCATGCCCCGCATGAGAGGGCCGGAGATCTTGTGCCGGAACACCGACTCCTTCGCCATGAAGCGGACCAGGCGCTTCTGCGGGAGCGCGGCCATGCCGTCGAAGATGAAGTCGAGATAGCTGATGTGATTGCTCACCAGCACGGCGCCGCCCGAGCGCGGAATGTTCTCCGATCCCTTGCAGTCGATTTTGAGGTCCCAGGCCTTGAACAGCGTGAGGGCGAGACCGACGACGGGACGGTAGACAAGCTCTGCCATGGACGGGGTGGACCCTTCTCTCTGCCTGGGAAAGGGTTCCCGGCGGGAAAGTTACGCAGCCGTAGGTTTACGGCATTGCGCAGATCGTGCCCCAAGAACGGACGGGGGGCCAGTCCTGGTGCCGGAGAACCGCGAGATCCTCGTCACGTCGACCCGTGATCGACCTCGGCGTTTTCCCCGGCCTTTACTCCGCACGCACCGTCAGACGGCGCAGCAGCACGTACATCTCGCATCCCAGGCAGTACCCGAAAGCGGCGTTGAGGAACGCGGCGGCGAGCGCGGCCGCCGTCGCCGCGGTCCCCAGCCACTGCGGCCCCACCGCGTAACCGACCAGGCCCAGCACGGCGAACGCGAGGCCGACGACCTGCGCGAAGCGCGGCGGCTCCGGCGGTTCGAACTCCGTAGGCGGCCCGATCCGGGGGCGTACGACCGCGCGGAACAGCCATCCGTACGGCGAGCGTCCGACGCCGCCGGCCGCGCCGAGCGCGAAGGCCAGCGTCTGCCAGGCCAGCAGCCAGGCGCTGCCGGTGATCAGCACGGCCGCCAGCACGAGGGTCGTCAGAGCCGCCCCGAACCGGGGTCCCCTCACATCGATGTCCATGAATCAAGCATTCCGCATGGGGCACGATTCGTGGCGGCGGGAATCTTTGCGGTCTCGTGAACGCTGCCGCCATGGATGACCGGACTCGTGGTGTGCGTGGCGGTGCTCGCGGTGGCGAGCGCCTACGGAGTGCTGCATCGGCGGCGGAGCGGGAGAGTCAGAGTGCGCGGGCGTGACGGCGGGAAGCGGCTCGGCGCCGCCGAGTTGGGGCAGGACCTCGGCGAACGGGCCACCCTGGTCCAGTTCTCCAGCGCCTTCTGCGCCCCCTGCCGGGCGACCCGCCGGGTGCTCGCCGAGGTGGCAGGACTGGTGCCCGGCGTGTCCCACGTCGAGATCGACGCCGAGGACCGCCTCGAACTCGTGCGGCGGCTCGACATCCTCAAGACGCCCACGGTCCTCGTGCTCGACGCGGACGGCCATGTCGTGCGCCGGGCCACCGGACAGCCCCGCAAGGCGGACGTCATCGCCGCGCTCGGCGAGGCCGTCTGACCCGCGGTGATCTTCGTGAGGGATCTCCCAGTCGGCGGGACGCACTTGACTGCGCCCGCCACCTATCGTCAGCCTGACCGTATGCTCCGGGAACTCCTTCTCTTCGCGCGTGTCCACGTGGACCTGGCCCGCACCGCGAGTGCGCGCTGTCCGGGCTGTTGAACACCCACGGACCCGCCCCCGACCCCGGCCTCGCCGCGACGGGGGGACTGCCACGTCACCTCGCGAAGAAGGACCACCCGATGACGGCCACGCCCGGTTCCGGCACCGCCCAGCTCGCCTCTCCCGACCTCCTGCGCTCCGTGTTCCGGCAGCACGCGGCGGGTGTCGCCGTGATCACCGCCCGGGGCGACCGCGGCCCCGTCGGGTTCACGGCCACCTCGCTCACCTCCGTCTCCGCCGAGCCCCCGCTCGTCTCCTTCGGCATCGGCACCGGCGCCTCCAGCTGGCCCGCCGTGTCCGAGGCGGACCACGTGGGCGTGCACATACTCGGCGAGCACCAGCAGGACCTGGCGGGCACCTTCGCCCGCAGCGGCGCCGACCGTTTCGGGGCGCCCACCCGCTGGCGCGAGGGACCCGAGGGCGTGCCGCTGCTCGACGGCGTGCTGGCCTGGCTGGTCTGCCGGGTCGTGGCGCGCGTGCCGGCCGGGGACCACCGCATCGTCCTCGCCGAGGTCTCCCTCGGCGACCCCTCGGGAGCGGGCCGTCCGCTGCTCTACCACCAGGGGCGTTTCCACGGTCTGCGCGACTGACGGACGCCCGCCGGCACCGGATGTGTGGCCGATGCCACAGGCGCGGCGGTTGATTACGCAGCGTTGTCAAGGTCACAGTTCAAAGCGCTTGCTTAGTGGGCAGGCGATAGGTGTACTGACGAGTAATATTTCGTTCGGAGCGCGGGTCGCCCCGACCGGGATCGGCCGCTTCAGGCGCCTATGCTGCCTGCAAGAAGGCAGCCCAGAAATGACGATGCAGTAGGAGAGCCGGCGTGAGCTTGAGGATCGTTGTCACTGTGAAGTACGTGCCCGACGCCACTGGCGACCGGCACTTCTCCGATGACCTGACGGTGGACCGCGACGACGTGGACGGTCTGCTCTCGGAGCTCGACGAGTACGCGGTGGAGCAGGCGCTGCAGATCGCCGAGAACGCCGACGACGCCGAGATCACCGTGCTGACCATCGGCCCCGAGGACGCCAAGGACGCGCTGCGCAAGGCGCTGTCGATGGGCGCCGACAAGGCCATCCACGTCGAGGACGACGACCTGCACGGCACCGACGCCATCGGCACCTCGCTGGTGCTGGCGAAGGCGATCGAGAAGGCCGGCTTCGACCTCGTTGTCTCCGGCATGGCCTCCACCGACGGCACGATGGGCGTGGTCCCCGCGCTGCTCGCCGAGCGCCTGGGTGTCCCGCAGGTCACGCTGCTGTCCGAGGTCTCCGTCGAGGACGGCGTCGTGAAGGGCCGCCGTGACGGCGATGCCGCCTCCGAGCAGCTGGAGGCCTCGCTTCCCGCGGTCGTGTCGGTCACCGACCAGTCCGGTGAGGCGCGTTACCCCTCCTTCAAGGGCATCATGGCCGCCAAGAAGAAGCCGGTGGAGTCCTGGGACCTGGAGGACCTGGAGATCGAGGCCGACGAGGTCGGTCTCGAGGGTTCCTGGACCAAGGTCGACTCCGCTGCCGAGCGTCCGGCGCGCACCGCCGGCACGATCGTCAAGGACGAGGGCGAGGGCGGCAAGCAGCTGGCCGAGTTCCTCGCGGGCCAGAAGTTCATCTAGCCCGCCAGATTCGCCCGGGGTCCGGTCCGCCGCACCCCACCGCCCCCTCATACTTCGTAAGCAGGAGAGAAGAAGTCCCATGGCTGAAGTTCTCGTCTACGTCGACCACGTGGACGGCGCCGTCCGCAAGCCCACCCTGGAGCTGCTGACGCTGGCCCGCCGTATCGGCGAGCCCGTCGCCGTCGCCCTCGGCACCGGTGCCGACAACACCGCCGCCGCGCTCGCCGAGCACGGCGCGGTCAAGGTCCTCACCGCCGACGCCTCCGAGTTCGCCGACTACCTGGTCGTGCCGAAGGTGGACGCCCTCCAGGCCGCGTACGAGGCCGTGTCCCCGGCCGCCGTGCTGCTGCCCTCCTCCGCCGAGGCGAAGGAGATCGCGGCCCGTCTCGCGGTCCGCATCGGCTCCGGCATCATCACCGACGCCGTCGACCTCGAGGCCGGCGACGAGGGCCCGGTGGCCACGCAGTCCGCGTTCGCCGCCTCCTTCACCACCAAGTCCCGCGTCTCCAAGGGCACTCCGGTCATCACGGTCAAGCCGAACTCGGCTCCCGTGGAGGCCGCCCCGGCCGCGGGCACCGTCGAGGCCCTGACGGTCTCCTTCTCCGAGAAGGCCACCGGCACCAAGGTCACCTCGCGCACCCCGCGCGAGTCGACCGGCCGCCCGGAGCTGACCGAGGCCGCGATCGTGGTCTCCGGCGGCCGCGGCGTCAACGGCGCCGAGAACTTCTCGATCATCGAGACCCTCGCCGACTCCCTCGGTGCCGCCGTGGGCGCCTCACGCGCCGCGGTCGACGCCGGCTGGTACCCGCACTCCAACCAGGTCGGGCAGACCGGCAAGTCCGTGTCGCCGCAGCTGTACATCGCCTCCGGCATCTCCGGCGCGATCCAGCACCGCGCCGGCATGCAGACCTCGAAGACCATCGTGGCCATCAACAAGGACGCCGAGGCCCCGATCTTCGACCTGGTCGACTACGGCGTGGTCGGCGACCTCTTCGACGTCGTCCCCCAGCTCACCGAGGAGATCAACACCCGCAAGGGCTGATCCTCCTTCCGGAAGCCCGGCCCGCGAGGGCAGCGCCTCCCACCTCCTGCCGGGGCCGCGTGGTGATCTTCACCGCGCGGCCCCGACCGGTTCCGGGGGACCATTGACGCAGATCGAGACCGCCTATTACCTTCGCTATACGGATTGTTGATTCCGTGTAGCGGAAAACAGGAGGGTGTGGGATGGGTCAGGGCCAGCAGGAGAAGGTGGCGACGAGCCTCGCGGGCGCCGTCAGCGAGGAGATCAGCGCCTCACTCGCGCCGGTCGACGCGGAGCTGGAGCGCCGCTACCCGGGGGACCCCGGCACCCGCCAGCCCGTCCACACCGTCTACGTCCCCGGCGACGCCTTCGCCGCCGACACCCTCCGCACCTGGGGCGACCGCGCCCTCGCGGCCCTCGACGAACACGCCCCGGACGCCGCCTCCTTCGCGCGGGTCCTCGGCCTCCCCGACGACCTCGCCGAGCCGGTCTACGGCCGCGTACGGGCCAAGCTGGAGCGCGAGCCCATCGAAGACCTGCGCGTCGACTTCGAGGACGGCTACGGCCCGCGCCCCGACGCCGAGGAGGACGAGAGCGCCGCGCGCGCCGCCCGGCTGATCGCCGAGGCGTACCGGAACGGCACCGCCGCCCCGTACATGGGCATCCGCCTGAAGTGCATGGAGGCCCAGGTCCGCGACCGCGGCATCCGCACGCTCGACATCTTCCTGACCGGCCTGATGGAGGCCGGCGGGCTGCCCCACGGACTCGTCCTGACCCTGCCCAAGGTGACGTACCCGGAACAGGTCACCGCGATGGTCCGGCTCCTGGAGGAGTTCGAGAAGGCGCGCGGTCTGGAGGCCGGACGGATCGGCTTCGAGATCCAGATCGAGACCAGCCAGTCCATCCTCGCCACCGACGGCACCGCCACCGTCGCCCGCATGATCCAGGCCGCCGAGGGCCGCGCCACGGGACTGCACTACGGCACCTTCGACTACAGCGCCTGCCTCGGCGTGAGCGCCGCCTACCAGGCCGGCGACCACCCGGCCGCCGACCACGCCAAGGCGGTCATGCAGGTCGCCGCCGCGGGCACCGGGGTGCGCGTCTCGGACGGCTCCACGAACGTCCTGCCCGTCGGCCCGACCGCGAAGGTCCACGACGCCTGGCGCCTGCACTACGGCCTCACCCGCCGCGCCCTCGCCCGCGCCTACTACCAGGGCTGGGACATGCACCCGGGGCACATCCCGACCCGGTACGCGGCCGTGTTCGCCTTCTACCGCGAGGGCTTCGAGCAGGCCGCCGCCCGCCTCTCCCGCTACGCCAACCAGGCCGGCGGCGACGTCATGGACGAGCCCGCCACCGCGAAGGCGCTCAGCGGATACCTGCTGCGCGGCCTCGACTGCGGTGCCCTCGACGTCGCCGAGGTGGCCCGCCTCAGCGGTCTCACGCGGGCCGACCTGGAGGCCTTCGCGACGCCGCGCCGGGGCGACCTGACCGCCAGCGCCAAGTAGGGGGCCGTACGGCGCGTACGGCCCCCGCCCGGCCGGTGCGCCCGCGCACCGGCCGTTCACGGCGACGGCCCGCCTGCGTCGGGGGCTCAGACTCCGTTCCGTGAGCCCGCCCGCGGCCCGGCGGCTGAGCGCCGCGGGGCCCGCGGCGCGTGGTCGGTTGCTGGTCGCCGACATCGGGGCGATCAAGATCGCACGACATCGCCCCGCACCTGGGCATGACCAGAGGCGCGTTCTACGAACGGTGGCGCAGATCGGGGGCGACGGCCGCGCGGACGTCGGTGGGGGCCGCGTCCGGATGCGGGCGTACGGGACCGGCGCGCCGCTCCCGGGACTGCCGGCCGGTGTCGGCGGCGCTCGGTGAACCGTCAGGCGGACGGCGGCAGTTCGCCCGAACCCCGGGTGATCAGCCGGGTGGGCAGCTCGATGCGCTCGGGGGTGACGAGGTTGCCGTCCAGCTGGCGGAAGAGGCGCTCGGCGGCGGTGCGGCCGAGGGCGGCGGCGTCCTGCGCGACGACCGTCACGCCGGGCTGGAGGAGGTCGGCGAGCTCGATGTCGTCGAAACCGACGAGGGCGACGGGCCTGCCGCGCTCGGCGATGACACGGACGACGGTGACGGTCACGCGGTTGTTGCCCGCGAACACGGCGGTGACGGGGGAGGAGCCGGACAGCATGTCCTCGGCCGCGCGGCGCACCCGCTCGGGGTCGGTGACACCTAGGGACATCCAGGCGTCCTCCACCGGTATGCCGGCTTCCTCCATCGCGGTCCGGTAGCCGCGCAGACGCTCGGCGGCGGTGTGGATGCGGGGCATGTCGCCGATGAAGCCGATCCGCCGGTGGCCGTGGGCGATGAGGTGGGCCACGCCGTCGCGCGCCCCGCCGAAGCTGTCCGACAGTACGACGTCGGCGTCGATCCTGCCCGCCGGCCGGTCCACGAAGACCGTGGCGACGCCCGCCTTGATCTCCGGCTCCAGGTACCGGTGGTCGTCACCGGCCGGGATGACGACCAGCCCGTCGACCCGGCGGGCGCACAGGGCGAGCACCAGCTCCTGCTCGCGGTCCGGGTCCTCCGCGCTCGACCCGTTGATGAGCAGGGCGCCGTGCGCACGGGCGACCTCCTCGACCGCGCGGCTCAGGGGGCCGTAGAACGGGTCGGCGAGGTCCTCCAGGACGAGACCGATGCTCGCGGTGCGGCCCTTGCGCAGCACCCGCGCGCTGTCGTTGCGGCGGAAGCCAAGCGCCTCGATGGCCTCCTGGACCCGGCGCTCGGTGTCCGGGGTGACGCCCGGTTCGCCGTTGACGACGCGGGAGACCGTCTTGAGGCCCACACCGGCCCGCGCCGCCACGTCCTTCATGGTGGGACGATTGCCGTAGCGGGTCTCGGATCGGCGGGCGGTCTCGGCCACGATGTGCTGTCCTGTCCTGTCGTCCACGGGGATGCGTAGGTCCATGGGGTTGTATGAGGATGTGGCGTCGAGCATAGAGCCTGGACAACGTTGTCAGATGCGGGAGACACTGTCCATCGCAATCTCCGGTCCGGCTTCCCACCAGGGGAGCGTCGTCCTGCCGGCCTCCGGCCGGGGATCCGGGCCCGCCGCGGCAGCCTCCGGGCGCCGGGACCGGTACGACACAGCAGCGGGAGACCTGACTCAGATGCACACCGACCTCGTGGCCGCGCTCGACATCGGCGGCACCAAGATCGCCGGAGCGCTGGTGGACGGCGACGGCCGGATCCTTCTGCGCGCGCAGCGTGCCACGCCCGCGCGGGAGAGCGGCGACACCGTGATGCGGGCCGTCGAGGACGTCATCGGCGAGCTGACGCTCTCCCCGCTGTGGAGCCGGGCGCGGGCGGTCGGGATCGGCAGCGCGGGCCCGGTGGACGCCTCCGCCGGCACGGTGAGTCCCGTGAACGTGCCGGGCTGGCGCGGCTTCCCACTGGTGGAGCGGGTCCGTACGGCCACGGCGGGCCTGCCGGTCGCGCTGATCGGCGATGGAGTGGCCATCACCGCGGCCGAGCACTGGCAGGGTGCCGCCCGAGGCCACGACAACGCGCTCTGCATGGTCGTCTCGACGGGTGTCGGCGGCGGCCTGGTGCTGAACGGGCAGTTGCATCCGGGCCCGACCGGCAATGCCGGTCACATCGGGCACATCAGCGTCGACCTCGACGGCGACCCCTGCCCGTGCGGCTCCCGCGGCTGCGTCGAACGCATCGCGAGCGGTCCGAACATCGCCCGGCGCGCGATCGAGGGCGGATGGCGGCCGGGGCCCGACGGTGACACCTCCGCCGCCGCCGTGGCCGCCGCGGCGCGGGCCGGGGATCCCGTGGCCGTGGCCTCCTTCGAGCGCGCCGCGCAGGCGCTCGCCGCCGGCATCGCCGCGACCGCGACCCTCGTGGAGATCGACGTCGCCGTCATCGGCGGGGGAGTGGGCAAGGCCGGCGACGTCCTCTTCACGCCGCTGCGCAAGGCCCTCGGTGCCTACGCGACGCTGTCGTTCGTGGAGCGCCTGACCGTGGCACCCGCGCTGATGGGGACGGACGCCGGCCTGGTCGGTGCGGCGGCGGCCGCGCTCAGCGGGAGGCCGAGCACGACCGCCGGGGTGTGAGAGTGCCGGGTCCGGGGGCAGCCCGCCCGGACCCGGGGCGCCGCTCTCAGCAGGTGAGTCGGGCGTCCGCCCAGTCCGCGTGGTCGGAGTCGATGCCGTCGCCGCCGTCCGTGACGACCAGCCGGACCACCTCGGCCCCGCTGACGTCGGCCGAGACCGACTGCGCCGGCATCGCCGTGGTCAGCACCCCGGTCGAGGCGACCTTCGTGCCGTCCGCCCAGATCTCGAAGGCGACCGAGCCGTTGCTGCTCTTCTCGTCGTCCACGCCCACCTCGGCGGTGACCCGCTCGCACGCCTTGCCGGTGTAGTACTCGACGGCGCTGTCCGCGTGCACGCCGAGCCCCGTGGCGTACACGGCACCGCCGATCGTGAGCGGACGCCCGTCGCCCGCCGCGCTCTCGCCGTTGCTGGTGTTGCGCTCGACCGGCCCCCACCCGTTGGCCGCCGACATCCAGGGCAGGTCGCCGAGCCGGGAGACTCCCGTCGGCGGGGCGACGACCACGGAAGCCGTCAGCGGCACGATCGTCTCGGCGCGGACCCCGGCCGGGGAGCGGTAGACCGCCTTGAGCGTCAGGGTGTACGAGCCCGTGGCCGTGCCCTCGGGTGCGGTGACCTCCCATGCCGTGCGCAGGGACCGGCCGGTGGGGACCGAGCCCGCGGTGGTCGGCGAGGTCGCCCTCACGCGCCAGCCCGTCGGCGCGGCGAGCGACACGGAGACCTGCCGGGCCGGTGTGCGGCCCAGGTCCGTGAAGACCGAGGACAGGGTGGCGGTGCGGCCCGCCTGGACCAACGGGCTGCCGTTCAGGGCCAGTTCGGCGGCGGGCGGGTACGCGGACCAGCCGGCGTCGGCCGAGACCCGCACGAGGACCGTCCCGTGCGCGGGGACGGTGGCGGAGATGGCGCCCGCGGTGTTGTAGCTCCGGTGCTGCCACAGATCGCGCAGGGTGTAGGCGTCGGCCTCGGGCAGGCCGACGGCTCGCGCGCTCGTGCTGATCCGCTGGGCGCTGCCGGACTCGTTGAACAGCGCCACCGCGCGGCTGCCGTCCTTCAGCTCCTTGGCGACGACCCAGCGCCCGCCGGCGGAGGACAGCACCGTGCCCTGCTTGCCGAGGGGGTCCTGGTCGACGGCGACGACCTCCTTGTTGCCGAGGATCCCGAAGGTCGCGTCGGACGCCGTGCGCAGGTCCGAGCCGATGAGCAGCGGTGCGGCCATGACCGACCACATGGAGAAGTGCGAGCGGTACTCGGTGTCGGTCATGCCGCCGTTGCCGACCTCCAGCATGTCCGGGTCGTTCCAGTGGCCCGGTCCGGCGTGCGGGGCGAGCGGCAGGTTCTGCTTGAGGATCGACAGCATCGAACCCCAGTTGTCACTGATGTCCCCCGTCGTGCGCCACAGGTGCCCGACGTCGGACGCCCACTCCCAGGGCTTGTTCTGCCCCCACTCGCAGATGCTGTAGACGATGGGCCGCCCGGTCGCCTGGAGCGCGTCGCGCATCGTCGTGTAGCGCGTCTTCGCGTCCACGCCCTGGTTGTTGCAGTTGTCGTACTTGAGGTAGTCGACGCCCCAGTCCGCGAACTGTCGTGCGTCGCTGTACTCGTGGCCGAGCGCTCCGGGGAACCCGATGTCGCTGCACGTCTTCGTGCCCGCGCTGGTGTAGATGCCGAGCTTGAGCCCCTTGGAGTGCACGTAGTCGGCAACTGCCTTGATCCCGTTGGGGAATCGCGCCGGATCCGGCACGAGTCTGCCGTCCGCGTCCCGGGTCGGCAGGGCCCAGCAGTCGTCCAGGTTGACGTACTGGTACCCCGCGTCCTTGAGCCCCTTGGACACGAAGATGTCGGCGATCCCCTTGACCATGTCCTCGTCGAACTCGGGTCGGCAGCCCGTGGAGTTCCAGTTGTTGAAGCCCATCGGAGGGGTGAGGGCGAGACCGTCCGCCGGTGCCTGGGGCTGTGCCGGGGCCGGGGCCGGAGCGTCCGCCTTCGGAGCGGGGGCGGCGAGGGCTGTCGGCGCCACGAGCCCTGTTGCGCACAACAGGCCTGCGGTGACCGCTCCGACCACTCTTCTGCGGGTTGTGTGGGGGTGAAGGTGACGCATCGTTACGTCCTCCGAAACTCGCGAGAGAAGGGGTGTCTGCATGCTCGCGTCAACCGTGCGCGTTTACGGTAGGACCTGTCGGACTCTGTTGGAAGGGGAGCGGCGGAACTGGCGTGATGCCTCGTCAGTTGACGTGCGGGAGGCGCCATATGGCCGTGGGGTCACCGTTGCGCGTTCGGTTGTGTTGGGTGTCCGGACGGTGGAGGGTGCGCGGCTCGTGCCTCGGGTGGGGGCGGCTCATGGCTCGGGTGGGGTGCGGTTCGTGTCTTGGGTCGGGTGCGGCTCGTGCCTCGGGCGTAGCCGTTGCCCGGCGAATCTTGTCCAGCAGGAGGGCGGCCGCTTCCCTCGGGCTGAGACCAACCGCTGGTCCGCTGTCGGGCTGCACTCCGCCCCCAAAGCTCTGTCCCGACCTTGCGGCTCGCCCCTGGAAGACGCTGCCGCGGCATCGCGCGCCCAGCGTCACCGCTGAACAGCACCCAATGCGCGCGGTGATCGCGCGGCCCAGTGGCTCATCTCCCGCGAACTCGCCGACGCCCGGCCCGACGCCGTCCGCCCCAACCTCGTCACCGGTCCGAGCAATCTCGCCACCCGGCCAGGAAATGTGGGACGTCATGAGGAGGGAATGAGAGTAATTGACGAAGCGGTTCGAATGCGGTGGCGACTTGCTCGTGCTCGACCCGTGCTCCGTCAGCAAACCTTTGAGCAGTCTCTTGAGTTGTTATCCCAGCTGCATGAGTGGGCAACCGGTCCACGCAGAGAAGTAAGGGTGACTGTGGCTGTCCCGAGCCGACTTCAAGCTCGTGCCCGCTAGATCCTCTGATGTCAAGTGGCCTCTGTCTCCTCGCTATAGCGTGTGGCTATGTTCGCGTTCATACAACAGCTCCCTGCCTTGATGGGCGTGCTGATCGGCGCCCTCGGGTCGTACTTGGTGGTCATGCGCAGCGATCAAGCCCGCTTCCGTCGCGAGCAGGCGGCCCGATGGGAGGAACGGCGGCTGACCGTCTACGCCGACTACGCCCGGTCGCTGAAGAAGGCTGTCACTTTGGCCTACCGGATCGCGGCGCACCTCGGCAACGACCCTCACCCGCACCCCTTGTCGCCTGAGGAGGCAGCGCCTCAATTGGCCGATGCCACTGCTGATCGGGATCCGGCCGGGGAAGCGCTGTTGATGCTCGGCAGCCCGGACGTGGTGGAGAAAGCCCGCGAGTGGGTCGTCGTGGTCATGGACATGGAGAGGTTCCTGCGAGACGGGACTTATAGCCCAGAAACGTGGTCAGCCATGCTTGATCGCCAGCGCGCCGCGCGTGAAGGGTATTACGCGGCCGTCCGGCGCGACCTGGCGCTCCCGCCCGGCCATTCCGGGCGATGGCGGCTCGCGGCGACCCAGACCCTCTAACCCTTATGGCCCGGCTTGTTCTGGCACGAAAGTGGCATGGCACGGGCCTGTTGGCTGGGCAGTCAGCTGTCCGCTCGCTGCGGATCACCGGGGACCGCCCGTATCCAGGAACGCAGTTTCCAGCAGACCGCGACGGGCCCTACGAGCATGGAAAGCATCCATAGGCCCACGCTGGCAGGGGAGATGAGGTAGTACTCCCACCGCGCCGGAAGTAGTGCTGGCAGGGCGATGGCCAGCACGAGGGCAAGCCATGTGCCTATCACCGTGAGCACGGCCTTCGACACGATTACCGCTCTCCGCATTGCATCCCCGCCCTCGACGTTCTTTGCCGGCCGTAGGTTACACAGCGGTGATGCCGGCTTTGACGTACTGGTCGACCTTGACCATCCGGTCGGGGGTCTCCGAACATGGCGACACCACCTCCGCGACCAGAAGCACGTGCTCAGGACGGGCCGAATGATGTCGATGGTCTCTGCGCGGCACACGACGAAGTCCGGGCGGCAATCGGTGAACGGGACGTCCTGAAGTCCGTGCGTCGAAGTCCAAGTCGGCGTTCGGCTCCGGGGCTTGCGGCGGCATCCAGGACGTGCGCCGAAATCCGGGCCATGCGGTGGCGCCGAACGCGCTCGGACTTACGGAGATCCGGGCGCGGACCCCGATTGTCAGTGCCCGTCGCTACGCTGGCGGCACTGTAACTACGAACAAGTCGGGTTACTGCTGTGCCCCGCTCCTCCGCCCCGTCAGGGACAGCACCGGAGGAGCGGGGCATGCTGCCGTCGGCTGCCCCGCCCGGCCCCGCGCTGCCCCGGAGGTCCGGGTGCCGCGAGTCCTTGGCGGGCCACCTCGCGGTGTGCGACCTCCCGTGCGTGAGCCCGGCGTGAGCGCTACCCGTGACCCGGGGCCGGGTTCGTAGTTGATCCGGGCATGAAGAAGCGAAGCATGCTCGCCGTTGCCTCCCTCGCCGCCGGATTCGTCGTCGCGGCGGTCACCCCTTCCCACGCCCTCGGCGGTGGGGACCCGCTCGGCGACCTGGACCTCGGCAGCACGATCAGCGACCTGGACCACACGATCAGCAACGACAGCCTGGCGATGGAGGAGGGCGTCCTCGACCAGGACGGCTGACGAGGGACTTGCGCGGCGCCGGCACCCGTGGAACAGGGGCCGGCGCCGCCGCATGTCGCCCGTCGGCGAGGCTCACCTCAACAGCGCCTGGTTTCCGTGGCAGGGTGGAACGGGCAAGCCTCAGGGGGCCAACAGAAGAGGGGGAACCGTGATCGTCTGGATCAACGGTGCGTTCGGTGCGGGGAAGACGACGACCGCACGGGAACTGATCGACCTGATCCCGAACAGCACGCTCTTCGACCCCGAGGTCATCGGCGGCACGCTCACGCACCTGCTGCCGGCCAAGCGCCTCGCCGAGGTCGGCGACTTCCAGGACCTGCCGATCTGGCGACGCCTCGTGGTCGACACCGCGGCCGCCATGCTCGCCGACCTCGGCGGCGTCCTGGTGGTCCCGATGACCCTGCTGCGCCAGGAGTACCGTGACGAGATCTTCGGTGGCCTCGCCTCGCGCCGGATCTCCGTACGCCATGTGCTCCTGGCCCCGGCGGAAACGATCCTGCGGGAGCGAATAGCCAAGCGCGAGGTGCCACCCGACCTTCCCGACGGCGAGCTGCGGGTGCGCCAGTGGGCCTTCGACCACATCGAGCCCTACCGCGCCGCGCTCGCCTCCTGGCTCACCGCCGACGCGCATCCCGTGGACACCAGCGCCCTCAGCCCGCACGAGGCCGCCCAGCGCGTCGCCGAGGCCGTCCGCAGCGGGGACGCGGCCGTCAGCGACATCGTGCAGACGCCCGAACCGACCGCCGAGACCCTCGCCGCCGGGGTGCTCCTCTTCGACGAACAGGACCGGGTCCTGCTCGTCGACCCCACGTACAAGCCCGGCTGGGAGTTCCCGGGAGGCGTCGTCGAACGTGGCGAGGCACCCGCGCGCGCGGGTATGCGCGAGGTTGCCGAGGAAACCGGCATCACGCTCGACGAGGTGCCCAGGCTCCTCGTCGTCGACTGGGAGCCGCCCGCACCCCCCGGCTACGGCGGTCTGCGCCTCCTCTTCGACGGCGGACGCCTGACCGCCTCCGAGGCCGGCCGGCTCCTGCTCCCCGGCCCCGAACTGCGCGAGTGGCGCTTCGTCACCGAGGAGGAGGCCGCCACCCTGCTGCCACCGGTGCGCTACGAACGCCTGCGCTGGGCACTGCGGGCCCGGGAACGGGCGGCGGCGCTGTATCTCGAGGCGGGGGTGCCGGTGGGGTGACCGCTGGGGCGGCCTGGAGTGCCGGTGGGGTGACCGCGAAGGTCGGCCTGGGGTGCCGGTGGGGTGGCTGCCGAGTCGGCCTGGGGGGTGCCGGTGGGCTGACTGTGGGCGTCGGTCCGGAGCTCCCGGGGGGTGACTGCCGGGGTGCCGGCTTGGGTCGCCGTGCTGACTCGGCGGGGCGTGCGGACGGTTCCCCTCCGGCTGTTCTTAGCCGTCCGGGCGTCCCGTGTGCCGCCTTCCTGCCCGTACGACGGCCTGTTTTCGGCCGTGTTGAGGCCTACGAATGGTTGTCGGCGGGGGTGGGTTTCCCGCCGGAGGTGAGGGTCCGACCGGACATGAGCAGGGGACTCCGCACCGAGAACCCCCGCGCACTCCCGGGCTGCCGGGCGTCGGTGCCTCACGGGGCGTGCGTGGCCGCCGATGCCCGTGGTGCCGCGGACGCCTGCCCGATCACTGGATCACCGTGTCCGAAGCAGGCCACGTCCGTGCCCAGGGCCGCCAGCCGCTGGAAGGAGGCGACGGCCCGGGACCGGTCCAGGTTGAACACGCCGAGCATCACGCTGCCGTCCACCGGGGACGCCGCGACGGCGTCCCCGGTGAACAGCACTCCGTGCTCCGGGAGATGGAGCGCGACGCTGCCGTCGGTGTGGCCGGGCGCGTGCACGACGTGGGCGCCGCCGCCGAAGTCGAGGACGTCGCCGTCCGCCACCTCGGTGATGCCGGGCGGACGGACGGGGGTCCCGGGCCGCGGCGGCAGCAGCTCGCTCGCCCGCGCGTGAATCGGCCGCTCCCAGTCCTCGAACACCGATCGCGGCTCCGGGACTTCACCGCGTACGACACGGGCGTCCAGCCGGTGTGCCAGCACCGCGGCACCGCTCAGCGCGGCGAACTCGCCCGCCCCGTCCGCGTGATCCTCGTGGAAGTGGGTGAGGACGATGCGCCGTACGTCACGGACATCGCGCCCGGTACCGGCGACCGCTTCGGTGATACGGGCCGCCGAACCCGACGGTCCGGCGTCGATCAGCGTCAACTCGTCGCCGTCGCACCACAGATAGGCCTGACCGACGGGAAACCGGAGCATGAGGAGCCGGGGAACGACCTCGACGACCTCCATCTCCGCAGCCGCATTCCTGTCCGTGGGGAGACCGCCCGTGGGCAGACCGTAAAGCGCGCGCCGACGCATCGCGAGGCCCCTCTGCCGAGAGCAGAGGGGCCTCGCGAAAGCTGTCGAGCCGTTGCCGCGTGATGGTCACGGCCGTTCGGCTCGCGCCGTGCCGGCGTCGGTGTCGGCGCGGCTCACCGCCCGGTCGGCCGGCTCAGCTCGCCGCGTAGTTCCGCAGGAACAGCGCCTCCGCCACGGACAGGCGCTCCAACTCCTCGGGCGACACGCTCTCGTTCACGGCGTGGATCTGCGCCTCCGGCTCGCTGAGTCCGATGAGCAGGATCTCCGCCTCCGGGTACAGCGACGCCAGGGTGTTGCACAGAGGGATGGAGCCGCCCTGACCGGCGTACTGCATCTCCTGGCCCGGGTAGGCGACCGCCATGGCGTCGGCCATCGCGGTGTACGCCGGGCTGGCGGTGTCCGCCTGGAACGCCTGGCCCTGGCCGATCTGCTCCGTCCGCAGGCGCGCACCCCAGGGCGTGTGGGCCTCCAGGTGGGCCTGCAGCAGCTTGGTGGCCTCGGCCGCGTCGACGCCCGGCGGCACGCGCAGGCTGATCAGCGCGCGGGCACCGGCCTGCACGGACGGCGTCGCGCCGACCACCGGCGGGCAGTCGATGCCGAGGACGGTGACGGCCGGACGCGCCCAGATGCGGTCGGCGACCGTACCCGACCCGATCAGCTGAACTCCGTCGAGCACCTTCGCGTCCTTGCGGAACGTCTCCTCGTCGTACTGGAGTCCGTCCCACCGCGCGTCACCGGCGAGCCCGTCGACGGTCGTCGAACCGTCCTCCGCGCGCAGCGAGTCCAGCGCCCGGATCAGCGCCCCGAGGGCGTCCGGGGCCGCGCCGCCGAACTGCCCGGAGTGCAGGTTCCCCCCCAGGGTGTCGACCTGGACGCGTACGAGGGTCATGCCGCGGAGCGTCGAGGTGACCGTCGGCAGCCCCACCCGGAAGTTCCCGGAGTCGCCGATCACGATGGTGTCGGCCGTCAGCAGCTCCGGGTGCTCCTCGGCGTACCGCTCCAGGCCCCCCGTACCCTGCTCCTCGGACCCCTCGGCGATCACCTTGACGTGCACGGGGACGCCCCCGTTCGCCTTGAGCGCGCGCAGGGCGAGCAGGTGCATGATCACGCCGCCCTTGCAGTCGGCGCTGCCCCGTCCGTACCAGCGGCCGTCGCGCT
The DNA here is from genome assembly GCF_053611025.1 of Streptomyces sp. NPDC054842. Lineage (NCBI taxonomy): Bacteria > Bacillati > Actinomycetota > Actinomycetes > Kitasatosporales > Streptomycetaceae > Streptomyces > Streptomyces sp. NPDC054842. The sequence continues at coordinate 65,302 of NZ_JBSGZN010000028.1, forward strand.
CCGTCAGCTCGAACGGCGGCGTCGCCCAGGCGGCCTCGTCCAGCGGCGGCTGCACGTCGTAGTGCGCGTACAGCAGGACCGTCTTCGCCCCTTCGGGACCGGGCAGGAAGCCGTACACCGACTGTGTCCCGTCCGGGGTGTCGAGCAGAGCCACGTCCTGGAACCCCTCGGCGCGCAGCGCGTCCGCGACCCAGTTGGCGGCACCCTCGCTCTCACTCCTCGGGTACTGGTCGAAGTCCGCCACCGACTTGAAGGCCACCAGCTCGGTGAGCTCCGCCTTCGCCCTGGGCATCAGCGAGGCGACGGTCTCGGCGACCGGATTCGACGACATGGGCACGCTCCTTGTGGGTGCGACGTCGTACGTCGGCGTACGGGGCGTACGCGACGTACGGTGTACGGGTTGTGGACCTTGTGCGGATTGTTCTCGATGTCCCCCGGGGCGTACGCGCGCACTGGGGTGCAGGGCGCGTACGTTGCCGATCCTCCCACAGTGGCCTGCGGCGATGCCCGCCGTAGGATGCGGGGGAAAGGTGCGGCAGGCGGCTGGATCGGGAGCATCAGACCATCGTGAGCGAGAACTCTTCGGCGGCGGACGACGCGCAGCAGGTATGGGACGTCGTCGTGGTGGGCGCGGGACCCGCGGGGGCCTCGGCCGCCTACGCGGCAGCGGTCGCGGGACGCAGCGTCCTGCTGCTGGAGAAAGCGGAACTTCCCCGCTACAAAACGTGCGGGGGCGGCATCATCGGCCCCTCCCGCGACTCGCTGCCGCCCGGCTTCGAGCTGCCGTTCCAGGACCGGGTGCACGCGGTCACGTTCTCGATGGACGGGAAGTTCGCGCGCACCCGCCGCTCCAGGCACATGCTCTTCGGTCTCATCAACCGGCCGGAGTTCGACCAGCAACTGGTCGAGCACGCGCAGAAGGCCGGCGCCGAACTCCGTACGGGCGTCACGGTCTCGCGGGTCGAACAGCACGGTTCGGCCGTACCGGACCGGCGCACCGTCGCCGTAGTCCTCCAGGGCGGCGAGTCCGTCCTGGCCCGTGCCGTCGTCGGAGCGGACGGCAGCGCCAGCCGGATAGGAGCGCACGTCGGTGTGAAGCTCGACCAGGTCGACCTCGGCCTGGAGGTGGAGATCCCGGTGCCCGAGACCGTCGCCGAGGACTGGAAGGGCCGGGTGCTCATCGACTGGGGCCCCATGCCCGGCAGTTACGGCTGGGTCTTCCCCAAGGGGGACACGCTCACCGTCGGCGTGATCTCGGCTCGCGGCGAAGGCGCCGCGACCAAGCGGTACTTGGAGGACTTCGTCGCCCGGCTCGGGCTCGCCGGCTTCGAACCGAGCATTTCCTCCGGCCACTTGACGCGCTGCCGCGCCGACGACTCGCCGCTGTCCCGCGGCCGGGTGCTGGTGTGCGGCGACGCGGCGGGCCTCCTCGAACCGTGGACCCGCGAGGGCATCTCCTTCGCGCTGCGCTCAGGACGGCTCGCGGGGGAGTGGGCGGTACGCATCGCCGAGGCGCACGACGCCGTCGACGCCCGGCGCCAGGCCCTGAACTACGCGTTCGCCATCAAGGCGGGGCTGGGCGTCGAGATGAGCGTCGGCAAGCGGATGCTCGCCGCTTTCGAGCGGCGCCCCGGTGTGTTCCACGCGGCGCTCACCGGCCTGCGCCCCGCCTGGAAGGTGTTCGCGGGCATCACCCGCGGCTCGACGTCGCTGGGCGAGATGGTACGCAGCCACCCCATGGCAGGACGCGCACTGACCATGCTGGACCGGCAGTCCGGAGGCTGATGGGATCGGCGGCTCCCCGACCGGCGCCGCCGGCGGGGGCGTCGGCGGGCGCGCCGGGGGACGGCCTCGCCCACGCGTGCGTCAGGGCTTGACCGTGATCCGGAAGACCGGGTGCTTGTGGGCGGCGGCGAGAAGTTCCTCGTCGCTGCTCTTCACGTTGACGTCACCGAAGAAGCGGCCGACCTCCCAGCCCCACTTCTCGAGGTAGGTGCGCAGGATCGCCGGCTTCTCCTCGTCGGCCAGCTCCACGGCGGTGAACTCCTGCGTCTTGCGGCCGACCTGAAGCTGTCCACCGCCTGCGGCCCGGAGATTGCGGACCCACTCGGAGTGGCCGCGGGCCGAGATGAGGTAGGGGCCGCCCTCGTAGGGGAGCGGGTTGACGGGAACCTTGCGCCACTCGCCGCTCTTGCGCCCCCGGACGGACAGCTCGGCGCTGCCGAGGAGGCTGACGCCGTGCCGCGCGAGCCATCCGACGAAACTGTTCATCGCCTTGTCGAAGGACTTCGGCTTCAGGTAGTGGGTCGACGACGACATCGGGATCCTCCTGGTAGGGGAGAGCGCTGGCGCTTAGAGAGCAGTGCTCTCGCTTGGCTTCAGTGTGTGCGAGATCGGTGATCCAAAGCAAGAGCGGTGCTCTCTATTTTGTTCGGTGCTCTTGTTTTGGTGCGGGTGCTCGCGGTTTGGGGCGGGCGCTCTCGGTTCGGAGCGGGCGTTCGCGGTCCCGGTCGGTCGTTCGCGGTACGGGGCGGTGTGTTTGGTGAGGGGGTGTTTCTGTGACTGGAAAGCGGGAGCGGGGAAGTGGGGGGCTGGGGGGTGGGTGTGCCAACACCGCCGCGATGCTGGTGGTGCGGGGATCGAGGCGGCGTGGATTGCTTGGGGGAGTGCTTGCTGTGGGTGGTGTAGTGCCTGGCCGCGGGGGCGGGCGCTCTGATCTGGTGGTCGGTGCTCACGCTAGAGAGCGGTGCTCGCCTAGAAGTGGCAGTCGGTGGCAGGTGGTTGGCGGTCAGCGGTTGCTAAGTGGAGAGGTGCTCGCCGTGACGACTGCTGCGTGTTTCGAGAGCGGTGCTCACCGTGGAGGGCGGTGCTCGCTGAGCAAGGCGGTGCTTAGCGAGCGGGCCAGTGCTCGCTAAGTGGAGCAGTGCTCGCAGTGCTCACTAAGAGGGCGGGTGCTCGTTGACCGGGCCGGCGCTCTTCGCAGAGAGCGGCGCTCACTGACCAGGCTGGCACTCACTCCGGGAAGGTGACCTTCACCGTGCGGGGGTTGCTCACTCGTGAGGGTGGTGCTCGCCGCGGCTGATCGTCCTTGCGCCGGCGGGTGAGCTGGCCCCTCGTTGCAATGTGCTCTCGCCCCGAGGCTCGCTGCGGTGAGCGGCGCTCACTTCGCGGGGCGCCGCTCATTGTGGGAAGCGGTGCTCACCATGGGGGCCGCGCTCACTGAATGAGGCGCCGCTCACAAGGGAGAGCGGCGCTCGCTCCGCAGGTCAGCGACCGCATCCTTCGATGCGTAGTTGTCGCGAGATCGCTGCTCACCACGGCGAGCGGCGCTCACGTAGAAGAGAAGTGGTGCTCACCTACGAACAGGGAGTGGCGTCCACGTCGAAGAGCGCCAGCCTGGCCGCTTCGCCGACTCCCTTCTCGACGTCCACCGCAGCGTCCCCGAAGAGCGGCGCCCATACTATGAGAGCACCGATCTCGTTTGTGTGCACTGCTCTGGAAACGTGGAATACTCCCCCCATGAGTACCGCAAAAGGCGCCAGGGCCCGGGCCAGGATCGAGGTCACCGCAGCCATCAAGGACGAGGCGCGCAGACAGCTCGCGTCCGAAGGTGCCGCCCGGCTCTCGCTGCGTGCAGTGGCCCGGGAACTCGGCATGGTGTCGTCCGCCCTCTATCGCTACTTCCCAAGCCGTGACGACCTGCTGACCGCGTTGATCATCGACGCCTACGACGCCCTCGGCGAGGCAGCGGAGGCGGCGCATTCCGCGGTCGCCGACGCCGCGCCGCAAACCCGTTGGGTCGCGGTGTGCGTAGCCGTACGTGAGTGGGCGCTGGCGCATCCGCACGAGTACGCGCTGATCTACGGTTCGCCCGTACCCGGTTACGCCGCCCCGGACACGACCGTGCAGCCCGCGTCCCGAGTGGCTCTGCTCCTTGTCGGCATCGTCCGTGACGCCTATCGGGGCAAGGGTGTGGCACGGCCTCCGCTGGCGGCGGAGCTGAAGACGGAGGCACGGCGGATGGCCGCCGACATCGCGCCCGACCTTCCGCCCGAGGTGGCCGTGGCGCTCGTGGCCGCCTGGGCGCAGTTGTTCGGGCTGATCGGATTCGAGCTGTTCGGCCAGTTCCATCGCGTCGTCGAGGACCGCGACCCCTTCTTCCGGCATGCGGCGGCGCAACTCGCGCACGGGGTAGGGCTGGTGTTCCCCCAGCCCTCTTGACTGCGCCCCCACCTGCCGCCTGCCCGCCAGGCGAACCGGCAGCCACTCCATTGCCAGAGGACCCGACCCGCCGACTACGCCCCCGGCCGCCTCCCGCCTCGAAGCCCTCAGCGCCATCCGAGCCGTCGAAGAACTCCAATCCGTCCGAACCGTCCGAGCTGTCGAAGAACTCCAAGCCGTCCGAACCGTCCGAGCTGTCGAAGTTCTCCAAGTGTCCAAGCGCTGCAGCCCTCCAAGCCGTCGAACTCCCCGCACGTCCGAGCCGTCCGAGCCGTCCGAGCCTCCGCACTCCCGCACGTCCCAGCCCCCGCACCACACACCCGGCGTCGTACTCCCTCGGGAGTACGGCTGGTCGCCACGCCCGGCTGACGCCCGGAGGGCGCCGCGGCGTCTAGCGTGACGGGCATGGAAGAGCAGCGCACCCGCGGGGCCCGGACGTGTGGCGGGCCGCCATCCCGCACGTGGGGCGGGCCGCCCCGGTGGTGGCGGCACTGGCCGCCCGGGTGGGGCCGCCGGGACGACGAGGACCGCCGTGCCCGCTGGCCGTGGCGCTCCACGCTCCTGCTCACCGTCTTCGTGCTGGCCGGCTCCACCTTCGCGTCCCACGCCCAGGCGGGCGAGCGCGCGCCGTTGGACGTTTTCGCGCGTGTGCTGCTCGTCGCGGGGTGTGGCGTGCTGCTGTGGCGGCAGCGGTATCCGGCCTTCGCGGTCTTCGCCACGGCCGCGGCGGCGACGGTCTATCTGGGCGCCGGGTACGCGTACGGGCCGGTGTTCCTCACGGTGGCGGTGGGCTGCTTCGGCGCGATCGTGGCCGGGCACCGCCGGGCCGCCTGGGTGGCGGTCGGGATGCTGTGGGTCGGGCATGTGCTCGTCGCGCACTGGCTCTACCGCTGGCTGCCACCGGCGGGGGGCGAGCCCGCCGCGTGGAGTCAGGAGATCGTCACGGCGACCTGGGTCATCGCCATCGTGGCGGTGTCGGAACTGGCCCGCGTACGCCGTGAGCAGTGGGCGCGTGACCGGGCCCAGCGGGCGCTGGCCGCCGGGCGGCGGGCCGACGAGGAGAGGCTGCGGATCGCTCGTGAACTGCACGACGTCCTCGCGCACAGCATCTCCGTGATCAACGTCCAGGCGGGCGTGGGTCTCGCCCTTCTCGACTCCGACCCGGAACAGGCGCGGACGGCGCTCACCACCATCAAGACCGCCAGCAAGGAGGCGCTGGGCGAGGTCCGGCAGGTCCTCGACACGCTGCGGGCCCCCGGTGAGGCTCCGCGCGCACCGGCGCCGGGGCTCGACCGGCTCCCCGAACTCGTGGAGCAGGCCGCGAGCGCCGGACTGACGGTCGAGGTGCAGGGCACGGTCCCGGCGCTGGCGACCGGCACGGACCTCGCCGCGTTCCGTATCGTGCAGGAGGCGCTCACCAACGTCGTACGGCACTCGGGGTCGCGGCGGGCGCGGGTGCGGATCGACCGGGCGGAGGGGGCGTTGCGGCTGCTGATCGACGACGACGGGCCCGCGACCGGTGCGGACGCCGGGGGCAGCGGGAACGGGCTCGCCGGGATGCGCGAGCGGGCGGCGGCGCTGGGTGGCACGATCGAGGCCGGCCCGCGCGCCGAGGGCGGTTTCCGCGTCCTGGCGGTGCTGCCGCTGAAAACCGAGGAGGCCAGGTGATCCGCGTAGTGCTCGCCGACGACCAGTCGTTGGTCAGAGCGGGATTCAGGGCGCTCCTGGACGCGCAGCCGGACATCGAGGTGGCCGGTGAGGCCGCCGATGGTGAGGAGGCGCTGGACCAGGTGCGCGCACTGCGCCCGGACGTCGTGCTGATGGACATCCGGATGCCCCGGCTCGACGGGCTCGCCGCCACGCGGCGGATCACCGACTCCCCGGATCTGGGGAGCGTCAAGGTGGTCATGCTCACCACCTTCGAACTGGACGAGTACGTCTTCGAGGCGATCCGCTGCGGAGCCTCCGGTTTTCTGGTGAAGGACACCGAGCCGGAGGAACTGCTGCGCGCCGTGAGGGCGGTGGTGGAGGGGGACGCGTTGCTGTCGCCGGGTGTGACGCGTCGGCTGATCGCGGAGTTCGCGGCCCGCTCCAAGGAGCCCGCGGCCGCCGGGGAGTTGAGCGAACTCACCGAGCGGGAACGGGAGGTGATGGCCCTGGTCGGCATCGGTCTGTCGAACGACGAGATCGCCCGCCGCCTGGTCGTCAGTCCGCTGACCGCGAAGACGCACGTCAGCCGGACCATGGTGAAACTGGGTGCGCGCGACCGGGCCCAACTGGTGGTGCTGGCCTACGAGTCGGGCTTGGTGCGGCCGGGCTGGCTGGGCTGACCGGCCCGCGGGAACCGCGTCAGGACCGTCACGACGGTCGCGAGGAAGACGCAGGCCGCGAAGCCCGCCGCCGTCTGCCTCAGCGGGCCGCCCGACAGTCCGAAGGCCGCGGGGAGGGCGTGCGCGACCGCCATGAAGGCGGCGCCCGCCAGAATCGCGCCGGCGAACAGCGCGTAGCCGATCTCGACCGTCATCGCGTCCCGCTCCGCCTGCGTACGTTTCCCCATACTTGCAGTCAAACAGGCGAATGCCCGACGGACAAGAAGTGTCCGTCGGGCGGGCCGAGTTGAGGAGACGTGCCGGTTCGCACCGAGTCGCCGGTGCGGGCTCAGTCGACGACCGCCACCCTGGCCTCCTCCGTCTGCTTGCCGGTCTCCAGTGGCTTCTCCGGCGTCTTCGCCGGCGACACCTCCAGCGGCTCCCCGTGCGAGGAGCGGGCGACCAGGATCGTCTCCCGTGAACGCGGAGTCCGCAGTCCGGTGAGGGTGATGAGCAGGCCCGCGAGAGCGATGCCCGTCACGACGACCAGGCCCGACCGGTAACTGTCGAGGACCGCCTCGGGGGAGGAGCCCTCGGAGGAACTCGCGGTCACCACCGCCGTCACCACGGCCAGGAAGATCGCGCCGCCCACCTGGACGGAGGTGTTGAGCAGGCCGGACACCATTCCCTGCTCGTGGTCCTCCACGCCGTTCGTGGCCTGGATGTTGAGCGACGGGAAGACGAGGGCGCAGGCCGCGCCGATCAGGAGCATCGTCGGCAGGATGACGGCCGCGTAGACGGGGTCGAGGTCGACGCGGAGGAACAGGGCGTAGCCGACGACCATCAGGGCGAAGCCGACGGCGATGAGGCGCGGGGTGCCGAACCGGTCGACGACGGAACCGACCTTCGTCGAGGACAGGGCGACCAGCGCGCCGGCGGGCAGGAAGGCGAGCGCGGTGTGCAGCGCCGACCAGCCGAGCAGTGACTGCATGTACAGCGTCACCATGAACTGGAAGCCGACGTACGAGCCGAAGAACGCCATCGCGCCGAGCTGGGCGCGGATCTGGCTGCCCGAGCGGAGCACGCCGAGCCGGATGAGCGGGCTGGGGCTGCGGCGTTCGACGGCGACGAAGACGGAGAGCAGGACGGCGACGGCGGCGAAGGAGAGCAGCGTGCGGGCCGTGCCCCAGCCCACCTCGGGCGCCTGGACGACGGTGAAGACGAGCAGCAGCATCGAGGCGGTGCCGAGGACGGCGCCCGGGATGTCGTAGCCGCGGTGGTCCTTCTCGCGCTCGCTGCGCGGGATGAGCTTCAGGCCGGCGAGCAGGGCGACGACGGCGATCGGGGCGGGCAGCAGCATGGTCAGCCGCCAGCTCGCCTCGGTGAGGAGGCTGGAGAGCACGAGCCCCATGGAGAAGCCGGTGGCCGCGCAGGTGGTGTAGATCGAGAGCGCGCGGTTGCGCAGGGGGCCCTCGGCGAAGGTCGTGGTGATGATGGACAGTCCGGCCGGCGCGGTGAACGCGGCGCTCAGGCCCTTGATGAAGCGGCTGGCGATGAGCAGCGGGCCCGAGTCGACGAGCCCGCCGAGCAGCGACGCGAGCGCGAAGACGCCGAGGGCCACCAGGAAGACCTGACGGCGGCCCAGGAGGTCGGCGGTGCGTCCGCCGAGGAGGAGGAGTCCGCCGTATCCCAGGATGTAGCCGCTGACGATCCATTGCAGCGTCGACGTGGAGAGGTCGAGTTCGGAACCGATTGACGGCAGGGCGACGCCGACCATCGACACGTCCAGCGCGTCCAGGAACATCGCGGCGCAGAGCACCAGCAGGGTGCCCCACAGCCGGGGCGTCCAGCTTCCCTGGGACGCGGGGGTGGTGAGCGGAGAGGTCATGCCGACGACATTACATGCGCACGCATCCAATGCAAATGCATTTAATTCCGATGCAACAAAGTCGGTTCTTTGCTACGGTGCGGCCATGGCGGCGAAGAAGGCCGAGCACGTGCTCGTGGACCAGTGGCGGGACATCCTGGCGGTGCATGCGCGCACCCTGTGCGAGCTCGACCGCGAACTGCATCGGTACGGCCTGGGCGCCAGCGACTTCGAGGTGCTCGACGTGCTGGCCGCCGAGGGCGCGGCGCCGGACGGCGGCCCGTCGTATCGCGTGCAGGAGATCTCCGAGCGGGTGCACCTGAGCCAGAGTGCGCTGTCCCGGCTGATCGGCCGCCTGGAGAAGGACGGACTCGTCACGCGGTGCGTGTGTCCGGAGGACCGCAGGGGTGTCAGTGTGGCGCTCACGCCGCGGGGCCGCGCGCTGCGCGACGAGGTGCTGCCGGTGCAGCGCGCGGTGCTGCACCGGACACTCGCGGGCGGCGCCACCGACTGCTCCTGACCCGCCCGTCCCCACGGGCCGGCGGCCTCGCGGGGTCCGGGGCGCGGGTGAGGTGGCGCTTCGGGTTCAGTTCCAGGTGACCGCCGACGTCTCCCGCCACAGCGCGGCCACCTCGGTGGCGCCCGTCACCTCGGGGAACGGCCGCCGGTTCCACAGCGACAGGTACAACTCACCTGCGGTGCCCACGAGTTCGCAGTCGGCGTGTCCGTCCTCTCCCCGTTCGGTCGCGGGGGGCTGCGACGACAGCCGTACGGTCCACGCGGCGCCCTCCGCGTCGGTCGCCCGCAGCCTCAGCGTGCGAGGCTCCGCCGAACGCACCCTGCTCTTCGCGCGGTTGTGGAATCCGTACAGCAGCTCGTCGATGCCGTCCAGCGCGAAGTCCCTGCCGACCGGAGTCGATTCGGCGCCCAGCGCCGACTCGGCGTCGACCCGGTGCACGGTCGTCTCGTGGGCCTGTCGTCGCGCCCAGAACGCCAGCGGCGAGGGGGCGGGCATGAAACTCCAGCACTCGGTGTCGGGCGGAGCGGCGGCGAGCGTGTCGACGAGCCGCCGATGGCCCTCGCGGAACCAGGCCAGGAGCTCGTCGCCGTCCAGGTCGGGCAGGCCGCCGTCGGGCTGGTAGGAGGTGTGCCGTTCGGCGACGAATGCCGTCGCCCAGCGGTGCACCATGCCGGTGTGCCGGAGGAGGTCGCGTACCTGCCAGTCCGGGCAGGTCGTGACCTTGGCCTCGGTCCCGGCCTGTTCGGCGGCGGCCGCCAGCAACTGCCCCTCGCGGTCGAGTATGTCCAAGAACTGAGCGATTTCCATGCGGTGAGTGTGCCGGACGGAGTGCGGTCGAGGGGAAGCGGATCTCGCGCGTCGCGGCGGTGGGGCCGAAGTCGGCCTTTCCTGCACGGGGTTCAGTCGCGTTGCCGCACGACCTTGCAGGCAAGGGGCGTTGCCCACGAGGCCGTTGACCTGGTGGGCAGCACGCACCTCATCCACGTCGCCGGTCGAGGGCCGCGCCGGCGCGGCGTCGTCCGCGGCTGCGCCGGGGTCGTCGCCCCGGCCGCCGTCGGGTTGCTCGTGACCGCCACCGCGGTCGAGCGCCGACCGCGGGGTGGAAGAGGAGCCGTCGCGCGACCCGCACGTGGGCTCCCGGCCTCGGGTGGATGCGGCGCGGGCGTCAGGCGACCGTCACCCGGCGTGTGGCGAATCCGATCAGCGCCGCGACTCCCGCCAGCACCGCCACGCTCGTGAGCGCCGTGGGCAGGGAGTACCAGTCGGCCATGAAGCCGATCGCGGGCGGCCCCAGCAGCATGCCCCCGTAGCCCAGCGTGGACGCCGCGGCGACGCCGGTCGGGCCCGCGAGTGCGCCGGCGCGGTCGACGGCCACCGGGAAGATGTTGGCGAGCCCGAGGCCGGTGACCGCGAAGCCGAGCAACGCGGCCCACACCGAGGGGGCGAGCGAACCGACCAGCATGCCCAGCATGGCCGTGGTGCCGCCCGCCACGAGGGTCCGGGTCCGGCCGAGCCGTTCGAGGAGCGTCGTACCGCTCAGCCGCCCGATCGTCATGGCCAGGGCGAAGCAGGAGTAGCCGGCCGCCGCCACGCCGGGGTGCGCGTCGAGGTCCTGCTCCAGGTGGAGCGCGCCCCAGTCGGCGAGTGCCCCCTCGCCGTACGCGGTGCAGAGCGCGATGAGGCCGAAGACCGCGACCAGTCCGCGGGTGCGCCCGTCGAGGCGGCGGGGTGCCTTCTGCTCGGCGTCCAAGTGGCCGGGCGGTACCGGGGGTTTCTGGCGCAGCAGCGTGCGCCCGGCGACCGCTGTGACGAGGAGCCCGATCACGGTGAGGCCGAACAGATGGCGGGTGGGGGACAGGTGGGCGGCCACCAGCCCGCCGAGGCCGGCCCCGAGCATTCCGCCCAGGCTGTAGGCCGCGTGGAAGCTCGGCATCACCGGCCGCCGGAGCGCGGCCACGAGGTCGACGGCCGCGCTGTTCATGGCGACGTTGATGCAGCCGTACGCGGCGCCGAAGACGAGCAGGACGGCACCGAGGGACAGGGCGGAATGGGTGAGCGGCGGCAGTGCGACGCCGAGCGCGAGGAGGACGCCGCAGGCCACGGTCACCGGATGGCTGCCGAAGCGGCGGCACAGGCGGCCGGTGAGCATCATCGTGATCACCGCGCCGGCGGACACGCCCAGCAGGGCGAGCCCGAGTGTGCTGGCCGAGGCGCCGGTCTGCTCCTTGATGGCGGGGATGCGCACGACCCAGCCGGCGAAGACGAAGCCGTCGAGGGCGAAGAAGGCGGTGAGGGCGAGGCGTAGCCGGGTCAGGTCGTTGCCCGGCACGACGCTGTGCGGGGACAGTTTGTTTATTTGCGGCACAAACTCAGAGTAGGTGCGTGCGCGGGACGCGTACAAGGGGGAGTGGCCGAACTCAGACCACCACGACCTCCAGGCCCACGTCCTCGAACCGCCGTACCGTCTCCGCGTCGGCCCCCGAGTCCGTGACGAGCGTGCCCACCGCGTCGGCCGCGCAGATCCGGGCGAACGCCCGCTGTCCCAGCTTGCTGGAGTCGGCGGCGACGATCACCCGCTCGGCGCGCTCGCACAGCAGGCGGTTGATCGCGGCCTCCGCCTCGTCGTGCGCCGCCGCCCCGTGCGTGGCGTCGAGGGCGACCACGCCGAGCACCGCGACGTCGACGGTGATCTGGTCGAGCACGCCGTCCGCCAGCGGGCCGACGAGCTCGTACGAGGAGGGGCGGGCCACCCCGCCCGTCACCACGATCTTGAACTGAGGGCGTACGGCCAGCTCGTTGGCGATGTTGAGCGCGTTCGTCACCACCGTGAGCGCGGGGGACCCGGACGCCAGATCGGGGCGCACGGCCAGCGCGCGGGCCACCTCGGTGGTGGTCGTACCGCCGGTCAGGCCCACCGCCTCGCCGGGCGCCACGAGGTCGGCGACCGCCTTCGCGATCCGCTGCTTCTCCGAGGCGCGGCGGGCGGTCTTGTAGCGCAGCGGCAGTTCGTAGGAGACCCCGTGCACGACCGCCCCGCCACGGGTGCGGATGAGCATCTGCTGCTCGGCGAGCTGGTCGAAGTCCCGCCGGATCGTCGCCGCCGACACCTCCAGCTCCGCCGCGGCCTCCTCGACGTCGAGCCGGCCCCGCTCCACGAGCAGTTCCAGCAGCGTCTTCCAGCGGGCGTCGCGCGACATCCGCACTCTCCGTTCCTCGATCCTCCGCGAGGCTAACGCACCTCGATCGCGCTCAAATGCTTGATGTTGCTCGGAATGACGCATTATCTTGCACGAAACTGCATCCGTGGGAGGGGTACGGCATGACCCATGTCGAGAACGAGCTGAACAGCCAGCCCGAGTGCTGGGCCCGGGCCGCCGAGCAGGCCACCGGGCACGGGGCCGCGCTGCCCGCGCCGGGCGAGCGGGTCGCGATCGTCGGATGCGGCACCTCGCTCTTCATGGCCCAGGCCGCCGCCGCGCTGCGCGAGCGGTCGGGCCAGGGGGAGACCGACGCCTTCGCCGCGTCGGAGTTCCCGCACGGCCGCGCGTACGACCGCGTCGTCGCGCTCACCCGGTCCGGGACCACCACCGAGGTGCTCGACGTGCTCGGCCGTCTCAAAGGCGCGACGCGCACCACGGCCGTCACGGCCGACCCCCGGACACCGGTGATGGAGGTGGCCGACGACGTCGTGGTGCTCGCCTTCGCGGACGAACTGTCGGTCGTGCAGACCCGGTTCGCCACCACCGCCCTGACCCTGCTCCGCGCCCATCTCGGACTGCACACGGACGCCGTCGTGACCGACGCGGCCACCGCGCTCGACACCCCGTTGCCCGAAGGACTCGTCGACTGCGCGCAGTTCACGTTCCTCGGCCGCGGCTGGACCGTCGGGCTGGCCGCCGAGGCCGGACTGAAGATGCGCGAGGCCGCACTGGCGTGGACCGAGGCCTACCCGGCGATGGAGTACCGGCACGGGCCCATCAGCGTCTCCACCCGCGGCACGGCCACCTGGATGCTCGGTGAGGCCCCCGAAGGGCTGGCCGAGCAGGTGCGGGCGACCGGCGCCCTGTGGGTGGCCGGCCGTCTCGACCCGCTGGCCGAACTCGTCCGCGCCCAGCGGCTGGCCGTCGCCGTCGCCGCCGCCCGAGGACTCGACCCGGACCGGCCCCGTCACCTCACCCGCTCGGTGATCCTCGGTCCGGACGCCCGCTGAACCAGCTCAACCACCTGTGCAGAAGGAGGAGTTGTGCCACTCGCAGCCACCGGTGACCTGATCACCGCCGCCGTCGGGGAGCGGACCGCCGTCGCCGCGTTCAACATCATCACGCTGGAACACGTCGAAGCCGTCATCGCGGGCGCCGAGTCCGTGGACGCGCCCGTCGTCCTGCAAGTCAGCGAGAACGCCGTGAAGTACCGGTACGGACGGGTGCTCCCGCTCGCCCGCGCCGCGACCGCGGCGGCCGAGCGCGCCGCGGTGCCCGTCGCGCTCCACCTGGACCACGTGCAGAGCGACGCCCTCCTGCGCCAGGCCGCCGACGCCGGGTTCAGCTCCGTGATGTACGACGCCGCCCGGCTGCCGTACGAGGAGAATCTCGCCGCCACCCGGGCCGCCGCCGACTGGGCGCACGCACAAGGGCTGTGGATCGAGGCGGAGTTGGGGAAGGTCGGGGGGAAGGGCGGTGAACCGGCCCTCGACGCGCACGCACCCGGTGCCCGCACCGACCCCACCGAGGCGCGGGCCTTCGTGGCGGACTCCGGCGTGGACGCACTGGCCGTCGCCGTCGGCAGCACGCACGCGATGACCACCCGCACGGCGGCCCTCGACCACGAACTGCTCAAACGCCTCGCCACCGCCCTCGAAGTGCCCCTGGTGCTGCACGGCTCCTCCGGGGTCCCGGACGACGAGCTGGCCGCGGCAGTCGCCGGTGGCATCGCCAAGGTCAACATCGGAACGGCGCTGAACCTCGCCATGACCGGCGCCATCAGGGAGTTCCTCACCGCCCGCCCCGAGGCGGTGGACTCGCGCGCCTACCTCGGCGCGGGACGGGAAGCCATGGCCCGGACCGTGGCGCACCTCATCGGCGTACTGCGGACATGAGCGTCCGCGGGTGCGCACTCCGGACGTGAGCGTCCGCCGGTGCGTGCTGCGGGCATGAGCGTCCGCGCCGGTGCCGTGCTGCCTTGTTCGGTCCTGCGCGTGCGCCGGGTGACTTTCGCGCCGCCCGGTGCCACGGTCCGCTATCGGGGCAGCTACCGCTACGGGGGCGGCTCCGAGCAAGGGCCTCTGCGCCCATCTGCGGTCCCGCTGACACCCTTTCGTGCACTGCCCCCTGTCGGGCAGGCGATCGGCCCTCAACTCACTTGTCCGAAGGGGCGGTTGTCTCACCGCCCCGCCACCCCTGCGCACCGCTACTTCCTGACCGCCTTGAGCAGCACGAACTTCGCGTCGCTCGCGACGAGTTCGCAGTTGCCGAACAGGCGCCGCAGCTTGAGGTGGTAGCCGAGGTGCCGGTTGCCGATCACCCACAGCTCACCGCCCGGACGCAGTGCGCGCCGCGCGCCGGTGAACATCCGCCAGGCGGTGGCGTCGGTCGTCGCCTGGTGGGAGTGGAAGGGCGGGTTGTTGAGGACGACGTCGACGCTTCCGCTCGGCACGTCCGTCAGCCCGTCCCCGACGAGGAACTCCGCCGACCCCACGGGGGACGAGGAGTTCTCCGCCTGTTCCCGGTCCTGCGTGTTCATCCGGTAGGTCGCCTCGGCGGAGGCGACCGCCTGGTACGACTCGTCGACGAACAGCACGTGTGCGCGCGGGTTGGCCAGCGCGACCGCCGTACCCACGACCCCGTTGCCGCAGCCGAGGTCGACGACGCGCTCGGCGTCCCGGGTGCGCGGCAGGTGCTGGAGGAAGAAGCGGGTGCCGATGTCGAGCCGGTCGGCGCAGAACACCCCCGCGTGGTTCACGACGGTCCGGCCGGACACCACGCCGACCGCGTCCGGGAGTTCGTAGCGGTAGGGCCAGGGATTGGCGGTCCGTACGAGCCCCGGCGCCGGGGTGCTGAAGACGAGCCGGGCCTTCTGTTCCGCGAGCGACGTGCGGGTCGGGCCGATGATCCGCTCGAACAGGCGCAGCGTCGAGGTGTGGATCTCCTTGACCATGCCGGTGCCGACCACGACCGTCCCCTCGTGCAGGGCGGGCGCCAGCCGGTGCAGCTGGTCCTCCAGCAGCGCCAGGCTCTTGGGCACGTGCACGAGCAGGACGTCGATGCGGTCGGGGGGCGTGTCCCGGGTGGTCAGCAGGCGCACGGCGTCCTCGTCGACGCCGTTGCGCCGCAGATTCGCCCGGGTCGCCTCCCGCGCCAGGTAGGAGTCCGTGATCTGCACCGGCCGGTGCGAGGCGAGCGCCGTGACCAGCGCGCCCCACCGGTCGCCGACCACGACCACCGACCCGGACAGGGAGGTGCCGCTCGCGGCGAGGTGCCGCAGGAGATAGGCGTCGGACGCGTCCCAGGCACGCAGCCTGTCGCGGGAGTCCTCGGGGAAGCGGGCCAGCGTGAGCTCGCCCCAGGGTGTGGCCATCCGGTCGTTCATCGTGGCCCCAGGCTATCCGAGCCGCAGCTCAGGGCCGGTCCCGGCGGGCACGGCGCCGGCCGGGGCAGGCCCGCGGGGCCGGGCGCGGCAGGAGTGGCCGGGCCGCGCGAACGGGCGGACCCGGCGTCGTCACCGTGCCGCGCGGCGGCTGCGTGATGATGGAGGGCATGGACAGCGAGCTGTTTCCGCGCGGGCGGACGGAGGTGGCGCCGGGCGCCGTGCACCTGCCGGACTGGCTGGACCCCGCGGGCCAGCGGGGGCTGCTGGCCGCCTGCCGCGAGTGGGCGAGACCGCCCGCCGGCCTGCGCACGGTGCGCACCCCCGGCGGCGGCACCATGACCTCCCGGCAGGTCTGCCTGGGCCTGCACTGGTACCCGTACGGGTACGCGACCACCGTGGTCGACGGCGACGGCTCCCCGGTGAAACCCCTCCCGTCGTGGCTGGCGGACCTCGGCCGCCGGGCGGTGGAGGACGCCCTCGGCCCGCAGCCGCCCGGTTCCGCGGCGCACGACATCGCGCTGATCAACTTCTACGACGCAGACGCCCGCATGGGCATGCACCGGGACAGCGACGAGAGGTCGGACGCGCCGGTGGTGTCCCTGAGCCTCGGCGACACCTGCGTCTTCCGGTTCGGGAACACCGGGTCGCGGGGCCGCCCGTACACGGACGTCGAGCTGCGCAGCGGCGACCTCTTCGTCTTCGGCGGCCCGTCCCGGTCGGCCTACCACGGGGTCCCGCGGGTCCACGCGGGCACCGGACCGGGCGAGTTGGGACTCACGGGTCGGCTGAACGTCACCCTCCGGGTCGGCGGCTTCCAGGTTCCGCCCGTCGCGCACAAGTGAGCGAGTCGCAGGGCGAGGACGCGGCCGGGACCGTCGCGGTACGGGTGTCGCCGGGCGCGCCATGGCGGGAGCGCGCGGACGCCGCCCGGGGCACCCGGCCGGGCCACCGGTGGTCCGGATCATGGGAGACTCGCCCTCATGAACGGCAAGGCGGGCCCCCGGGCGGCGGGGGAAGGGAACACACGGACGCGGCTGGACCGGGGGCGTGGAGCCCTCGGGCCCGCGCTGGAGCTCGTGCACACCGGACGTGCGCCGACCCGTGCCGTCCTCACCGCCGAACTGGGCGTCACCCGGGCGACGGCCGGCGCGGTGGCCGCCGAGCTGGAGGCGCTCGGCCTGATCCGCGTGGACG
The DNA here is from genome assembly GCF_053611025.1 of Streptomyces sp. NPDC054842. Classification (NCBI taxonomy): domain Bacteria; kingdom Bacillati; phylum Actinomycetota; class Actinomycetes; order Kitasatosporales; family Streptomycetaceae; genus Streptomyces; species Streptomyces sp. NPDC054842. The sequence continues at coordinate 81,998 of NZ_JBSGZN010000028.1, forward strand.
CGCGCCCCGGAGCGGCCGCCGGTTCGCAAGGACGCCCCTCGCACCGCCTGGAGGTCGCCGAGGACGGTCCCGTCGCGCTCGCCGCGCAGGTCCACGCGGACGGGTTCCGTGCCGCGCTGGTGGGTCTCGGCGGCCGGATCGTCGCGACCGCCCCCGGCTGCGAGACCGTCGACGCCGACCCGGCGAAGGTCCTCGGCTCGGTCGTCGAGGCCGGTGCCGAACTGCTGGCGCGGACCGGACGGCGCTGCGTGGGCGCCGGTCTCGCGGTGCCCTCGGCGGTCGCCGAACCGGACGGTCTCGCCCTCAACCCCCTGCACCTCGCCTGGCCCGCCGGTGCGCCGGTCCGCCGGATCTTCGCCGAGCGCGTGCGCGCCGCCGGGATCCACGGGCCCGCCTTCGCGGCCAACGACGTGAACCTCGCCGCCCTCGCCGAGCACCGGCACGGAGCAGGCCGCGGCGCTCGTGACCTGCTGTGCGTGGCGACCGGGCACCGGGGCGTCGGCGGCGCCCTGGTGCTGGACGGGCGGCTGCACACGGGCAGTTCCGGCCTGGCGCTGGAGGTCGGCCACCTCACCGTCAACCCGGAGGGGGGACGCCCCTGTCACTGCGGAAGCCGGGGCTGCCTCGACGTGGAGGCGGACCCGCTGGCCTTCCTGGACGCCGCAGGCCGCGACCCGGGTCCTGAGGTCTCGCTGCTCCAGCAGTCCAACGACCTGATCCGCGGGCAGTACGCGGACCCGGCGGTCCGCACCGCCACCGAGGCGCTGATCGACCGGCTCGGGCTCGGGCTGGCCGGGCTGGTCAACATCCTCAACCCCGACCGCATCATCCTCGGCGGGCTGCACCGCACCCTGCTCGACGCCGACCCCGACCGGCTGCGCGCCGTCGTCGCGGACCGCAGCCTGTGGGGGCAGAGCGGCGGTGTGCCGATCCTCGCCTGCACGCTGGACCACAACAGCCTGGTGGGCGCGGCCGAACTGGCCTGGCAGCCGGTCCTCGACGACCCGCTGACGGCCCTCGCCGGGGCCTGACCCGGCACAGGGGGCGAGTCCGTCAGGCCCACTCCACGGAGAACGCGCGTCCCGGGTTCTCGGTGAACACCCGCTCCACCAGCTCCCTGCCGAGGGCGACTTCGAGGCGCGGCCGGACACGGCGCAGCAGATACGGCATGCCCGGACCGCCGTCGACGGAGCGGGCGGAGGCGGTCGTAGTGTCGCCGCCCAGGAGCAGGCGATCACCGAACCCGGCCTCGGCGAGGGCCCGTACGGCCTCCGGCATGCGCCAGTCCGTGGCGTGGTGGGCGCGCGAGGGGCCGTCGAAGGCCAGATAGGCGCCCGCCTCGGCGGCCTGTCGGTGCACCACCGGGTCCGGTGCCCGGTTGAGATGGCCGAGGATCACCCGGTGCGGCGGCACCCCCGACTCGCCGCACAGCAGGTCGAGTACGTCGAGGGCGCCCGTGCCCAGCTCCAGGTGGACGGCGATCGGCGCCCCTGTGGCGTGATGCGCCTCGGCCGCCGCGGTCATCGTCCAGCGGGCGTGCGCGTCCAGGGCGTGGAAGCCCCCGGCGACCTTGATCAGTCCGGCCCGGACCCCCGTCGTGCCGATGCCCCGGGTCAGCTCCGTGACGAACAGCTCGGCCAGTCCGCCGCGCAGCCGGGTGAGCACCTCGGGCGCGTAGTGCACCGCCTGGTGCAGTCCGGTCGCGGCGACGACGTGAACTCCCGTGTCCCGGGAGACGATCGGCAGGTCCGCCATCCGCCGGCCGAGCCCGTACGGCGTCCACTGGACGACACTCGCGCCGCCCTGCTCCCGGAAGGCGGCGAGTTCGGCCCGCGCGGAGGCGGCGTCGCGCAGTTCCTGGCCCGGGAGTTGCGGGCTGCCGAAGAAGACGTGGTCGTGCGCGTCGCACACGCCCAGCCGCTCCGGGGGCAGGTCTCCGAGGACCGTGCGGACGGTGCTCACCACTGCGGCCCCCGCGGCAGCAGGGCCCGCCCGGGCTGCGACAGGTGCAGCACCTGGAAGACCTCGCCGGGAGCCTCGGGGGTGTCGTGGGCCCAGACGGAGAAGTGCACCGTCTCCCAGTTGCGGGTGTCGACGGCGGCGGCCGCGCAGACGGCGCCGTCCAGCGAGGCCAGCCGCTCCGTCTCCCGCACCGCCTCCTTCGCCGCCTCCGACAGCGGGACGCCCTCGGGCACGGGCCGGCCGCACCGCACCGCGACCGCGGCGGGGGAGCCGGCGGCGACCCCCTCCTCGTACGAGAGTCCGGTCCACTGCCGCACCGGGGGGCGTCCGAAGTCGTCGGCGATGCCCTGGAAGGCGCCGGTCCAGAGGAAGTCGTTCATGCCCTCGACGGTGTTCCAGAGGTAGAAGGGCGCGTACTGGCCGACCGGCGAGCCGTGCACGCCGCGTTCGCGGATCAGATAGGCCTTGAGTCCGAGACCGTCCCAGTCGTCGAGCCGGTGCCCGAGCCGGGAGACACGGTCGCGGATGACGCCCACGTCGTAGTCGGCGGGCAGCGTCAGTTCGTACTGCATGGCGTGCACGGTGCCTCCAAGTGGCGGTGCGGGGGCGGGGGTCGGAGCGACCGGCCGGGTTCAGCGGGAGGGGGAGAGGAGGGCCAGCAGTCCCCGGACGCCGGTGTCGAACGCGGCGGGCGAGCCGGACGCGCGGGCCAGGACGTAACCGCCCTGGACCGTGGCGACGATCGTCGCGGCGACCTCCTCCGCGTCGAGGGAGGGGGCGAACTGCCCCTGCTCCTTGCCCTCTTCGACGATTCCGGCGAGCCTCTCGCGCAGCCAGTCGATCGTCGCGTCGACGGGAGCGCGCAGCTCCTCGCTCGCCATGACGTCCGGGTCCATCGTCAGCCGCCCGACGGGGCAGCCGCGCAGCACGTCGCGTTCGCGCCGCAGATACGCCGCGATGCGCTCGTACGGCGTGCCGGGCGTGCCCAGCACGCCCTCGGCGGTGGCCCGCAGTTCCTCGGCGGTCCTGCGGATGGCGGCCAGAGCGAGATCGGGCTTGCCCTTGAAGTGGTGGTACATGCTGCCCTGTCCGGCGCCCGCGTGCTGCTGGATCGCCTTCGGGCTGGTGCCCACGTAGCCGCGCTCCCACAGCAGCTCGCGGGTGGACTCGATCAATCGCTCCGGGGTGCCCATGAAACCACTGTACATACTAGTAGGTACAGAAATCGAGGGGGCAGTCGCGGGCGCCGGGAGCAGACGCGCTGCCTTCGCGTACTCCCCGGGAGGTACGCGCACTGCCGCTGGCCGTACGACGACCCCGACCCCCTCCCGGAGCCAGGCTCGGAACATCACGAGGACACCCACCGAGGAGATGAACCGAGATGCAGACACTGGCGAACTGGGACGGCGGCCCCGGCCCGTGGATCCTGTTCTTCCCGCTGATCTGGGCGGCCGTCGTGGTCGGCGCGGTGACCGTCCTGCGCCGCACCGCCGGGCGGGGCCGCGGCGGTCCGTGGCGCCCGGCGGACGGCGGACGCCCGGCCGGTGACTCGCCGATCGCCGTGCTCGGCCGCCGCTTCGCGGCCGGAGAGATCGACGAGGACGAGTACTGGCGCCGGCTGTCCGTCCTGGACGAGCAGTTCGGGCGTACGGGCAAGGGCGGCGCGGCATGAGCGGCGCCCTCGCGGCCACCGAGGCGACCACCACCCGCCACGCCGCGCGAGTCACCGGAGCCGTCAAGGTGTACGGCTCCGGCGACACCGCCGTACGGGCCCTGGACGGAGTGAGCGTAGGGTTCCCGGCCGGCCGCTTCACCGCGATCATGGGGCCCTCCGGCTCGGGCAAGTCCACCCTCATGCACTGCGCGGCGGGCCTGGACACGCTCACCTCGGGAGCGGCCTTCATCGGCGGCACGGAACTCGGCGCACTCGACGACCGCCGCCTCACCCTCCTGCGGCGCGAGCGCGTCGGCTTCGTCTTCCAGTCCTTCAACCTGGTGCCGACGCTGACCGTCGCGGAGAACATCACACTGCCCGTCGACCTCGCCGGGCAGCCGGGCGACACCGCGTGGATCGACGCGCTCGTCGACGTCGTCGGCCTGCGCGACCGGCTCCACCACCGCCCCTCCGAACTGTCCGGCGGACAGCAGCAACGGGTCGCCGTGGCACGGGCGTTCGCGGGACGGCCGGACGTCGTCTTCGCCGACGAACCCACCGGCAACCTGGACTCCCGCTCGGGCGAGGAGGTGCTGGGCCTGCTCGGCCGGGCGGTGCGCACGATGGACCGCACCGTCGTCATGGTCACCCACGACCCGGTCGCCGCCGCCCACGCCGACGAGGTGATCTTCCTCGCCGACGGCCGCCTGGTCGACCGCATGGAAGCGCCGACCGCCGACAAGGTCCTCGACCGCATGAAGGCCTTCGACAGCAAGGGGGCACCGTCGTGAACGCCTCCGTCCGCATCGGCACGGCGTCCCTGCGAGCCCACAAGCGGCGCTTCGCCGGTACGTTCCTCGCGGTCTTCCTCGGTGTCGCCTTCCTGGCGGGCACGCTCGTCATGGGCGACACCCTGCGCGCCGGCTTCGACACGATGTTCGGCAACGCGGCCGGCGGCACGGACGCCGTCGTCCGCAGTGCCGCGACGATCACCACACCCGGCGAGAGCCAGGGCGAACGCAAGCCGGTCGACACCGCCCTGACCGCGACGATCGAGCGGACGCCCGGAGTCGCGGCCGCCGTGCCCGACATCCAGGGCGCCGGCCAACTCGTCGGCGCCGACGGCGAACCCGTCGGCGGCCAGGGCCCGCCCACCGTGGCCGGCAACTGGATCACGGACCCCGGACTCAACCCGTACCGCCTCGCCGAGGGCCGGGCGCCCGCCAGGAGCGGCGAAGTCGTGATCAACCGGGGAGCCGCGAAGAAGGGCGGCCTGGGAATCGGCGACACCACGACGCTGCGCACCCCCGACCCCGTGAAGGTGACGATCGTCGGCCTCGCGACCTTCGGCGGCGAGGACGGCATGGCCCAGGTGACCTTCACCGGCATGACACGGGCCGACGCCGAGACCTACCTGACCGCCCGCCCGGGCCAGGCGGCGGCCATCCAGGTGCGGGCCGCACCCGGCACCGGCCAGCGGGAACTCGTCGACAGGCTGACGCCCGTCCTGCCGAAGGGAGTGGAGGCGATCACCGGCCAGGAATCGGCCGAGGAGAACACCGACATGATCTCCAGCCAGTTCCTCACCCTCTTCACGACCTTCCTGCTGGTCTTCTCGGGCATCGCGTTGCTCGTCGCGACCTTCTCCATCCACAACACGTTCGCCATCGTCGTCGCCCAACGCACCAGGGAGAACGCCCTGTTGCGCGCCCTGGGCGCCTCACGCCGGCAGGTCACCGCCGCGACGCTGCTCCAAGCGAGCGCGGTCGCCGTCACGGCCTCCGCCGCCGGACTCGCGGGCGGTGTCGGCATCGCGGCCGGACTGCAGGCACTGTTCCCCGCCATCGGCTTCCCGTTCCCGGACGGGGCGCTGGTCGTCGGCGGGCTCTCGCTGCTGCTGCCCCTGGCCGTCGGCGTGCTGGTCTGCCTGGGCTCCGCCGTGCTGCCCGCGCTGCGAGCGGGCCGCACCGCGCCGCTGGCCGCGCTGCGCGAAACGGCCGTGGACCGGTCCGGGGCCTCACGCGGACGCGCCGCCGTCGGTGGTGCCCTGGCCGCACTCGCCGTCGCCGCGACCCTCGTCGGCGTCCTCGCCACACCGTCCCTGTGGCTCGCCGGCTCGGGCGCCGTCCTGGCCCTCGCCGCCTTCGTGGTGCTCGGCCCGGTCGCGTCGAGCACGGCCGTACGCGTCATCGGCATCCCCCTCGACCGGCTGCGCGGGGTCACCGGCGGCCTCGCCCGGCGCAACGCGCTGCGCACCCCCAAGCGCACCGCCGCCACCGCGAGCGCGCTGATGATCGGGATCGCCGTCGTCTCGCTGTTCACGGTCTTCGGCGCCTCGCTGAAGGCGACCACGGACCAGACGGTCTCACGCTCCTTCGCGGGCGACGTCGTCGTCAGCACCCCGTCCTTCGGCGCGGGCGGCAGCGGCTTCAGCCCGAAGCTGGCCCCCGCGATCGCACGGCAGCCCGGCGTCGAGAACGCCGTCGGACTCGGCCGCGGGGTCGCCGAGGTCGACGGCGCGGGCAGGGCCCTCACCGTCACCGACCCCGTCACGCTCGGCAAGGTCTTCGACCTCGGCCGGGTGGACGGATCGCTGGAGGGCCTCGGCGGCGACGGGATCGCCGTCACCCGCGAGGAGGCCCGCAGGCAGGGACTCACGACGGGCGACACCACCCGCCTCACCTTCACCGACGGCGACCGGAAGACCTTCACCGTCCGCGCCGTCTACGGCCGGTCGGAACTCGCCGGCGACTACGTCATCACCCGTGCCGCCTGGGCCCCGCACCGCACGCAGGACTCCGACACGCTCGTCGCCGTCTCCTTCGAGAACGGCGTGGGCACGGCTGAGGGCACGGCGGCGGTGGAGCGGACCGCGGCGGCGTACGGCAGCCCCGACGTGCAGACCCGCGACGAGTACGCGCGGTCCTCGGCGGCCGGCATCGACATGATGCTGACCCTCGTCTACGCGCTGCTCGCGCTGGCGGTGCTCATCGCGCTGCTCGGCATCGCCAACACGCTGACGCTCGCCATCCACGAACGGACCCGTGAACTCGGCCTGCTGAGGGCCGTGGGACAGACCAGGGCGCAACTGCGCGCCATGGTCCGCTGGGAATCGGTCCTGGTCGCCGCGTTCGGCACGGCGGGCGGGCTCGCGTTGGGAGGCTTCCTCGGCTGGGTCCTCGTGAGGGCCTCCGACGGAGCGTCCGACAGCGACTTCGCCTTCGCGGTGCCGCCCGTGCAGCTCGTGGTGGTGGCCCTGGTGGGCCTCGCGGCCGGAGCGCTCGCGGGTCTGCGCCCGGCCCGGCGGGCGGCACGCCTGGACGTGCTGCGCGCCATCGCCACCGAGTGACGCGTCCCCGCGACGCGGAGGTCACCGCCCGGTCAGCCGACAACGGCGGACCGGGCGGGAGCGTGTTCGGGCCTGCGCGTTTCCGAACCGAACCTGCGCACAGGCGTCTCGAGAACGGTGCCATAGGCCGGCCGCACCGGTGCCGTCGGCGCGGCGGGGTTCGCCGGCAGGGTGAACCACACGGCCTTGCCGGATTCCCCGTTCGGCCGCACACCCCAGCTCTCGCTCATGGCGGCGACCATGGCGAGGCCGCGACCGCAGGTGGCGAAGAGTTCCGGGTCCTCCACGACGGGCAGCCGCGGGTCGTTGTCGTGCACCGAGACCGTGAGCCGGTCGAGCAGGAACTCGATCTCCACGGTGCACATCTTGTCGGGCTCGGCGTGCCGGTGAACGTTGGTCAGAAGTTCGGTGACGCCGAGTGCTGCGCGGTCTATCAACTGGTCCAGATGCCAGTAGCGCAACTGCGCAGATACGATTCTGCGGACCTGGCCGATCCGCGCGGGCAGGGCTTGGAGCCCCACCGTGCAATGCCTGCTTGGCTGGCTGATCACGGCTGCGACTCCCCGAATTGAGGTCCGGAAGAAGACGGAGATCGAATCCAGCAGACGGCTGCGTGGAACGACCGCCTGCTGTGATGGCCGGCGGGCTGGTTCGCAGCGTTATCGCCGGTAGACCCAGAGTGACGTGACATCAGCGTGACCCAGGGAATGCCGTCCCGCAACTCGCGACCCATTCAACTGTTGCGTCCCGCCGCCTTGCGGACCGCCTCGATGAACCGGCGGGCCGAGGGTGGGCCGGGCTTTCCCGGCGCCGGATCGTGCTCACCGAGCGTGAGTTGGTACCGCGTGCCGTTCAGGTCGGCCGACGCCCGGTCGTCGTGGGCGAACCACGGCTTCGAGGCGCGCACCGCCTGCACCGGCGCGCTGTCGATCTCGCTGCCGTAGCTGGTGAGCAACTCGAGCCTGCCGTCGTTGATCCGGACCTGTCCGGCCCGGGTGAGCGAGCGCAGCCTCTTCCCGATCCGCACGCCCGTGGCCGTGAACTCCGGATCCGCCATGATGCCCCGCCCCCTCGCGTGTTCGGCCGCCGTTCCGTCGTGCCCGGCGTGGTCCTTGGTCCTTTGAAGCATCCCCCTGCGGTGCAGTCTGCCCGTCACCGGCGACGAGCACCAGTACGTACGACGACGTCCCGCGGGACGGTGGAAGCACTCGCGGGATGCGCCCCCCGACGCCGCGCGGGCCGCTCCCCAGGTCCTCCTTTGGGCTGCCCAAAGATGCGTTTATGCAGGTGAGAAGCGTGTGGAAGGTGCCTATGATCGAGGTGTCCGACCCTGTGAACCGGCGTCGGCGCAATGCGTAAGGAGCCTCGCCGTGAGCACCACTCCCTCGACCCGGACCGGACAGACCCTTGACGTCGACCACAGCGACCTCACGTACCGCGCCTGGCTCAAAGAAGCCGTTCGCAAGGTCCAGGCGGACGCCAACCGTTCGGCCGACACGCACTTGCTGCGCTTCCCGCTGCCCGAGCGATGGGGCATCGACCTGTACCTGAAGGACGAGTCGACCCATCCGACCGGCAGCCTCAAGCACCGGCTGGCCCGCTCGCTCTTCCTCTACGGCCTCTGCAACGGCTGGATCCGGCCCGGACGCCCCGTCATCGAGGCGTCCAGCGGGTCGACGGCCGTCTCCGAGGCGTACTTCGCGAAGCTGATCGGCGTGCCCTTCGTCGCGGTGATGCCGCGTACGACGAGTGCCGAGAAGTGCCGGCTCATCGAGTTCCACGGCGGGCAGTGCCACTTCGTCGACGACCCGCGCCGCATGTACGAGGAGTCCGCCGCCCTCGCGGTGGAGACCGGCGGCCACTACATGGACCAGTTCACCTACGCCGAGCGGGCCACGGACTGGCGCGGGAACAACAACATCGCCGAGTCCATCTTCCGCCAGCTCGAACTGGAGCGGTTCCCGGAACCGGCCTGGGTGGTCGCCACGGCCGGAACCGGCGGCACCTCGGCGACCATCGCGCGCTATGTGCACTACATGCAGCACGACACCCGCATCTGTGTCGCCGATCCGGAGAACTCGTGCTTCTTCGAGGGATGGACCACCGGCGATCCGGCCGTCACCACCGACTGCGGTTCCCGCATCGAGGGGATCGGCCGGCCGCGGATGGAGCCCAGCTTCGTGCCCGGCGCCATCGACCGGATGATGAAGGTGCCCGACGCGGCCAGCGTGGCGGCCGTCCGCGCCCTCGAACGGGCCATCGGGCGCAAGGCGGGCGGCTCGACCGGCACCGGTCTGTGGAGCGCGCTGAAGATCGTCGCCGAGATGGTGGCCGAGGGGCGCACGGGCAGTGTGGTGACCCTGATCTGCGATCCGGGTGACCGCTACCTGGACAAGTACTACTCGGACGCGTGGCTCGCGCAGCAGGGGCTGGACATCACGCCGTACACCGAGGCGATCGAGACGCTGCTGCTCACGGGCGTCTGGCCGGAGTAGCGGCCCCCCGTGCCGGGCGGGCCGTCCGCGCTCAGGCCGTCGTGGTGGTCAGCCGTCGGTCCAGTGCCGCCACCGCGTCCCGGAAGGCGCGGCCGAGGCCCGCCCGTCCCAGGCCGAGGGCCAGCCGGAAGGGCGCGGACCCGTCGGCGGCGAAGGTCCACCGCACCAGGGTGCCCGACCCGGCGGGCGTCAGCCGCCATTCCTCGGCGAGCGCGCGGAAGCCCGGCGCGTTCGTCACGTCGACCCGGTACGCGTACACGCGCGGCGCCTCGGCCGCCAGGACGGTCTCCTCGAAGCGCGTGCCGCCCTTCAGCCGGACCTCGCGCCCCGCGCCGCCCGCGGTCGGCCGGGCGAGCTTCACCGCGGAGAACCACTCCGCCCAGCCCGACACGTCGTCGGCGAGGGCGTGGAAGACGGCGTCAGGAGGTGCGGTGACCTCGCGTGCGAAGACCAGGCGGAGCGGAGCCAGCTCGACGAAGTCGAGTCCGACCGGGCGCAGACGGCGTGCCATGGATGCCCAACCTCCTCGGCGGGAACAAAGTCCCGGGCGGACGGGACCGGCCCGGGTGTGCCCGGGGTGTACGTACCGCGGGCGGCGCCACGATAGCTGGCGGCCCGTCAGATGTCTGCGTCGTCCCCCGGTTCGCCCGCCACCAGCAGGCGGGTGGGACGCTCCGCGATCTCCTCGCGCGCCTCGGCCGGCAGCCCGGCGTCGGTGACCCAGGTGTCCACCTGGTCCAGCATCGCGAAGGAACTCAGGCCGACCGTGCCCCACTTGGTGTGATCGGCGACCACCACGACTCGCCGGGCGGACTGCACGAGCCGCCGGTTCGTCTCGGCCTCGGCCAGGTTCGGCGTCGACAGGCCCGCCTCGACCGATATGCCGTGCACGCCCAGGAAGAGCACGTCGAAGTGGAGCGCCGCGATCGCCTGGTCGGCCACCGGCCCGACGAGGGAGTCGGAGGGTGTGCGCACCCCGCCGGTCAGCACCACCGTGGCCGCGCCCTGCCGCTGACCCGAGACGCGCTGCGCCGAGTGGAACACGTCCGCCACGCGCACCGAGTTGGTGACCACCGTCAGGTCCGGCACGTCGACGAGCCGATGGGCGAGCGCGTACGTCGTCGTGCCGCCGGAGAGCGCGATGGCGGTGCCGGGGGCGACCAGCCCGGCGGCGGTCCGCGCGATGTCCTCCTTGGCCGTCAGCTCCAGACCGGACTTGGCCTCGAAACCCGGCTCGTGCGTGCTCGCCTCGACCACCGGGACCGCGCCGCCGTGCACCTTCTCCACCACACCCTGGCGGGCGAGCGCGTCGAGATCGCGGCGGACCGTCATGTCCGAGACGCCGAGCCTGCGGGTGAGTTCGTTGACGCGGACTCCGCCGCGGCGGCGTACCTCGTCGAGGATGAGGTTGCGCCGCTGCTCCGCGAGGAGGTTCTGATTCTCGCTCACGTCCGCTCCGGTTCCTTTCGCCTCAAGCCGCCCGACACGCCGTCCGAACCTGCTCCGACGAGGACGTTCACCTCGCCCGGGCTCCGCGGGACGTCCCATCCTCGCACGGGCCGCCGACAGTCGCGCCACTGCCTGTGCACGCGTCACCACGGTCGGGGCCACACGTACCGGGGAGATTCCGTGACGAGAGGTGTGAGCCGGTCCCGGAACGGAGATCCTGTGCCTGCACATGACACGCCAGACACGCGGCACGGGGAAGTGCGGAACAGTGGAGCGTGCACGACATCACGGCCAGGCCGGGGAGCACGGCGACTCCCTCCAGGACCCGACGAGGGAACGCGCCGTCCCTCCGCAGCCGCCCGGAGGGGCCGAGCCCGCCCTCGAACTCCTGGTCCACGGAGTCGGCGGCGCCACACCCCAGGACATGCTCGGCGATCCGCGCACGGTACGGATCACGGGCGACGAGACGGCCGCGGTGTACCGGCGCGCCGACGACACCGACGCCGAGCGGCGCCCCGACGGACCCCGTGCGAAACCGGTGCCCGAGGCGTACGTCTGGTGCAACCTCACCTCCGGCAACGGCGCCCGCGCCCTGTGGCTCCTACTGCTGCCGTTCATGGTGGTCAACCTCGCCCACTGGATGCGCCCCACCGCGCAGAACCGGACCCGCACCGTACGCCTCTACGGCCTGCTCGTCCGGCTCGTCGGCCTCAGCCTGACCGTGCTCCTGGTGGCAGCCGCCTGCGAGGTGGCCCTCGACCTCACCGCCTGGCAGTGCGCGGGCACGCACGCGTGCGCCGACAAGCACTCCTGGCTCGGCTTCCTTGCGCCCACCACGTCCGGTGACGGCTGGTGGAGCGCACCGGGACGCCGACTCGCCCTGGCCTCGGTCGTGCCGGCCGCACTCACCGGACTGCTCTGGTACCTCTCCCACCGCACCTGGAGCGCCTACGAGTCGCAACAGCCCCTCTCCCGCCGGGCCGAGCCCGACGAGGAGACCGGCCGCACCGGACTCGGCCGCCCCGGATTCTGGTACGGGCGACGCCTGGTGGCCCGGCTGCGCGCCGCCCACACGGCGGCGGGCTTCCTGACCGTCGCCGCGGCCGTCGGCACGTCGGCCGCCCGCCACGACCGCGGGTCCGACGGGCCCGCCCTGCTGGCGGCCCTGGGACGGCTCCTCGACGCGAGCCTCCTCGTGGGGGCGGCCGTCGTGGTGTGGGTGGTGTGCCGCAGGGGCCGCAGCGAGAACCGCCTCGACCGGGAGCTGGACGAGACGCTCACCCGTTGGCTCCCGGGCGGCGCCCTCGTCCTGCTCGCGCTCACCATGCTGTACGCCGGCTGGTCGCGCCCCGGCTGGGAGTCCTCGGGGCGGCTCCCGGGCGACATGACCTTCGGCGCCGTCGCCCTGGGCCAGGGGCTGCTCGTCGTCGTCCTCGGCGTCGTCGCGCACGTCCTGTACCGCACCCGCCCCGACCCGCGCACCGCGATGCGCGGCCTGGCCGGTCCCGCCGTCGCCATGCTGGCGTGCGCGCTGGGCGGCGTCATGTCCGGGGGAGTGGCCCAGCGCGTCGCCGACTGGCTGGACGGCACCCGGGACGCGCTGGTGAGCCCGCCGGTGCTGCTGACCTGGCAGGCCTCCGCGATCCCGCCCCTGCTGCTGGTGCTGCTGGCGCTCGCCGGCTGGCTCGCCGCACGCACCCGGCTGCTGCGCCACCGGGAGATGCGCAACGTGGAACTCGACTACCCGGGCGAGGCCAAGGACACCGTCCGCACCCGCCGGATCGCGTCCACGCGCGCGCATGCCGCCCTCACCGACCGCGCCCCCCGGATCATCGGCATCACGTCCGCGGCCACCCTGCTCCTCGGCGCGGCGGCACTGCTCGGAGCGGGGCTGACCGGGAAGGCGCCCGGCGAGGCGGCGCGGGGCTCGTCCGCCTTCGTGCAGGGCGCCGCCCAGACCGCGCAGGCCCTCGGGTCCTGGCTGATCGGACTCGGCTTCCTGCTCTTCGTCACCTGGGGGCGCCGCGCCTACAAGGACGCCGCCGCACGCCGCACCATCGGCATCCTCTGGGACGTCGGCACCTTCTGGCCCCGCGCCGCCCACCCCTTCGCACCGCCCTGCTACGCCGAGCGCGCCGTCCCCGACCTCACCTGGCGCATGGCCACCTGGACCCGTGCCACCGGCGGACGCCTCGTCATCTCGGGCCACTCCCAGGGCAGCGTGCTCGCGGCCGCCGCGGCCTGGCAGCTGAAGCCCGCCGTCCGCAGCCGGGTCGCGCTGCTCACGTACGGCTCACCGCTGGAGCGGCTGTACGGGCGCTGGTTCCCGGCGCACTTCGGGCCGGCCGCGCTGACCTCCCTGCACCGCGAGGTCGACTGCTGGCGCAACCTGTACCGCCCCACCGACCCGATCGGCGGCCCAGTGCGGCTGCCCGGGGACTGCGGCCCGCAGGTCGACCGCGAGGCCCTGCGGGACCCCCTGGCCTACGGCCGCACCGAACGGCACCCGCTGCCCGCGCCGGTCCTCGGGCACAGCGACTACCAGGCCGATCCGGCGTTCGACGAGGAACGCGAGCGGCTGCTCGCCCGGCTCGCCCCCGACGTGCCGGGGCCCCGCTCCAGGGAGGACGACGGACCGCCGGCCGGCCCGCCGCCCCGCGAGGACCCTCCTCAGGGCGCCTCCGGCAGGTCCTCCGCGTAGAGCAGGGTGAGGTCGTCCGTGCTCGGCTCGGCGAGCTGGGCGACCCGCCCCGCGTGCCGCTCGACCATCGCCTCGAAGGTCTGGCGCGCCGTGCGGCCGTTGCCGAAGGCGGGCCCCTTGGGCAGGTCCGTGAAGTACGTGAGCAGCGCCTCGGGCGCGCCGGGCGCGAGCCGGTACTCGTGCTCCTCGGCCTGCTGCTCCACGATCCGCAGCAGCTCCTCCGGGCCGTAGTCGCCGAAGGTGATGGTCCGTGAGAAGCGGCTGGCGACACCGGGGTTGACGGAAAGGAAGCGTTCCATCTCGGCCGTGTAGCCGGCGACGATCACCACCACCGCCTCCCGGTGGTCCTCCATCAGCTTCACGAGCGTGTCGATCGCCTCGCGGCCGAAGTCGCGCCCCGAGTCCTCCGGGGACAGCGCGTACGCCTCGTCGATGAACAGCACACCGCCGCGCGCCCTGTCGAAGGCCTCCTGGGTGCGGATCGCCGTCGAGCCGATGTGTTCGCCGACCAGGTCGACGCGGGAGACCTCGACGAGGTGGCCCTTCTCCAGCACGCCCAGGGACGCCAGGATCTCGCCGTAGAGCCGGGCGACGGTCGTCTTGCCGGTGCCCGGGGAGCCCGTGAAGACCAGGTGGCGGCGTGCGGAGGCCGCCTTGAGGCCCGCCTGCAGGCGCCGGCGGCCCACCTCGATCATGTCGGTGAGGGCGCGCACCTCGCGCTTGACGCTCTCCAGGCCCACCAGGGCGTCGAGTTCACCCAGTACGTCCGTCGAGGGCCGCGCGGGCCGGTCGGCCTCCTGCGCGGGCGCGACGAGCGGTTCCTGCTCGGTGGTGCGCTGGCCGGGGATGGCGCCCAGCAGGCCGGGGGAGTGGCTGGTGGTCTGTACGGCCGTCTCCTGCGCCGGGGGCCGCGGGCTCGCGCTCTCGTCGCTGGTGCAGTCCTCGACGAGCGGTCCGCCGTCCGACGCCGTGCCCGTGCCGGCGTCCGCGAACTCGTACCCGCCGCGCGCGCACCGCTCCGTCCGGCACTTCTTCAGCGTCGTGCGGCAGCCGTCGATCACGTGGAAGCCGTAGCCGCCGCTGCCCGTGACCCGGCAGTTGTGGAAGCTGCCCCGGCCGCCCGCCGACACGTAGAAGCCCGCTTCGGCGGGTGAGTCGACCGTGCAGCGCTCGATGGTGGGGTCGGCGCCCTTGGTGACGATGACGCCCGTCTGCGTGCCGTCGACCGTGCAGCCGGACAGGGTGCCGCCGCTGCCGTGGTCACGGAACCAGGCGCCCGTCGCGGCGTCCCGGATGCGGCAGTCGTCGAGCTGCGCGGTGGCGCCGTCGCTGACGGACACCGCCGTGTTCCGGACCTGCCAGAGGTCGCTGTCCACGACGTCCGCGCGGGAACCGCGGTCGAGGACGAAGAGCGCGTCCGGCACGTCGTGCACCCGGCACGACTCGAGGACGACCGTCGCGCCGTCGCTGACCCACACCGCGGGGTAGTCGCCCGTGCTGTCGAAGATCTCGCACTGGTTGGCGTCGACGCGGGTGCCGGGGTCCCACACGGACAGGCCGTTGCGGCCGAACTGGCGGACCGTCGTGCGCGTCAGCGTCAGCACCGAGCGGGAACGCAGGTCCACCGCGTTCTCCGGGATGTCGTGGATGCGGCAGTCGGCGAGGGTGAGGACGGCGTCGGTGTCGAGCGTGACGCCGTCCGCGGTCGTCCGGTGCACGTCGCAGTCGGTGAGGTGGGCCGTGGCCCGTCCGGTGATCTGCACCCCGGAGCCCTTGACCTCGTAGACCTCGCAGCCGACGGCCTCCAGGGAGGAGTTCTCGCCCGTCGCCGACAGGCCCGCGCCCGAGGCGTGGTGCACCCGGCAGCGCTCCAGCCGCGGGCGGGCACCGCCGCGCACCGCGACGCCGGACTGGCCGGCCGCGACGACCTCGCACTCCTCGAAGACCCCGCCCCCGCCGTCGACCACGGCGATGCCGATGCCCGCCGGGTTGTCGACCGTGCACCGCCGCACCGTCGGTCGGGCACCGCCGCGCACCTCGATGCCGGCCGCGGAGCGGGTGACGATCCGCAGGTCCGTCAGCTCGGGCGTGCCCTCCTCGACGAGCACCGCGGGCGCCGCCGCGTCCTGCCCCTCGATGTGCAGGTCCTGCACCACGGCCGAGGCCCGCACGGTGAGCGGCACCCCGTCGACCGGCGCGATGCGGACCGAGCCGGGTGTGCCGTCGGGGCCGCGCAGCGTCACCGCGCGCTGGACGACGAGGTTCTCCCGGTAGGTGCCGGGGGCGACGGTGAGGACGTCGCCGTCGGCCGCGGCCTCCAGGGCGGCGGCGAGCGAGGCGTACTCACCTGTGCGGCGCCGCCACCGCGAGGTGCCGGTGTGCGTCACCTGGACCGTGCCCTGTGCCATGGCGCTGCTGTGCCCCCACCTAGTCGTACGCGGGTCCTGAGAGGCCGACCGCGTCATGCCGGAGATCCGATCCCGCCGAAAAAAGGGGATCCGATCGTGTGTCGCAGACCTGGGACGACCTCTCACGAGGTGCCGAACAGTTCGGCCGGTCCACCGTAGCGTGCGCGGACGCGGCGGGTTGACCGGAGGGAGAAGGCCGTCAGCTGCCGGTGCCCGTCCTTCCCCAGTCGGGGCCCGCCCTGTCCCAGGCCCGGTCCCAACGCGCGTACCTGCGAAGGGTGGTGCGCCACATGATCAGGCGGCGTCCTCCCTCGACGAGCGCGACGGTGAGCGCCGCCGCCCCGAACCCGGCAAGGACGGCGTGCGTCGACGCGGTCGCGGAGTCCAGGGGGCGGCCGGCCGGGCGGCCGTGCCGGTCGGTCCACACCCGGAAGCGGTCGCCGCGGTGCGGGGTATTGAGGACGGCCGTCACCGCGCCGTGCCGTGCGGTGCCGTCCGGGCCCTTCCAGTGGGCCAGTACGCGGGTGTGCGCGTCGCGCGCCGACGAGGTCTCGGGATCGGGGTCGAGCGGGGAGCGGTCGAGCCTCCTGATGACGGTGGCGACGACCTGGTGGCGCGCCTGGCGCTGCTCGCGGACGGACTGCTGGAGGGCCCGCTGGGCGGCACCTCCGACGACGGCACCCACGAGGGGCGCGGCGCCCAGGACCAGCACGACGGCCGCCAACGCCAGCCAGGCTTCGAACAGATCGGTCGTACGGCGCAGCGGATTGTGCCGCCATCGCCAGAGTCCGCGGATCGCCCGCACCGCCCGCACCCCCCTTCCGCCTCGGTGAGAACCCTCCGCCAGGCCGTCCAGGCGCGCGCCCGGCGAAGGGAGAGACGTCACCCGCCGGTCCCGCGAGTCCGTCTCATGAACTTCTCATGGGCTTTCAACGACCGTGCGTGCCCTCCGGGTTCCCCGCTCACAGGTTCCCTCAGGAACCCTGCGGACACGTGTCCGTACGGACGGTGGCGCGTGCGGCGATCAGGCGAGGATCTCGACGGGGTCGCCGATCCGCACCGTGCCGCGGGACTCGGGGACCAGGTTCTGCCCGAAGGCCAGCTGGTCGCCGAAGCGGCGGTGACGGCCCAGGGTGCGCAGCGGTTCCTTGCCGCGTTCGGCCGTGCGCTGGTCGGTGGTGGTCACGACGCAGCGGCCGCACATCTTGGCGACCCGGAAGACGACCTCGCCGATGGCGACGCGCGTCCAGTCGTCCTCGGCCCACGCCGGGGTCCCGGCCACCACCACGTTCGGCCGGAAACGGTCCATGGGCAGCGGGCCCTCGTCGGCGTGGTCGCCCTGCGCGATCAGGGAGTTGAGGGCGTCCAGGGAGGACCGCGTGGTGAGCAGCAGCGGGTAGGCGTCGGCGAGGCTGACGGTCTCGCCGGGACGGGCGTGCGGGGCGTCGTCGATGGGGCGGCGCGTGGCGGGGTCGTCGAGGTGGACGAGCGTGACCTCCACGCCCAGGTACGCGCTGAACCAGGTGCTCGCGGACGTGTCGGCGACGACCGTCTCGACCTTCTGGCGCGGGAACTTGGCGGGGATCGTGACGGCCGGGTCGGGCACCGCCACGGTCAGCGGGTCGGCGCCGGGCGCGGACAGCCGGATGCCGCCGCCGGGCAACGGCTCGGCGGCGGCGAGTGCGAGACGGGGCCGCTGCCGCTGGGTGACGACCTTGCCCGCTTCGTCGATCAGTGCCCAGCGCCGGTCACCGGCCAGCCCCCAGGGCTCCACCGCGGCCTCGCGGGGTGCGTGGCCCCCGAGTGCCTTGACCGGGTGGACGTGAATCGCTTGCAGCGCCGGGTTGTTCGCCATGGGGTCATCGTGCCAGCAGCCGACGACCCTCCGGGACCCGGACCCCGACGGGTCCGGGGCGCTCAGTAGCCGCGGTACTGCTGCCCGTTGTTGTACGGGTCCTGGTACGGCGCGGGGGCCGGGCGCGGAGCCGCGGGGCGCATCGCCTCGTAGCCGGTGTTGGCCGCCATCGGGCGGGGCTGCTGCTGCTGGTGGCCCGGGTAGCCGCGGGGGCCCGCGGCCTGCTGGGGGATGTAGCCCGTGGGCGCCTGGTGCAGCGGTGCGGGCTGCTGGGCCTGCGGGTAGCCGTAGGAAGGCTGGGAAGGTCCGGCCGGCAGCGCGGGGAGAGCCGACGGCAGCGCGGGCAGGTGGCTGCCCGTGTCGTACGCGGAGGGGACCCGGATGGGGGCGATCTGAGGGGTGCCCCGTTCCGCGACGAGGGAGTCGTAGATCGGGGTGTCCGGGAAGGACGGCGCGGAGTAGTAACCGCCGCCATAGGTGGAGCGGGGGGAGGTCATGGCACATAAGTTAAGCCCACGATGTGCTGGTTGGGGAGACCGATAAGAGGGTTGTTTTCCGTGTCGGCAGTGACGCGGGATCCCCAATGCGAGCGAACTCGGCAAAAAAGGACGCCAAAGAGGGTTCAGATCGTGTAAAGGCCGAGTTCCTGGCGGGTTACCGGCGGTTGGCCACCGCTCTTCCGGCCCGGATCATGGGCGTTCGGGGCTCGGAGGAATAGGTTTGGCCGAACGGGTCCGGCGAGCCGGCCGGACCTCCTGCACTGTCCTGGGTGGCGCGGTGCGAAGACGGTGATGGGGGCGTACATGTCAATGTCCAAGGGGTCGAACGTGGCCGTGCCGACGGCCGCGCTGCGGGTCGAACTGGGCCGGTCCTCCGGACCCGGGGTGCCCGACGCCGACGCGTCGGCGCTGCTGCTCGTCTCGGGGAAGGTGCGGTCGGACGGCGACTTCGTCTTCTACAACCAGCCGGTGCACTCCTCCGGCGCGGTCCGCCACGAGGGCAAGGGGAGCGCGGGCGGCCAGGCGACCGACACGCTCTCGGTCGACCTCGCGCGCGTGGAGCCCGCGATCGAGACCATCGTCCTGGCCGCGTCGACGGACGGCGGCACCTTCGGGCAGATCCCCGGCCTGTACATCCGCGTGCTCGACGCGCGGGGCACCGAGATCGCCCGCTTCGACAGCGCCGCGACCGTCGAGACCGCCTTCGTCCTCGGGGAGTTCTACCGCCGTCAGGGCGCCTGGAAGTTCCGCGCCGTCGGACAGGGCTACGACAGCGGCCTGGAGGGACTCGCCACGGACTACGGCATCACCGTGGACGAGCCGCAGCAGACCCCGGCGCCCGCCGCGCCCCGCACGCCGCCTCCGGCCGCCCCGCCCGTGAACACGTCCAGGCCCGTCGCCCCGCCGCCGGTCGCACCGCCCGTCACCATGCCGCCGCCCCACATGGCACCGCCGCCGGCCCCTCCCGCCCCGCCGACGACCCCGGTCCGGCTGACCAAGGTCACGCTCACCAAGGAGTCCCCCTCGGTCTCGCTGGCCAAGCAGGGCGGCACGTCCGGCGCCATGCGAGTGAACCTCAACTGGGAGGTGCGCAAGCAGTTCTCGGGATGGGCCAGCAAGCTCGGCCGGGCCGTCGCGATGCACTCGGACCTCGACCTCGACCTGTGCGCCCTGTACGAACTGTCCGACGGCCGCAAGGGTGTCGTCCAGGCGCTCGGCAACGCCTTCGGGGCCCTGCACCAGCCCCCGTTCATCCATCTCGACGGCGACGACCGCACCGGTGCCGCGACGAGCGGTGAGAACCTCTCCATCAACCTCGACCACAAGCAGAGCATCCGGCGCATCCTCATCTTCGTCACCATCTACGAGGGGGCCCGCTCCTTCGCCGACCTGCACGCCACGGTGACCCTGCATCCGCTGAACGGCGCGCCGATCGACTTCTCGCTAGACGAGTGCACGGTGCCGTCGAACGTCTGCGCCCTCGCGCTGATCACCAACAACGGCGGCGACCTCGTGGTCCAGCGCGAGGCCCGCTACCTGATCCCCGAGCGCGGGGTCAGCCCGCAGCGCACCGTCGACTACGCCTACGGGTGGGGCATGAACTGGACCCCCGGCAGGAAGTGAGCCCTCAGCCCTCGTCGTACACCGCGGTGTCCGGACGTGCGTAGGTGCGGCCCTTCCAGGCCGCACCTCGCCCCCGGTAGTGCTGCACCGCCGAGTCGACCGTCATCAGGAGATAGAGGAACGCGGTGGCCGGCAGCAGAGGGGCGAGCCACGCCGGCTGACGGTAGTAGCGCAGCATCGGCAGGTAGGTCGCCGTCATCACCAGCCACGCGAGCCCGCCGGCCACCGCCGCCCCCGCGCTCCCGGCGGCCAGTCCCGCCACGAGCGTGACGGGCGGCGCCAGGTAGACCAAAGCGAGGCCCAGGACCGTGCCAATGAGCAGCGGCGGGCTGTGCCGCAGCTGGGCGTACGCGCTGCGGGAGACCATGCGCCACAGGTCGTGCAGCCGGGGGTAGGGGCGCACGCTGTCCACCCGGTCGGCGAGGCCGAGCCAGATGTGCCCCCCGCCGCCCTTCACCGCGCGCGCGAGCGCCACGTCGTCGATGACGGCGTGCCGGATCGCGTCGGGGATCCGCGCCCGCTCGGCGGCGTCGGCGCGCAGCAGGACGCAGCCGCCCGCCGCGGCCGCGGTCCGCGACCCGCGCACCCCGATCCGCCGGAACGGGTAGAGCTGGGCGAAGAAGTAGACGAAGGCCGGGACGACGAGCCGCTCCCACACGCTGTCCACCCGCAGCCTGGCCATCAGGGAGACGAGGTCGAAACCGCCGGTGCGCGCCGCCGCGACCAGCTGCCTGAGGCTGTCCGGCGCGTGTGCGATGTCGGCGTCCGTCAGGAGCAGATAGGCGGGGGTACGCGCGCGTGCCAGGCCGATCCCGTGCCGGACCGCCCACAGCTTGCCCGTCCAGCCGGCGGGGGGCTCGCCGGGGGAGCCCACGGTGAGCGGCAGCCCGCCGTGCAGCCGGGACAGCTCCCGGGCCAGCTCCCCGGTGCCGTCCGTGCTGCCGTCGTCCACCAGGAAGATCTCGGCCCGCCCCGGATAGTCCTGGGCCAGCAGCGACGGGAGGCTGTCCGGCAGCACCTCGGCCTCGTCCCGCGCGGGGACGACGACGCAGACGGAGGGCCACTCGTCCTGCTCCCGGCACGGCGGCAGCCGCACGTCGGTGCGCCAGAAGAAGCCCTGGCAGAGCAGCAGCCACAGCCAGGCGGCGAGTGATCCCACGGCGATCCACACAACGGCGCTCACCCGTCGCAGTCTGCCCCACCCCGCCGGCCCGCCGAGACGGATCGTCTATGGTGACCGGGTGAAGATCGCGCTCATGGACTCCGGAATCGGCCTGCTCGCCGCGGCCACCGCGGTACGCCGGCTGCGGCCCGACGCCGATCTCGTCCTCTCCTCGGACCCCGGCAGCATGCCCTGGGGACCCCGCACGCCGGAGGACGTGACCGCGCGCGCCCTCGCCGTCGCCGAAGCCGCCGCCCGGCTGGAGCCCGCCGCGCTGATCGTCGCCTGCAACACCGCCTCCGTACGCGCCCTGCCCGCCCTGCGCGCCCGCCTGGAGCCGGGAGTGCCCGTCGTGGGCACGGTCCCGGCGATCAAGCCGGCCGCGGCTGGCGGCGGACCCGTCGCGATCTGGGCCACGCCCGCCACCACCGGCAGTCCGTATCAGCAGGGCCTCATCCGCGAGTTCGCGAGCGGGGTCGCCGTCACCGAGGTGCCCTGCCCCGGGCTCGCCGACGCCGTGGAGCACGCCGACCAGAAGGCCGTCGACGCGGCGATCGCGGCGGCGGCCGCCCGCACCCCCGCCGACGTCACCACCGTCGTCCTGGGCTGCACCCACTACGAGCTGGTCGCGGAGCGCATCCGGGACGCGGTGCAGCAGCCGGGCCTCCCGCCGCTCGTCCTGCACGGCTCGGCCGGCGCCGTGGCCGCTCAGGCGCTGCGCCGGATCGGTGAGCTCCCCGCCCCGGACGCCCCCGCGACCGGCTCCCTGACGGTGCTGCTCGGCGGACGCGAGGGCACGCTCCCCGAGGCGGCGCTCGCCTACGCGGAAGGCCGCCTGCTGCAGTCGCTCAGCCCCGCGAACTGACCCGGCGCGGCCGGCGGGTCCGCAGGGGCGCCGACCGCCCGGGCGGAGCAGTGACCGTCCGCCACCGGGTACCGGCGGAGCGAAACCTGAGTAGTCTCATACGCATGAGGGACCACCTTCACGGCGAGAACGCCCCCCACCCCGAGGTCTGGACGGGACGCGCGAGGAACCGCGTCCAGTGGCTGCCGGCCCTCGGTGGTGCCGCCTGTCTGGCGCTCGGTATCGAGCTGGCCGTCGACTCCGCATGGACCTCGGACAGCGCGCCGCTGATGATGTCCGTCGTCGGATGCATCGCGGCGGGACTGCTCATCCTGTTCGGCACGCTCGCCTTCGTGCACGTGGCCGTGCGGGTCGACAAGGACTGCCTGGAGGTGCGCTGCGGCCACATCGGCCTGCCGCGCCGCCGCATCCCCCTGTCGCACGTGGTCACGGCGGACTTCGCGCCGCAGGTCACCCCGCGCCAGTGGGGCGGCTGGGGATACCGGTGGCGTCCCGAGAAGGGGACGGCGGTCATCGTCCGGCGCGGTGAGGGAGTCGTCCTGCGCCTCGGTGACGGTCACACCTTCACGATCACCGTCGACAACGCGGAGGCGGCCGTACGGATCATCCGTGACCGGCTGCGTCCAGGGACGCCCGCGGCGCCCTGACGCCCACGGCCTCCGCCGGAGGGTCCGCAGGGCCCGGAGGGCGCCTTGAGGCCCTCACCGGGCCGTCTCCGGGCCGCTTCCTCACAACGCCGGCTCCCGCGACCGCTCCCCGGCGTCGTCCCTCTCCTCCGCCAGTGGTCGCGCGGTGGCGATGCCCGCCAGCAGACCCGCACCGGCCGTCACCGTCGTGAAGCTCAGCGCGTTCCCGACCGCCGCGATGGCGGCCAGCGCCGTCAGGGCCGCCCCCGCGCTGAGCGCCACCGGCGTCGACCGCGGCGAGCGCCACAGCGCGTACAGGACCCAGCCGAACGCCACGGCCAGCAGCGTCACGCCGACCACGCCCTGTTCCGCCGCCTGCTGGAAGGCCGCGGAGTGCGGTTTGCCGTCCGGCAGGGGCGACAGCACGGCGGTGGGGCTCAGCTCGCCGAAGCGGCCGGGGCCGGCGCCCAGCCCCGGGTCCCGGCTCACCATGGCGAGCGCGTCCCGCCACAGCAGCACCCGGTGCTCGGTGAGCTGACCCTCCAGGGCGGTGGTCGGCCCGTCCGGCAGCTTGTCCTCGGCCATGGCCCAGGTGATGCCCGTGACCAGTGCCGCCGCGAGCGCGAGACCGGCCAGCCCCGGGGCCCGGTGGCGCAGGCGGGCGGCCGCCAGCGAGCACAGCAGCACCCCGGCACTGGCGACGAAACCCGTCGTCGAGCCGACGAGGAGCGCGGCGAGCGTCGTCGCCGCGGCCAGCGAGAGCAGGGCCAGGCGCGGTCCGGAGGAGCGGGCGGCCCAGCCCGCGCAGCACGCGGCGCCCGCGGACAGGGTCAGCAGCGCGGCGGTCGCCCCGGTGTGCCCGAGCGGGGACAGCGGGGCGGGGGCGGTCGTGATCTGCGGCGCGGCGAGCGCGAGACCGAGACCGGCCAGGGCTCCCGCGCAGGGGGCGGCGACCGGGAGCAGCGCGCCGCAGATGCGTCCTGAGGCGTATCCGGCGGCCAGTGCGAGGACGGCCAGAAGTACACCCTCCGGCCGGCCGTCGTGTGCTGTTGCCGTGACGAGGGCCCAGCCGGCGCAGGCGGCGAGCACGATCATGCCCGTGGCGTCCGAGGTGCCGCGTCTCTCGCCCGCGGCGGACGCGCCGGCCGCGGACTCCGTCCCCGTGGACCCCACCCCGTCGCCCCCCGACCCGTGACGCCCCCCGGCCGCCGATACCGCCTCCGGTCGCACGTCAGAGGCGTGGGCACACCGTAACGGCTGATGTGCCGTTTGTGGACGAGTTGCGCAGAAACGTTGCGCCCGAGGGGGCCCGGCCGCCTCCGGGGGGCGCCGACCGTGCTGTCGGGGCCCAGGTCACGCGCCGTAGACTCGCCGGGTGACCGCGACCGCAACCTCCGTGGACGAGCCGGAACAGCTCGGACCCCAGGCCCTGCCCGTCTCCCGCGGCGCCCTGTGGGCGCGGCGGCTCGTTCCGTCCGCCGCCGCGGCGCTCGCCGGAGTCCTGCTCTACGTCAGTTTTCCGCCACGCACCCTGTGGTGGCTCGCCCTGCCGGCCTTCGCCGTGTTCGCCTGGACCCTGCGCGGTCGCACGTGGAAGCGGGCCCTCGGCCTCGGCTACCTCTTCGGCCTCGGCTTCCTGCTGCCGCTGCTGGTGTGGACCGGCGTGGAGGTCGGCCCCGGCCCGTGGCTGGCGCTGGTCGTGGTGGAAGCGGTGTTCGTCGCGCTCGTCGGCGCCGGCATCGCGGCGGTCTCGAAGCTTCCCGGGTGGCCCCTGTGGGCGGCGGCCCTGTGGACGGCGGGAGAGGCGGCACGCGCGCGGGTGCCCTTCGGCGGCTTCCCCTGGGGCAAGATCGCCTTCGGCCAGGCCGACGGCGTCTTCCTCCCCCTGGCCGCCCTCGGCGGCACCCCGGTCCTCGGGTTCGGCGTCGTGCTCTGCGGCTTCGGGCTGTACGAGGTCGTCCGCCAGGTGGCCGAGCGACGCGGCACCGGTGCCGTACGGCGCGGGGCGGCCGTGGTGGCCCTGCTGAGCGTGGCCCTCCCGGTCGCCGGGGCGCTGGCCGCGCGGCTCCTCGTCAGTGACACGGCGGAGGACGGCACGGCCACCGTGGCCGTGGTCCAGGGCAACGTGCCGCGCGCGGGACTCGACTTCAACGCCCAGCGGCGCGCCGTCCTCGACCACCACGTGCGCGAGACCGAGCGGCTGGCCGCCGAGGTCAGGGCGGGCAAGGTGGCCCGGCCCGACTTCGTGCTGTGGCCGGAGAACTCCTCCGACATCGACCCGTTCGCCAACCCCGACGCCCGCGCCGTGATCGACCGGGCGGCCCGGGCGATCGGCGCCCCTGTCTCGGTGGGCGGTGTCGTCGAACGCGACGGCAGGCTCTACAACGAGCAGATCCTGTGGGACCCGGACAAGGGACCCGTCGACACGTACGACAAGCGGCAGGTCCAGCCGTTCGGCGAATACCTGCCGCTGCGCTCGCTCCTCGGCGCCATCAACGGCGACTGGACGTCCATGGTGCGCCAGGACTTCAGCCGCGGCACCGAGCCGGGCGTGTTCACCATGGCGGGCACCCAGGTCGGTCTCGCCACCTGCTACGAGGCCGCCTTCGACTGGGCGGTGCGCGACACGGTGACCGGCGGCGCCCAGATCATCTCGGTGCCGAGCAACAACGCCACCTTCGACCGCAGCGAGATGACCTACCAGCAGCTCGCCATGTCGCGGGTCCGGGCGGTGGAGCACAGCCGCACGGTCACGGTCCCGGTGACCAGCGGCGTCAGCGCCGTGATCATGCCGGACGGGCGGATCACCCAGCGGACCGGGATGTTCGTCGCGGACTCGCTGGTCCAGAAGGTGCCGCTGCGTTCCTCCCAGACACCCGCGACCCGCCTCGGGATCCTGCCCGAGACGGTCCTCGTGGCGCTCGCGCTGGGCGGACTCGGCTGGGCCGCCGCCTCGACGGCCCGCGCCCGACGCGGCAGCGGCCTGTAGCCCGGCGGCCACCGGCGCCCGGGAGGGGACGCGGCGGGGCCGTTAGGGTCGCTCCATGGCTACCCCTGACTTCATCCGCACGATCCGCGCCTCCGCCGGCCGGCAGCTCCTCTGGCTCCCCGGCGTCACCGCCCTCGTCTTCGACGACGAGGGCAGGGTGCTGCTGGGGCGCCGCACCGACACCCGCAAGTGGGCGGTCATCGGCGGCATCCCGGAACCGGGCGAGCAGCCCGCGGCCTGCGCGGTGCGGGAGGTCCTCGAGGAGACGGCGGTGCACTGCGTCGTCGAGCGCGTCGTGCTCGTGCAGGCGCTGGAACCGGTGACCTACGCCAACGGGGACACGTGCCAGTACATGGACATCACCTTCCGGTGCCGTGCCGTCGGCGGTGAGGCCCGCGTCAACGACGACGAGTCGCTCGACGTCGGCTGGTTCGACGTGGACGCCCTGCCCGAGCTCAACGAGTTCGGACTGTTCCGGATCAAGCAGGCGCTGTCGGACGCACCCACGTGGTTCGACCCCATGACCTGAGGGCGAAGTATGGGTGGCGGCCATATCGGGAGGGGTGCGGGCGCTGCCTAGGGTCGAGACATGACCGCGCTCAGTGCCCTTCCGGGTCTCCACACCCCGCCTCTCGACCTCGGCGGCCGCACCGCCCTCGTCACCGGCGCCGCGAGCGGCATCGGCCGTGCCTGCGCGCTGCGTCTCGCCGGAGCCGGCGCCGAGGTGAGAGCGGTCGACCGCGACGCGGCGGGCCTGGACACCCTCACCGAGCAGGCCGCGGGACTGGCGGGCACCGTCGAGTCCCACGTGCTCGACCTCACCGACCTGGACGCGGCGGAACTCGCCGCCGCGGGCACCGACGTGCTGGTCAACAACGCCGGGCTGCAACTCGTCCGCCCGATCGAGGAGTTCCCGCCCGACGTCTTCCACACCGTCCTCACGGTGATGCTGGAGGCGCCGTTCCGGCTGATCCGCGGAGCCCTGCCCCACATGTACGGGCAGGGATGGGGCCGCATCGTCAACATCTCGTCGGTGCACGGGCTGCGGGCCTCCGCGTTCAAGTCGGCGTACGTGTCCGCCAAGCACGGCCTCGAAGGACTGTCCAAGACCGCCGCCCTGGAGGGCGCCCCCCATGGAGTCACCTCCAACTGTGTGAACCCCGCCTATGTGCGCACCCCACTGGTCGAGAAGCAGCTCGCCGACCAGGCGCGGGCGCACGGCATCCCCGAGGAGCAGGTCCTCACCGACATCCTGCTGCGGGACAGCGCCGTCAAGCGCCTCATCGAACCGTCGGAGGTCGCCGAGGCCGTCGCCTACCTGTGCAGCCCGCAGGCCTCCTACGTCACCGGCACGTCCCTGGCCCTGGACGGCGGCTGGACCGCCCACTGATGCGCCGGCCGCCGAGTTGTCCACAGGGCTGGCGGCGCCGGCCCGCCGACAGGTAATCCTGTGAGCATGTCCCGCGATCACGTGCAGTCCGCCGAGCGCCCCGCCGCCGCCGAGGCGCCCTTCCTGGAGCTCCTGGCCCGCGGCGCGTCCGCCGACGCGTACGAGCAGCCGGTCCTGCTGGCCCGCGCCGAGGGCCGCTCCGCCGAGCGCGTCGCCGCGCTGGAGCAGGCGAAGCGGCTGGCGCTGCGCGTGCGCTCCGAGATGGAGGGGAGGCGCCGCCGCGAGGCGGAGCTGTCCGCCCTCTTCGAGACAGCCCACGACCTGGCGGGACTGCGCGACCTCGACGCCGTGCTCCAGGCCATCGTCCAGCGGGCCCGGTCCCTCCTCGGCACGGACATCGCGTACCTGAGCCTGAACGACCCGGCCAGGGGCGACACCTACATGCGGGTCACCGAGGGCTCGGTCGCCGCACGCTTCCAGCAGCTGCGCCTCGGCATGGGGGAGGGGCTCGGCGGACTCGTCGCGCAGACCGCCCGCCCCTACGTCACCGACGACTACTTCGCCGACGACCGCTTCCAGCACACCCAGAGCATCGACACCGGCGTGCGGGACGAGGGCCTCGTCGCGATCCTCGGCGTGCCGCTGATGATCGGGCCCCACGTGATCGGGGTGCTGTTCGCGGCGGACCGGCGCGCCCGCGTCTTCGAGCGGGAGCAGATCGCCCTGCTCGGCTCGTTCGCCGCCCTGGCCGCGGCGGCCATCGACACCGCCAACCTGCTCACCGAGACTCGCTCGGCCCTGGACCGGCTCGGCCGCGCCAACGAGATCATCCAGGACCGCAGCGCGGTGATCGAGCGCGCCTCGGACGTCCACGACCGCCTCGCCGAACTCGTACTGCGCGGAGGCGGGGTCCACGACGTGGCGGCCGCGGTGTCCGAGGTCCTCGACGGCACCGTGGAGTTCGCCGAGGCCGGCACCACCCCCGACGCGGCCCTGGAGGCGTCCCGCGCGGAGGGCCACGCCGTACGCCGCGGCGCCGACTGGATCGCCGCGGTGACGGCGGGCGGCGAACTGCTGGGCGCCCTCGTGCTGCGGGGCCAGCCCGGTCTCGACCCCGTCGACCAGCGCACCCTGGAACGCGCGGCGATGGTGACGTCCCTGCTGCTGCTCGCCAGACGCTCGGCCGCCGAGGCCGAACAGCGGGTCCGGGGCGAGCTGCTGGACGACCTGCTGGACTCCCGCGACCGCGACCCGCGCCTGCTGCGCGACCGGGCGGCCCGGCTGCACGCCGACCTCGACGCCGTCCACGTGGTCCTCGCCGCCCGTCTCGGCGGCACCCCGGCCGACGCCGACCAGGAGGCCGAGGCCCGCCGGCGTCTGTGGTCCGCCGCCTCCCACCTCGCCGGCACCCGGCGCGGTCTGGCCGCCGCCCGCGACGGCGGCACCGTCCTGCTGCTCCCCCTGGAACCGGGCGACACCGCGACCGACCTGGCCCGCCGCACCGCCGCGCACCTCGGCACGGCCGTCCACGACGCCGTCACGGTCGGCGCCTCCCCGCCCGTCGAGAACCTCGCGGCCCGTCCCGAAGCCGTGGCGGCGGCCTACGCGGAGGCGCAGCGGTCCCTGGAGGCGCTGCGGCTGCTCGGCCGCGCGGGCGACGGCGCGGCCGCCGAGGACTTCGGCTTCCTGGGGCTGCTGCTCGCCGGGGACCGGGACATCTCCGGCTTCGTCGAGCGGACCATCGGACAGGTCGTGGCGTACGACGAGCGGCGCGGCACCGATCTGCTGCGGACCGTCGACGCGTATTTCGCCTGCGGCATGAGCCCGGCGCGCACCAAGGACGAGCTGCACGTGCACGTGAACACGGTCGCGCAGCGGCTGGAGCGCGTGGGCAGGCTGCTCGGGGACGACTGGCAGAGCCCGTCCCGCGCGCTGGAGATCCAACTCGCGCTCCGCCTGCACCGGTTGTCGTCGGCGGCACAGCACTGACCCTCGTACGACGGTGCGTACGAGGGCCGGTGCCGTGCGGTGGCGTCAGACGGTCCGCGCGTCCGCGGGCGGGGCCACCGGGGCGGGCTCCGCGTCGGAGGGCGAGGCCACGTCGGCCAGGTCCCGGTGCCGGGTCTCCTTCGCGACCCCCACCGCGACGAGCGTCAGGAGGACCGCCGCGATCACGTACAGCGCGATCGGGGTGGAGTCGTCGTACTCGGCGAGCAGGGCGGTCGCGATGAGCGGTGCGGGCGCGCCGGCCGCGACGGAGGCGAACTGGGCGCCGATGGAGGCTCCCGAGTAGCGCATCCGGGTCGCGAACATCTCGGAGAAGAAGGCCGCCTGGGGCGCGTACATGGCCCCGTGGAACACCAGGCCGACGGTCACGGCCAGGATGAGGTTGCCGAACCCGCCGGTGTCGATCAGCCGGAAGAAGGGGAACATCCACAGCCCGACCCCGGCCGCGCCCAGCAGATAGACGGGGCGGCGGCCGACGCGGTCCGAGAGGGCGCCCCAGGCGGGGATGACGGCGAAGTGCACGGCGGAGGCGATCAGCACCGCGTTGAGCGCCGTCTGCTTGGAGACACCGGCGGACGTGGTCGCGTACACCAGGATGAAGGCGGTGATCACGTAGTAGCTGATGTTCTCCGCCATGCGGGCGCCCATCGCCACCAGCACGTCCCGCCAGTGATGGCGCAGCACGGAGACCAGCGGCATCTTCTCGGGCTCGGACGCCGAGGCGCTCGCCGCTTCCGCCGCCTTGCGGGCCTCGGCCTGGGCCAACGCCTCCTTGAACACCGGCGATTCGTCGACAGACAGACGAATCCACAAACCGACCATCACCAGGACGCCCGAGAGCAGGAACGGGATGCGCCAGCCCCAGGAGCCGAAGGCGCCGTCCGACAGCGTGGCGGTCAGGAGCGAGAGCACACCGGTGGCCAGGAGCTGGCCCGCGGGCGCTCCCGTCTGCGGCCAGGACGCCCAGAAACCGCGCCGTTTCGCGTCCCCGTGCTCCGACACCAGCAGTACGGCGCCGCCCCATTCGCCGCCGAGCGCGAAGCCCTGGACGAGGCGCAGCACGGTCAGCAGGACCGGTGCCGCGACGCCGATGGTGCCGTAGGTGGGCAGCAGGCCGATCGCGAAGGTCGC
The DNA here is from genome assembly GCF_053611025.1 of Streptomyces sp. NPDC054842. Taxonomy (NCBI): domain Bacteria; kingdom Bacillati; phylum Actinomycetota; class Actinomycetes; order Kitasatosporales; family Streptomycetaceae; genus Streptomyces; species Streptomyces sp. NPDC054842. The sequence goes on from NZ_JBSGZN010000028.1 coordinate 112,164, forward strand.
GCCGCCCATCAGCAGCAGGCTCAGCACCAGCAGCTTCTTGCGGCCGAGGCGGTCACCGTAGTGTCCGAAGACGAGCGCGCCGATCGGCCGTGCCGCGAACCCGACGGCGTAGGTCAGGAACGAGAGCAGCGTTCCGACGAGCGGTTCGGAGTTGGGGAAGAACAGCTCGTTGAAGACGAGGGCGGCGGCCGATCCGTAGAGGAAGAAGTCGTACCACTCGATGGTGGTGCCGATGAGGCTGGCGGCGACGATGCGCTTGAGACTGGAGGGTGTCGGGGGAGCCGATGCTGCGGAGGCCATGTGCGCCACTTCCTCGTGTGCGGTGGGGACGGGTACGTGTGGCACACCGTAGGAACATGCAGGTCAGGCTCACATGTGGTGGGACAACATAGTTCCGGGCGGCCCTATGCGTCCGGCCACCATGCTGACCCAGGGAAGGGCGGTTCAGGGGCCGGAATGGGCGCTGCACCCCCTCGTCGGCTCGGGGAGGGAACGGCTGCCGCCGGGTGCTCAGCGGAGGTCCGGCCGGCGTCGGGGTGGCGAGAGCTGGTAGGCGGAGCCGATGTGACCAGGTAACGTCTTGCCCATGTTCTTCCAGACGCCGATTCACGAGTGAGAGTGTGATGGGCCCCTGCTGACGTCCTCCGATGTCGCCGCGCCCGTCCCCCACCGATGAATCCGTAGACACTTCACCACATCCGGGAGAACCCGTGAGCAAGAACATCAACAACCCCGTGGGCATGGGCGGCGGCCAGCGCAAGAAGCTGTCCCGCGCCGAACGGCAGAACAACGGCCCGCACCGCAACCTCGACCGCCGGAGTGCCGCGGACCAGAAGGCGGAGCTGGTGCGCAAGATGCGCGAGAAGACGGGCGCGGCCGAGGACGCCGGGCAGACGGGCGACGACACCGCGAAGAGCTGACGCACCGGCAGCGCAAGCCGGCACCGCACGTGGCAGGGCCCGGACCGCGACACGC
>NZ_JBSGZN010000029.1:0-111308 GCF_053611025.1 Streptomyces sp. NPDC054842
TGCCCGCACACGGCACGCCAGTTGAGGATCACGAAGTCACCCGGCGCCACATCCGTGACATCCGCACCGACCGACTCGACCACACCCGCCGCCTCGTGGCCCAGCAGGAACGGGAAGTCGTCGTTGATCCCGCCCTGCTTGTAGTGCAGATCGGTGTGGCACACCCCGCACGCCTGGATCCGCACCACGGCCTCGCCGGGCCCCGGATCGGGCACGACGATGGTCTCGACGCGCACCGGCTCGTCCTTGCCCGGTGCGATCACGCCGCGTACTTCCTGCGCCATGTGGTGAACCTTTCCTCAGTAGACGTTCCGTCAGCCGACCCTACGGGGTGACCGGCGGGTAGCGTGCCAGGTGGGTGACGGGGCGGGCCCGGAAAACGTCCCGGGCACGCGCGGGGCGGTTCCGGGCCGATCGGTGCCCCCGGGGAGCGGCTGCGGATCAGTGGCGGGTTCCTCCACGGCACCTCGCCGGTGGTTCCGTGCGGCGTGACGCCCTGCTTCACGACCGCGGGCCCGCCCCGGCGAACTCGCGGGCGCCCCGCGAATCCCCTGGTCCCGCCCCTGGCCGGGAACACGGGGACGTAGCCTGGAAGTTCCGCCCCGACTCCCACGAGGAGCGCCGTGACCATCGCCCAGACCGAAGCGGCCCCGCCCGCCTGGCGGTTGCTGTTCGGGTACGTACGGCCGCACCGGTGGGCACTGCTGGCGGGCGCGCTGCTCGCGCTCGGCACCGGGGCCACGGGGCTGGTCCTGCCGCTGGTGGCACGACGGCTCATCGACGACCTCTCGCACGACCGCTCCATCACCGGCGCCCTGCTCGGCCTGTCGGTGCTGGTGGTCGCCAACGCGACGGTGGGCGCGCTCGGTTCGTACGTCCTGCGGCGCACCGCGGAGTCCGTGGTGCTCGGCGCCCGGCGCACCCTGTCCTCGTACCTGCTGCGGCTGCGGATACCGGCGGTGGACCGCAGCGAGCCGGGCGACCTGATGGCCCGCATCACCTCGGACACGACGCTGCTGCGGGAGGTCACCACCGACTCGCTCGTGGGGCTCGGCACCGGCGGGCTGACCCTGGCCGCGACCGTCGCGATGATGGGCTTCGTCGACCCGGTGCTGCTGGGCGTCACCCTGGCGGTGGTCCTGGGCGCGGGCACCGTGCTCGGCGTGATCGTGCCGCGCATCAACCGGGCGAGCCGCCGGGCGCAGGACGCGGTCGGCGTGATGGGCGCCTCGCTGGAGCGGGTCCTCGGCGCGCTCCGCACGGTCAAGGCGTCCGGCGCCGAGCAGCGGGAGGAACGGGCCGTGCACGCGGCGGCGCAGGAGTCGTGGCGGCAGAGCGTGAGCGCGGCCAAGTGGTCGGCCGCCGCGGGCAACACGGCGGGCCTCGCGATGCAGATCGCGTTCATCACCGTGCTCGCGGTGGGCGGCGCCCGGGTCGCGACGGGCGCCATCGACGTCGGCACGCTGGTCGCGTTCCTGCTCTACGTCTTCTATCTGATGTCGCCGATCCAGCAGGTCGTCGGCGCCGTCACGCAGTACCAGACCGGTGCCGCGGCGCTGGCCCGGATCCAGGAGGCGCTCAGCCTGCCGGCCGAACCGGTGTCCCGGGCGGCGCCGTTGCCCTCGCCGGGCGCGGAACCGGCCGCGCTCGCCTTCGAGGACGTCCGCTTCCGGTACGCCGACGATCTGCCGTACGTCCACCACGGTGTGACGTTCGCCGTCCCCGCGCAGGGCATGACCGCGTTCGTCGGGCCGTCCGGCGCGGGCAAGACGACCGTGTTCTCGCTCATCGAGCGCTTCTACGAGCCGGAGGCGGGCGTCATCAGCGTCGACGGGCGCCCGCTGGAGGACTGGGAGCTGCCCCGGCTGCGGGCCGCCATCGGCTACGTCGAACAGGACGCCCCGGTCCTCTCGGGCACGATGCGCGACAACCTGCTGCTGGGGAACCCGGAGGCGGACGAGGCGGAGCTGGACCGGGTGGTGAAGACGACCCGCCTCGACGGTCTGCTCGAACGGCTGCCGCGCGGCCTGGACACGCTGGTCGGCCACCGCGGCACGAGGCTCTCCGGCGGCGAGCGCCAGCGCGTGGCCATCGCCCGCGCCCTGCTGCGCCGCCCCCGCCTGCTGCTCCTGGACGAGGCCACCTCGCAACTGGACGCCGTGAACGAGGCGGCGCTGCGCGACACGGTCGCCGACGTGTCCCGGACGACGACGGTCCTGGTCGTCGCGCACCGGCTGTCCACGGTGACGATGGCGGACCGGATCGTCGTGATGGACGCGGGCCGCGTGCGGGCGGTGGGCACCCACCGTGAACTCGTCGCGCGGGACCCGCTGTACGCCGAACTGGCGGCCACGCAGTTCCTCGCGACCTCGGGCTGACCTTCGCACCATTTACTGACTGTCCGTCAGAACGGGTAGCGGGCCTGCTGGGTGGCGATGGTCACCCATCGCGTGCTGGAGAACGCCTCGACGCCCCAGCGCCCGCCGAACCGCCCGTAGCCGGAGGCCTTGACGCCGCCGAAGGGCGCGTGCGGCTCGTCGGCGACGGACTGGTCGTTGACGTGCACGATGCCGGTACGGATCCGGCGGGCGACGGCGAGTCCGTGCGTGGCGTTCTCCGTGATGACCCCGCAGGTCAGCCCGTTGTCCGTGTCGTTGGCGACGGCCACGGCGCTGTCGTCGTCGGCGAAGGTCTCCACGACGCAGACCGGTCCGAACGCCTCCGCGTAGTACAGCTCCGCGTCCTTCGGGACGCCGGTGAGCACGGTCGCGGAATGCACCGCGCCGTCCGGCTCGCCGCCTCCGGTGAGGACGGTGCCGCCCTTGGCCACGGCGTCCTCGACGAGCGCGGCGACCCGCCGGGCGGCGGAGGCGGTGACCAGCGGGCCGACGACGGTGTGCGGGTGGCCGGGGTCGCCGGCCCGGAGCGAGGCGACCTTCTCGGTGAACTTGCGGGTGAACTCCTCGGCGAGGGACTCGTGGACGAGGATGCGGTCGCCCGACATGCAGATCTGCCCGGAGTTCATGAAGACCCCGAAGGTGACGGCGTCGACGGCGTAGTCCACGTCAGCGTCGTCGAGCACGAGCACGGCGTTCTTGCCGCCCAACTCCAGCACCGCGGGCTTGAGATGCCTGGCGGCGTGGGTGCCGATGACGCGGCCGACGCCGGTGGAGCCGGTGAAGTTGACGGCGCGCACGCGGGGGTCGGCGATCAGCGTCTCGGCGATCTCGGCCGCGTCCGCACGGTCGTTGGTGATCACGTTGAGTACTCCGTCGGGCAGTCCCGCTTCCCGCAGGACGTCCGCGACCAGCAGCGCGCAGGCGATCGGCGCGTCCTCGCTCGCCTTGACGACCACGGTGTTGCCCGCGGCCAGCGGCGCGGCGACGGCCCGGGTGCCGAGGATGACGGGGGCGTTCCAGGGGGCGAAGGCGGCGACGACGCCGAGCGGTTCGCGTACCGCGAGTCCCAGCACTCCCTCCTCCTGGGCGCTGAGGACCTCGCCGCGCGGGGCGGTGATCGCGGCGGCCGCCTCGCGCAAAATGTTCGCGGCCAGCGAGACGTTGAAGAGGGCCCACGGCCGGGTCCCGCCGGCCTCCCGCGCCATCAGCCCGGCCACCTCGTCGCCCCTGTCGTCGAGCAGGTCGGCCGCGTCGAGGAAGATCTTCCGCCGGGCGAAGGGGGCGAGCGCGGCCCATCCGTCAAAGGCGGCGTCGGCGGCGTCCACGGCCCGCGTGACGTCCTCGGGGCCGGCGGCGGCGACCGTGGCGTACACCTCGCCGGTGTAGGGGTCGACGTCCTCGGCGGTGCGGCCCGAGGCGGCGGGGACGTCCTTGCCGCCGATCAGCAGTTCACGGGTGATGGCCATGGCGCGGCTTCCTTCGGTACGTCACTACGGCATACACAACCAGGATGCCCGGAGTCGGCCCGAGCGAGGTTGTTCGCAAAGTGAACTTTCGTTCGTTCAACTACCGGGATGCTCCGGCCGCGCCCGGGGAATGTCAAGGGCCCCCGCCGGAGCGGGGGCCCTCGGAGCGCGGTGCCGGACTCCTGGGAGCCGGCGCGTACCCGGTGTCAGCCGACGGGGAGCAGCCCGACGACGGGGGCGACGAGGTCGGTCGCCTGGTGCAGCTGGTTGAGGTCGTGCAGTCGCTTGAGGCCCGCGAGCTGGCTGGACACGTGCGGAAGCTGCTCGCGGTGCTCGGCCGGGACGTTGCTCTGGGCGAGCGCGTCGAGCTGGGCGACCGGGCTGATCGGCGCCACGCCGAGGGTGTCGGCACCGAGCGCGTTCGCGGCCGGGGCGGCGAGCCCCGTGGCACTGACAACGAGACCAACGGCGGCAACGATGCGTCGTGTTGAGATCATGACTTCAGCAACGCTGCCGGGCCCCGTCCGGACACGGCCGTACCGGGCTCCTCACCCGAGAGGCGCACAGCGCGGCCTGCGCTTGCCGACCGTCGCGCGGCGGAGGAGCCTCGAAGGAGGGGCCCTCGCGGCCCGCTCCTCGCCGGGCCGCGGCCCTCAAGGAGGTCATCATGGGCACCGCAGCAGGTCCCGCCTTCGACACCGAGGCTCTGCGCCGGGGCATCGAAGGACACAGCGCGGCGGCACTCCTGTCGCTCTACGCGGACGACGCCGAGATCCGGGTCGTCGACCGCAACACGCAGCCCAGCCACCCGATGGTCATGCACGGCCGGGACAAGATCGGCGAGATGCTCGCCGACGTCTACAGCCGCGACATGACCCACAAGATGGAGCAGTGCGTCGTCCAGGGCGACCGCGTCGCCTACACGGAGTCCTGCCAGTATCCGGACGGGGTGAAGGTGCTGTCCCAGTCGATGATGTCCCTGCGCGACGGGAAGATCGTCGATCACACACTGCTCCAGGCATGGGACGAGTGACGCGGCGCTGGCCGCAGGCCCGGTTCACGTCCCGTGTGACCTGGACCGTCTCGGCGCGGGCGACCATGGGCCGGTCGCGTCCGGCGCCGGCCCGGCGGCAGGGCGCGGTCCCGCCGAGGCGGTGGCCGGCGGCGTCCTGGATCCTGGTGCGCGCCGTCCTGCGGGCGGTGCGTCCCCGCGCGCGCCGTCGGCGCCGGCTCCCGCCCTGACGGGCGGGGTGGTCCGCCGCACCGCGCCGTACGTCACCGGTGACCGGCCCGGCACGCGGTCATCGCATCCACGCGCTATACGACATCACGTCGCCCGCCTCGACGCCGTACTCCGGTTCGGCCTCGGTGACGGTGTCCTCCAGTCCGAGGACGGCGCCGGTCGACGGGTCCAGGACCAGCATCCGGCGCGTGGAGTGCGCCGCGTCCCCGTACACGTACGCCTGCCCTTCGCGTCCCAGGCGGTCGGTCACGGCGCCGAGCGGCCGCAGCCCGTCGGCGTCGGCGAGGAGCCGGATCAGGGCCGCCGACTCGCGTCCGCCCAGGGTCCAGTTGTCCAGGAGTACCGCCGTGGCGTCCAGCAGCCGGGGCGTGTCCATGGTGTCGACGGGGTCGATCTCCTCCAGGTAGGCGCGCAGCCGTCGGGCGTCGTGCGGGGGACGCGCGGCGGGCGGGGCGTCGCTCCAGCTGGGCGGGTACGACCGCCGGCTCAGGACGTGCCCGTCCTCGACGGTGCGCGGGGTGTCCCCGCTGTCGGTGATCACGGGCCTGCCCGGGTGGCGCGGGTCGGTCGCCACGACGAGTTCCGTGTGGCTGCCGTCGGCCTTCCAGCGCACGACGCGCTCCTCGGGGAGGGTGAGCGGCGGCCGGGCACCGGGTCCGCCGGTCATCGCGAGGCTCCACGTCTGGACGTGCGTGCCCCGGCGCAGGGGCGTCTTGTCGCCGGCGGCGGCCGCCCGGTCGGCGATCCGGTCCAGCGGGACGGCGGCGGAACCGGTCTCGACGAGCAGCGGGCGGGGGGCGGCGACGGCGGGCGCGGTCGTCGTCCCGGACAGCAGCAGGGTCAGCGCGAGCGTCGCGACGGCGGCGGACGCGGCGAGGCCCCAGGCCCAGCGCCGCTTGTGCCGTACGCCCGGCGGCCGTACGCGCGCCGGGGCGCCGGTCAGCAGGTGGTCCAGCCGGCGTTCGGCCCGCCGGTCGAGGGGCCGGTCGCGGAAGCGGGGGTCGTCGGACGGCACCGGGTCGGCGCGGCGCAGCAGGTCGAGTTCGTCAGCCATGGCCGTGCTCCGTGCTGTCGTGGCCGGGCGTGCCGGCGCCGGGCGTCGCGGACGCGTGGGGGCGCCAGGTGTCCCGCATGCGGTCGATCTCGGTCCTCAGGCGGCCACGGGCGCGGTGCAGCCGCATCGCCGCGGCTCTGCTCCCGCAGCCGAGGGCGACGGCGATCTCGTCGATCCCGAGTCCCTCCCACGCCGTGAGGCGCAGCACCTCCTGGTCGCCGGGGGCCAGGCGGGCCAGGGCCTCGTGCACCCAGGCGCCGGGCGTCTCGGTGTCGGGGCTGTCCACGATCTGCCGTCGGTGGGCGGTCTCGTGGTGGCCGATGCGGTCGACGAGCCGTCGCCGGCGGCCGTACCCGCGTACGGCGTTGGCCAGGCAGTTGCGGGCGACGCCGTACAGCCAGGGCAGCGGGGTCGCCGGCAGCTCCGCACGCCGGCGCCAGGCGACGGTGAACACCTCCGCCACCACTTCCTCCACCTCGCTCGTCCGGCCGTCCAGTCGCCGCGCAACGTAGCGGCTGACCGCCCAGTAGTGCTCGCGATAGGCAGCGGCGAAGATCTCGTCGTTGCTCATGTCCCGTAGGTGTCCGGCAGGCCGGTGTTCGTCACACCGGCCGGTGTGACGCTCGTCGCTTCCCCCGAGTGTGACGGCCGCGCTGGGTGCGGACACAGGCGGGGCATGGAGAGCAACACCGCGACGACGCCGCCGTCCGCGCCGTCCCCGCCCGTACGCACCCACCGGCCCGGAGCCACCGCCGTCAGGTGGCTGACGACCACCGACCACAAGACGATCGGCTCGCTGTACCTGATCACGTCGTTCGCGTTCTTCTGCATCGGTGGCGTCATGGCGCTGCTGATGCGTGCGGAGCTGGCGCGGCCGGGTCTGCAGATCATGTCGAACGAGCAGTTCAACCAGGCGTTCACGATGCACGGCACGATCATGCTGCTGATGTTCGCGACGCCGCTGTTCGCCGGATTCGCCAACTGGATCATGCCGCTGCAGATCGGCGCGCCCGACGTGGCGTTCCCGCGGCTGAACATGTTCGCCTACTGGCTCTACCTGTTCGGCTCGCTGATCGCGGTGGGCGGTTTCCTCACCCCGCAGGGCGCGGCCGACTTCGGCTGGTTCGCCTACAGCCCGCTCTCGGACGCGGTCCGTTCGCCGGGCATCGGCGCCGACATGTGGATCATGGGTCTGGCCTTCTCCGGCTTCGGCACGATCCTCGGCGCGGTCAACTTCATCACCACGATCATCTGCATGCGCGCGCCCGGCATGACGATGTTCCGCATGCCGATCTTCGTCTGGAACGTCCTGCTCACCGCGGTCCTGGTGCTGCTGGCCTTCCCCGTGCTCGCGGCGGCCCTGTTCGCCCTGGAGGCGGACCGGAAATTCGGGGCACACATCTTCGACGCCGCGAACGGCGGCGCGTTGCTGTGGCAACACCTCTTCTGGTTCTTCGGCCATCCAGAGGTGTACATCATCGCCCTGCCGTTCTTCGGGATCATCTCCGAAGTCATCCCGGTGTTCTCCCGCAAGCCGATGTTCGGCTACATGGGCCTCATCGGCGCGACCATCGCCATCGCCGGCCTGTCCGTGACCGTGTGGGCGCACCACATGTACGTCACCGGCGGCGTCCTGCTCCCGTTCTTCTCCTTCATGACGTTCCTCATCGCCGTACCGACCGGCGTGAAGTTCTTCAACTGGATCGGGACCATGTGGCAGGGCTCGTTGTCCTTCGAGACCCCGATGCTCTGGGCGACCGGCTTCCTGATCACGTTCGTCTTCGGTGGTCTGACCGGCGTCATGCTCGCCTCGCCGCCGATGGACTTCCCCGTGTCGGACACCTATTTCGTGGTGGCGCACTTCCATTACGTCATCTTCGGCACGGTCGTGTTCGCGATGTTCGCCGGATTCCATTTCTGGTGGCCCAAGTTCACCGGCAGGATGCTCGACGAGCGGCTCGGGAAAGTCACCTTCTGGACGCTGTTCATCGGGTTCCACGGCACGTTCCTCGTGCAGCACTGGCTGGGCGCCAACGGAATGCAGCGCCGCATTCCCGACTATCTGGCGGTGGAAGGTCTCACCACGCTCAACACCGTGTCGAGCGTCTTCTCCTTCGTCCTCGGGCTGTCGTTCCTGCCGTTCTTCTACAACGTCTGGAAGACCGCCAAGTACGGCAGGAAGATCGAGGTCGACGACCCGTGGGGCTACGGCCGTTCGCTGGAGTGGGCGACCTCCTGCCCGCCGCCGCGCCACAACTTCCTCACCCTGCCGCGGATCCGCTCCGAATCCCCGGCGTTCGACCTGCACCACCCGGAGATCGCCGCCTCGGGCGTGCCCTCGGGTCCGGCGGTGGACGGAACCGCCGGAGCTCCGATGGAGGTGCGATGACGGCCACCGACGACCATCTGCCCGACGCGGACCTCTGGATCAGGCAACTGGAGGGCCATCTCCTCGTCGAGGCCGCGCGCGCCGAGGGCAGGGCCGAAGCCGCCCTCTTCACCGGGTCGTTGCGGTGGCTCACGGACACCCAGCGGGAGGAGGTGGAGGCGCGCTACGCCGAGCACCACCTCGCGCTCAACCGCCGCTGCTGGGAACGCACGGCGGAGCGCGCAGCGCAACTGCGGTCCGAGTACGAGACGTTGTACCGCTCGCTACGGCGCCGCCTCTACCTCGGGGTGGTAGTGGGCGCCGTCCTGGTCTCGGCCGCGGTGCTCGCCCTGGCCGTCACGGCCGCCCGGCGCTGAGCTGTTCGACGGGGCCGGGCTCCAGCCGCATCCGGGACGACTCGTCCACGAGGTGCCGCAGTACGGCGAGGTACTCCTCGTCGCCGCCCAGTTCGCGCAACAGCCGGTGCGCGTCGGCTCGGAAGGCGTCGAGGTCGTCCCGGCAGCGGCGGAGCAGCGCGGCGTCGAGGAGCACCGCGGTGACCTCGGCCCGGGCGGAGCCGGACGTCCGGGCGGCGGCGTGCGCCTTCAGCAGGAGCGCCCTCTCGGCGGGCGGGGCGTCCTGGAGCGCGCAGGCCAGCAGATAGGTCACCGTGCCGTTCGCCAGGTCCTCGTCGCGGCCCGACAGGATGTCCTCCTGGTCGTTGAAGATCTGCCACAGGACGCCGAAGACGCAGCCGAACTCCCGCCAGCGCTCGACCCTTTCGGCCGGCGCCCCCGCCAGGATCGCCGCCATCGCCGTGATCATGGCGAACGGGGCGCCGGACTTCCCCCGGTAGGCGGCGACCACCCGCTGCCGGTCGGCGCCGGCGACATCGGCCCGGAGGTCGCGCAACTGGCCCTCGGCGGCGGCGACCAGCCCGTTCAGGACCTCGGCCGTCAGATCGCCGCGCACCGCCTCGGGGATCCGCGGTGACCGCAGGGCCAGAACGGGCAGCGGCAGTCCCGCGACGACGGCCGCGAGGAGCGCTTCGCTCGGGTGCAGGCCACCGACGCGCACCGCGCCCTGCCCGTCGGCCAGGTCGTCGAGGTGGCAGGCGGACGTCCACCACAGGACGTGCACGGCGGCCAGCGGGGCGGCCGGTCCGGGAGCGCCGGTCTCCGCGGCGTGCACGACCATCGGCAGCACCGAGAGCGGATACGCGAACTCACGGTGCCGCAGGAGTCCCGTGACCGCGCTCCTGACGGCGGTCGCCGAGGGGCCGAGACGCCCGACGGCGGCCCGCACCTCGGCCTCTATGTCCGCGGACACCTGTCGGTGCAGGTCCGCATACGTCGTCACAGGCACAACTGTTCCCTTCGCTGAGGACAAAGACGTGATTCGATCATCGGGCGCGGACCGGAGCCAGGGCGAGTTCCGGCCACGACCACGAGCGGCCGGACCGCGATCGGTGCGGTGAGCGGGACCGCGCGGCACGCCGCCCCGGCAGGGGTTTCAGGGGTGGTGGCCGCCCGGGGACCAGCCCACGGGGCGCAGCACGGCGAGCAGTTGGCGCACGAGTTCCTCGACGACCTGGTCCAGGGTGGCGTCCACCCGGCCGGCGCTCCAGTCGTGGAGCAGACCGTTCACGCCACCGATGAACGCGGTCGCGGCGATCCGGTAGTCGCGGAAAGCCGCCTCGCCGCGTGCCGCCGCCGCGTCCGCCTCCGCGCAGATGAGGTCCACCCAGCGGGCCCGGCGGTCGAGCCGCTGCTCCTCCAGTGCCGGGCTGACCCCGATGATCTCGACGAACGTGATGCGGATCCGGCGCGGGTCGGAGGTGACGTCGGCCGCGTAGGCACGGAAGACCGCGGCGACACGCTCGGCGAGCGGCAGCTCGCGGGCCTCGGCGAGCGCCGCCAGGGCCGCCGCCTCGGCCCAGTCGTTGACCTGGAGGTGCAGGGCGGCCAGCACGTCCTCCAGGGTGCGGAACTCCTCGTAGAACTGGCGGGTGGACAGGCCCGCCGCCTCGCTGAGCGCCGCGACGGTGGCCGCCCGGAAGCCGGGGCGGTCGCCGAACACCTGGAGGGCGGCCTCCAGGAAGCGCCGTCGGCGTTCGGCCTGCCGCTCCTCGGCGGACCGGCCGCCGTACCGCCCGGTCGGCTGCCTCAGCCTGCCCGCCACCCCTGCCTCCCCCATCGCCGGCCGGTCCGGCCCTCGGTCGATTTTGTCCTGCCCGGAGTCTTGTGGAGAGGGCGCCCCGCTCCTTACTTTCCAGTAAGTCAACTCTGAACGCGGGCGTGTTCAGATTCCCTTGTCATGCCCTTGCCATTTCACCCCCCTCTACGACAAGGACCGCCATGTCTGCCCCTCGCTCACGGCACCTGTGCACCCTGGCCACCGCACTGACCCTCGCCCTGTGCGCCACCACGAACGCCGCCACGGCCGCCACGGCCCCCTCCCCCGCGGCCTCCTCCGCCGGACCGCGCGAGGTGATGTTCGTGGGCAACAACTGGGACGGCACCGCCGACGTCATCGAGTCCACCGGGGACCTGTCGAGAATCGGCCGGATCGACGTCGTACCGGACAAGGCGGCACGCATGGCGGAGATCAACGCCGACCCCATCAAGTGGGCGTTCTTCCTCGGCATCCGCAACGGCGTCGGCGAGGGCCACGACCAGCTCGTCGACGACATGTACGCCACCCCCGACGGGACATCGATGGTCGTCTCGCGCCCGAGCTTCGCCGACGTGGTCTCCATCGACCTGGCCACCGGCCGGATCAACTGGCGCTTCCGGGTGTCCGGTTACCGGGCCGACCACATGGCCGTCTCCCCCGACGGCACCCGCGTCGCGGTCTCGGCCTCGACCGCGAACACCGTGCACGTCCTCGACATCGTCACCGGCCGCCAGCTCGGTTCCTTCGCCACCGGCGACAAGCCCCACGAGAACGTCTTCTCGCGCGACGGCCGGTACATCTGGAACATGTCCATCGGAGACGTCAACACCGCCCTCGACGAACCCTGGCTCGACTGGACGAAGGGCGACCGGCGCATCACCGTCGTGGACACGAGCACCTTCAAGCAGGTCAAGGTGATCGACATGCGGCAGCGACTCGACGCGATCGGCCTCAAGGACCACTCCGACGCCGTGCGGCCCGCGGTCTTCAGCCCCGACGAGTCGAAGCTGTACTTCCAGGTGTCGTTCTTCAACGGCTTCCTGGAGTACGACGTCGGGAGCGACCGGATCACCCGCGTGAAGACCCTCCCGAAGAACCCCGCCACCAGCAACGACCGCACCACATGGGTCAACGACTCCCGCCACCACGGCATGTCGGTCAGCCCCGACGGCACCAAGCTGTGCGTCGCCGGGACGATGGACGACTACGCGACCGTCGTCGACCGGGAGACCCTCCAGGAGGGGCCGCTCGTCACCGCCTCCAAGCCGTACTGGGCGACCGTCAGCGGCGACGGCCGGTCCTGCGTCGTCTCCGAGAGCGGCGCCGACCGGGTCACCGCGATCGACTTCGCCACCGGCCGGAAGACGGCGTCCGTGGCGGTCGGCGACCACCCGCAGCGCGTGCGGCTGGCCAGGGTGCCGGCCGGCTGGACCGGGGTCTCGGCTGGGTGACGCGCGCTGTTAGGTGGACGTGGGCTCTGGCGGGGGGGCGTTCGGGGGGCGTGGGGGGGGCGGGCGGTGGTCCGGTCCGTGGGGGGCCGGTCTGTGTGTGGGGGGCGGTCCGGTCTGTGGGGGGGGGCGGTCCGGTCTGTGGGGGGTCCGTTCTTTGGGCGGTGCTCCGGTTTGTGAGCGGGGCTCCGGTTTGTGGGCGGTGCTCCGGTTTGTGGGCGGTGCTCCGGTTTGTGGGCGGTGCTCCGGACCGAAACCGGCGCTCCACTCAGATACCGGTGCTACGGACAGTGACCGGTGCTCCGTTCCGTGGGCGGCGCTCCATTCGCTGACTGGCGCTCCGCTCTCTAGGCGGCGCTCAGGACCGTGATAGGCGCTCCGTTTCCTGAGCGGTCTCCGTTTTGCGGGCGGCGCTCCGGGCCGTGACCGACGCTCGGCTTCAAGACCGGTGCTCGGTCTTTGATGCCGGTGCTCCGGACGGTGACCGGTGCTCCGTTCCGTGGGCGGCGCTCCGGGCCGTGACCGACGCTCGGCTTCAAGACCGGTGCTCCGTTTTTGATGCCGGTGCTCCGGACGGTGACCGGTCCTCTGTTCCGTGGGCGGCGCTCCATTCCCTGACTGGCGCTCCGCTCTCCGGGCGGCGCTCCAGACCGTGATCGGCGCTCCGTTTCATGAGCGGTGCTCCGTCTCGTGGGCAGTGCTTCGTGACGTGACCGGTGCTTCGAGCCGTGGGAGGCGCTCACTTCCGTGCGCAGCTCTCTGGACCGTGGGCGGCGCTCACTTCCGTGGCCGGCGCTCCGTTCCATGAGCGGCGCTCCAGACCGTGGCCGGCGCTCCGTTCCTTGAGCGGCGCTCTCTTCCGTGGGCACCGCTCCGTTCCGTGGGCGGCGCTCCGCTCCGAGACTGGTGCTCGCTCCCGTGACCGGCGCTCCGCTCCGAGACTTCCGTGGGCAGCGCTCCCCTTTTATGAGCGGCGCTCCGTTCCGTGAGCGGCGCTTCAAGCCGCAGCTAGCGATCCGTCCCGTAAGCGGCGCTCCGCTCTATCGACAGTGCTCCGTTCCCTGACCGGCGCCCCACGCCTGGCCCCCGCTCCCGAAGCGGTGAGCGGGGGCCGGTGAGCCTCCGTGCCGCCCGGTTCGGGGGCCGCGGCAACGGGTGCCGTCACGTGCAGGCGAGCCAGCACGGCCGTCGCCCCGCCGCCCCGTCGCCCCGTCGTCCTGTCGCCCCGACGCCCCGCCGCCCGGGCTTGCCCCGCTCAACTCCCCACCCGCCGCGTCACCTTGAGCAGGTAGCCCTTGCGGTCCAGCGGGTTGTGGTCCGTGCGCGGGCGTTCCGGGACGGTCCCCCGTGCGACGGGGGCGTAGTGGTCGAACACGGCGTCCAGTTCGCCCTCGCCCCGGGACAGTCCCGGCAGCAGCACGCCCAGTTCGTGGACCGCCGCCGCCGGGATCCGGCCCTCCAGCACGCTTGTCGCTCCGCGCGTACTGGTCGCCTCGGGGACGGCGCGAAGTTTCGCCAGCACGGGCAGGACGGCCGTGAGCGTGTCGGCCGGAGTCTCCAGGCTGAAGCGGTGCATCGGCTCGTGCACGCGGGAGCCCGCCCGGCGCAGCGCGCTCATCAGGACCAGCGGGGTCAGCCCGCGGAAGTCGGCGCCCGTGCTCGACATGCTCTTGTCGAAGCGCTGGTGAGCGTGGCTCTGACGCGGCGAGTAGCCCGAGTGCGTCATGGTCACCGTGCAGTCGGTGACCTCCCAGCCGTGCACTCCCTGGCGCAGGGTGTCCCGCACGGTGTCCTCGACCGCCTTGAAGAAGGCGTACGGCATCGACCCGAGTTCCACTCCGAGCCGGAACCCCACACCGCTGCCGGCCGGCGCCGGGTCGACCCGCAGTCCGACGGTCGCGAGGAACGGGTTGGGCTCCCTGCCGTTGAACTCGACTGCCGCGCCACTGCCGACGGGGCGCTCGACGCAGATGGTCGTCGTCTCACGGAAGCCGACGTCGAGTCCGAACTCGTCGGCGAGGGTCGCCTGCACGACCTCCTTCTGGACCTCCCCGTACAGCGACACGGAGATCTTCTGGCGGAGTTCGTCGGTGCGCAGCGCGATCAGCGGGTCCTGTTCGGCGAGTTGGGTGAGCGCCACGTGCAGGGCGCCCTTGTCGCCGGGCCGGCGGGGGACGACGACCGTCTCCAGGGTCGGCGGCGCGAAATGACGCTCCGCGCCCGGCCGTGACGACCGGCCGAGGGCGTCCCCGATGCGGATGTCGGCGAGGCCCCGGAGCCTGCCGATCCGTCCCGCGGCCACGGCCGTGTCACCGACCGCCGCACCGTTCTCGAAGACGTCGATCCCCGTGATCTTGCCCTCACGGCCGTCCCCGTAGGTGATCCGGTCGCGCGTCCGCAGGGTGCCGGAGAACATCCGCGCGTAGGCGATCTTCTCCCCCGCCGGACCCCGTTCGACCTTGAAGACGGTGCCCTCGACCTCCCCGTCGGCCCGGCCCCCGGCGGCGGGGAGCAGCTCCCGGATCCCGGCGACCAGCTCCGGAACGCCCGCTCCCGTGATGGCGGACCCGAAGTAGACCGGATGCACGCGGGCCCGGCCGGTCTGGCGTACGAGAGAGGCGCGGAGCCGGTCGTCGGAGACGCCTCCGTCGACGTACGCGGCGAGCAGCGCGTCGTCGTGGCCGGCGAGCACGTCGAGCAGCGGCGCCCGGAGCCGCGGCGCGGAGAAGGGCACGAAGCCGGCGTCCGGAGTGCCCGGGGCACGGACGTCGCCCATGGGGACGATCGCCGGGGTGAGCCGCGCGGCCACGCTGTCCAGCAGCGGCGCGTACCGGGCGCCGGACCGGTCGATCTTGTTCACGAACACGAGGGTCGGAATCCGCAGCCGCTGGAGCGTCCGCATCAGCACGCGCGTCTGCGCCTGGACGCCCTCCACCGCCGACACCACCAGGACCGCCCCGTCGAGCACGCTGAGCACGCGCTCCACCTCGGCGATGAAGTCCGGGTGACCGGGAGTGTCGATCAGGTCGACGGTGAGGTCGCCGATCGCGAACGACACGACGGCGGACTTGATCGTGATGCCGCGCTGCCGTTCCAGGGCGAGGGTGTCGGTGCGGGTGCTGCCGTCGTCGACACTGCCGAGCTCGTCGATGACCCCGACGGTGTGCAGCAGCCGCTCCGTCAGGCTCGTCTTACCGGCGTCTACGTGCGCGAGGATTCCCAGGTTCAGGGTGGGCACAGGGCGTCATGTCCTTTGAAGAGGTGATCGTTCCTTCGGCGGTGGACATGGACGCTGCGCGCATCGGTGCTCCTGGGGTCGGGGACGGTTCGTCCCCCGTAGTGCAGCAGGCGGCAGTGGGCGGGGGCAACGGAATTAAGCGCGGAGGAGATCGTTCCGGGCGCGCGGGTGATCCGTGGTGCCGTGGGTACCCGCACCGGCGTCCGTGCGTGACGGGCGACGTCGGCGGTCCCGCGGAAGGGGCTCGGCGCCACGGTCGCCGTAGTGGCCGGGTGTCCTCGGCACGCCGGGCGGACCCATCAGGACACGGCGGGCGCCCGAGCGGCGCCCCGGTCGACCCGGAAGGCTGATCATGAGCGAGCACACCCCGTCCCAGGCCGAGGGCGAGCCGGACACCGGCACCGATTCCTCCGGGGCCACCCACGACACCGGGCACACGGACCCCGGTGCCGCCACCCCCTCGCAGGCCGAGGGCGAGCGCGACGACGAGGACGAGACCGCCGACGAGTCCGGTACGTCTTGAGGAGGGCCGCGCGGAGGCCGGCGGGAGCGGGCGATGCGTGAGATCCTCCCGGCGCTGAGCCGCTGGTACACGCGCGGCTCGCCCTTCGGCCTGGCCACCGTCGTCGCCGTCAGCCGCAGCGCGCCGCGCGATCCGGGGGCCGCCATGGCGGTCGGCCCCGGTGACGAGGTCGTGGGCAGCGTGTCCGGCGGCTGCGTGGAGGGCGCGGTATTCGAGCTGGCGCGCGAGGTGCTGGAGGGCGGCGAGGCCCGGCTGGAGACGTTCGGGTTCAGCGACGAGGACGCCTTCGCCGTGGGGCTGACCTGCGGCGGGGAGATCACGGTGCTGGTGCGGCGCGTCTCCCCGGGCGACGACCCCGCCTTCGGGGCCGTCGCCCGGTCCGTGGCGGCGGGCCGGCCGGTGACACTCGCGACGGTGACCGCCGGGCCGGCCCGGCGCGGAGCCTCGCTCGCCGTGTGGCCGGCCGGGGAGCCCGGTCCCGACGACGGCGTCCCCGGCACCCTGGGCACGAGCGGACTGGACGTCGCCGTCACCGCCGACGCGCAGGGCGAACTGGCCCAGGGCGCCTCCGAACTCCGCCACTACGGGCCGCACGGCGAGCGCCGCGAGGACACCGTCGGCGTCTTCCTGCACTCGTTCGCGCCACCGCCACGCATGCTGGTCTTCGGCGCCATCGACTACGCGGCTGCCGTCGCCCGCATCGGCGACTTCCTCGGCTACCGCGTCACGGTGTGCGACGCCCGGCCGGTCTTCGCCACGCCCCGGCGCTTCCCCTCGGCCGTCGAGGTCGTCGCCGAATGGCCGCACGTGTACCTCGCCGGGACGACGACGGACGAGCGCACGGTGATCTGCGTCCTCACGCACGACCCGAAGTTCGACGTCCCGTTGCTGGAGGAGGCGCTGCGCCGCCCGGCCGCGTACATCGGGGCGATGGGCAGCCGGCGTACCCACGACGAACGGATGGCGCGCCTGCGTGAGGCCGGCCTGGGCGCGGAGGAGCTGGCCCGGCTGCGGTCGCCGGTGGGGCTCGACCTGGGAGCCCGTACGCCGGAGGAGGTGGCGGTGTCCGTCGCCGCGGAGATCGTCGCGCTGCGGTGGGGCGGGAGCGGTGTGCCGCTGACGGCGACCGCGGGCGCCATCCACCCGGCCGGCACGGCTTCCAGCTGAGCGGACCGGCGCCCCGGGATCGTCGCGTTGCGATGGGCCGGGAGCGGGGTGCCGCTGACGCGACCACGGGCGCGAACCGCCCGGCCGGCACGGCCCCCCACTGAATGGTCCGTAGCTGCCCCGTCCGGGGGACGGCCGGACGGCCACGGGCGGACCGGCGACGGACCGGCGACGGGCGGACCGGCGACGGCATCGCGATGCGGCCCGGCGCCTTCGCCGGCCGGGAAACGAGGGCGCTGGATCAGCGTCCCCTCCGTCGGCCGGGAACGCAGGTGACCGCCGACCGTGGCGGCGCACGAGGCACTGACGCACGGATGACGGTCACAGCACGAGACGTACGCGTCCGGGTCCCCGTCACGTGACGGGGACCCGGACGTCCGGCCGAGGGCCGTTGGCTCCCAGGGGCTCCGCAAAGCCCACAGAGGGCCCGGCGTTGTCCTGGGGCGCTGTCCCTAGGTCAGGAGCTTCGTCTTCGCCCGCTGGAACTCCTCGTCCGTCAGCGTGCCCTTGTCCCGGAGCGCCGCCAGCCTGGCGAGCTCGTCGACCTTGCCGGCGCCGCCGCCCGTGCCGGCGCCCGCGCCGGTGCCGCCTTCCGCCGCGGCTTCCCGGACGTACGCCTTGAAGGCCGCCTCCCGCTCCTGAGCCTCCGCGACGTCGCGCTTGCTCATCGACTTGCCCCGGGCGATCACGTAGACCAGGACGCCGAGGTAGGGCAGCACCAGCGCCAGGACCAGCCAGCCGGCCTTGGCCCAGCCGCTGAGGTCGTGGCTGCGGAAGATGTCAGAGATGACCTTGAACAGCAGGAACAGCCACATGATCCACAGGAAGAACCAGAGCATGGTCCAGAACAGGTTGAGGAGGGGATAGTCGTCCATCGTCGCTCCCGATCTCCGGGCCGCCGACCCGAATGGCCGGGTGCCACTCCTTGGTAACACCACAAACCGGGCACCGCTCGTTGTGGCCGGCTCCAGGGAGCCACGACAGGGGCCTCCTCGCGGACGCGGTGGCGCCCGTCGCGTGACCGTGCGCCACCGCGGCCGGCTAAGCGGTGCCCCACTCGTGCGGGAGGCCGCCGCGCCACTCCACCCGCTCCGGGTCGTCCAGGATCTCGTCCGGGTCGAGCAGACCGGCGGCCTCCAGGAACACGATCAGGTCGTGGTCGGAGTGGGCCAGTCCGAGATCGACGTCCCGGCCGTCCCGGCGCACGCTCACCCGCCTGCCACCGCTGGACGAGGGCCGGTGCACGACGATCAGGGTCTCTGCCACGGGATCAAGAGTGCCCCGGCAGCGAGACCGGCGCAGCCCGGCGGGGTCGCCGGGCCGCCCTGGGCGCCGGACCCCCGGCCGGCTGGGGGACGGTCGCCCGAATGGCCGACCCTTGGCCGAGTCGCCCGGACGGCCGACCGGTTGTCGAGCCGTCCCGATGGCCGACTGATGGCCGACCGGTGGCCGGTTCCCACGGCGGGGCGGTGAGCGGCTTTTGAGGCCGGGGGCTTAAGCCGGGGGACGGACAGCCGCGGGGACGGACAGCCGGCCTCCTCGGCCTGCCGGCCGGTGGGCGGGACTGCCGGTCCCGGGCGGGGCGGTCACCGGGCGAGCCGTGCCGGGCCACTGGTCACGCTCCGAGCGGTCGCGCCGTCCGGACGCGTCGCCCGGACGCGTCGCCCGAGGGCCGGACAGTCGCGCGCGAACGCCCGGTGGCCGGGCCGCGCGGCCAGCGGCCCCGGAGGGTAGGCCGGTGGACGGGCCTCCCGCCGGTGGCCGGGCCCCGCGGCCGACGACCAGTGGGACGGCGTAGGCCGGTCGACGGGCTTCCCGCCCCGGTGGCCAGGCCTGCGGCCAACAGCCAGTGGGGCGGCGTAGGCCGGTGGACGCGCCTCCCGCCCCGGTGTGGCGCGGTCAGCGGCCGCGGACCGCTCCGCGCTGCCTGTTCGCGGGACGCGAGGGAGGCGGGAAGGACGCCTCTTCCTCCTCGTCCAGCGGCGGCAGGTCGACGGTGTAGCACGGCTGGAGGAACAGACCGTGGTGCTGCGGCGCAGCGGGCGTTCCGGCCGGGTTCTCCGCGGGCTGTGCGGAGTCGTGCTGAGGCGAGGCGGGCATCCAAGACCATCCGGAGTTGAGGGTCGCACGGATCGGAGACGGAACTGTCGGACGATGCCGTCCGGTATCTGTCCGCCTCGCGTGCGGCTGCCCATTAGATCCTATTGACGGCCGCAGGACGACAGGACGCGGTGCGAGAACCGCCACGGACGGGAGCGCGCGCCGTCCGCGGACGCGCCCTGGGCACCGGTTCCGGTGCCCGGAGCCGCGCCGTTCCCCGCTCCGGACGGCGCGAGGGTGTCACCGCAGGGCGCTGCCCGCCCGCCACTTCGCCCAGTCCACGTTCCAGTCCCCGTAGCCGTTGTTGAGGGGCACGGTGTCCGTGGAGTTGAGGACGGTGACCGGGTCGCCGTAGTCGACGTGCTGGAAGAACCACTTGGCGTCCTCGGTGCTCATGCCGATGCAGCCGTGACTGCCGTTGACCCGCCCGAACTTGCCCTCGTTCCACGGCGCCGCGTGGGCGTAGGTGCCCGAAGTGGTGAGCTGCACGTCCCACTTGACCTTGCCGAGGTCGTACGCCTCACGGCCGAATATGCCGACGGTGGACGAGTCCATCCGGATGGAGGGGACCTTGCTCAGCACCACCATCGTGCCGTCCCAGGTCTCGAATCCCTTCTTGCCGGTGGACACGGGCAGGGTCCGCAGCTTCCTCCCGTTCTCGGTGACGGTCATCGTCTTCTTCGCCACGTCGACGGTGCTGACGACGGCCTTGCCGACGGTGAAGCCGATCTTCCGGGTCTGGGTGCCGTAGAGCCCTCCGCCTGCGCCGACCCCGTCGAGGTTCATGCGCAGGGTGACCCGGGTGCCCGGCTTCCAGTACTCCCGGGGGCGGTAGTCGATCCGGTCCTTGCCGTTGCGGTCCTTCATCCAGCTCCACGCGCCCTCCGCGGCGGGGGACGAGGTGACCTTCAGACGGCGTTCGACGGCCGCCTTGTCGCTGATGGGCTTGTTGAAGACGATCGACACCGGCAGGGCGGTGCCGACGGTCGACCCCTGCTCGACGTTGTACTCGCCGACGAAGGTCCGCGACTTCGGGGGCTCGGCGGTGGTGAAGGTGCGGCGTTCGGTGATCTTCCGCCCGTCGGACGCCGTCGCCCTGGCCTCCACCGTGTAGGTGACGCCGGGGGCCAGTTCGGCGCCGGAGGTCCAGGAGTCCCGGTCCCCGGAGTACGCGCCGTCGAGGGCGCCGGGCCCGGGGGCGGTCACCTTCACGGAGGTGAGCTTCCCGCTGCCCGCGCGTACCGTCACCTTCTTGTCGACCGGCACGGACGAGGCGTCGGCGGCGGGGGCGACGCGTATCCGGTGCGACGCCGCCCCCTGCTTGCCGTCGCCGTCGTCCGACGACCCGCTGCAGGCCGTGAGGGCGAGGGACCCGGTCACCGCCAACACGGCGACGCGTGTGCTCGTTCGGTGCCCGGGAGACCTCCCGGCGGGCCGTCGCTGTCCGCGTGCTTGGTCCATGACCCCCTCCAACGGCGATACCGGCGGCAGACTCGTGGCCGACCCGTCTCCCGGACGGTATTCGGCTCGCCCACCGCCTACCCCTCGAACGGCCTTTCACAGCTACGGGACCGCCCGCGCCGCCGCCGCGCCGCGGAACGTCCTGAACAGGCGCTCCCCCGTGCGGTGTTGCGACTGCCCCGGGCGGCCGGTCCGTGAGCGACCGCGACTTTTCTGTCTGACGGAGCGTCTGAATGGCTGCCCGGGCGGCTTGTTGCCCCATCCCCGCACGCCCTGACCCCGCCGCGCCCCCGTCAGCACCTCCAGAGGGGCCACGCGGCGACCACCGAATTAGTGCGCGCCGGTGCCCCGTGACGGCGAACTCATGTCACCCGTCTTGTCCGACACTCCCCCGCGCCCCTACAGTCCCCGCAACGGCAATTGGGAGCGCTCCCACGCCCGTTCGGCCCGACACGGGCGTCCGCGGGCCCGACCTGTGCCCCGTGGGTCCGGCCGCGGGCGCCGGCATCCCGCACCTCCCACTCCCCCAAGGAGCCCGGACGTGAAACGACGCAGAACCACGTTCCTCACCGCGACGGCCCTGGTCGCGGCGGCGCTCGTCACCGTGCCCGCCGGACCGGCCGCGGCCGACGAGATCGAGCAGGTGAAGAACGGCACCTTCGACGACTCCAGCGCTCCCTGGTGGACCACGAGCAACGTCACGGCGGAGCTGTCCGCGGGGCAGTTGTGCGCGGACGTGCCCGGTGGCACCGCCAACCGCTGGGACGCGGCGGTCGGGCAGAACGACATCACGCTCGTGAAGGGCGAGTCCTACCGGTTCAGCTTCACCGCCTCCGGTGTGCCCGAGGGACACGCCCCGCGCGCCCTGGTGGGCCTGGCCGTGGCGCCGTACGACACCTACTTCGAGGCGAGTCCGGCGGTGAGTGTCAGCGGCGACACGTACACCTACACGTTCACCTCGCCGGTCGACACCGCCCAGGGGCAGGTGGGCTTCCAGCTCGGCGGGGGCGCCGACCCGTGGCGCTTCTGCATGGACGACGTGTCGCTGCTCGGCGGTGTGCCGCCCGAGGTCTACGAGCCCGACACGGGGCCGCGGGTGCGGGTCAACCAGGTCGCCTACCTGCCGGCGGGCCCGAAGAACGCCACGCTGGTCACCACGTCCACCGAGCCGATGCCCTGGCAGCTGAGGAACGCCGCCGGCGAGGCGGTGGCCCGGGGCCTGACCGTGCCGCGCGGCACCGACGTGTCCTCCGGCCAGAACGTGCAGTCGATCGACTTCGGTTCCTACCGCAAGCGCGGCAAGGGCCTCACCCTCGTCGCCGACGGGCAGACCAGCCGGCCCTTCGACATCGGCACCGCCGCCTACGAGGACCTGCGGGCCGACGCCCTGAAGTACTACTACACGCAGCGCAGCGGCATCGAGATCCTCGGCTCGCTGCGCCCCGGATACGCGCGTCCGGCCGGGCACGTCGACGTCGCGCCGAACCAGGGCGACGGGCACGTGCCGTGCCAGCCCGGGCTCTGCGACTACACGCTCGACGTCACCGGCGGCTGGTACGACGCGGGCGACCACGGCAAGTACGTCATCAACGGCGGCATCGCCACCTGGGAACTGCTGAGCACGTACGAACGCTCCCTCACGGCCCGGACGGGCAGCCCGGGCAGGCTCGGCGACGGCACGCTGGACATCCCGGAGAGCGGCAACAAGGTGCCGGACGTCCTCGACGAGGCGCGCTGGGAGCTGGAGTTCCTGCTGAAGATGCAGGTCCCCGCCGGCCGGCCGCTCGCGGGCATGGCGCACAGCAAGATCCACGACGAGCAGTGGACCGGGCTGCCGCTGCTGCCGAGCCAGGACCCGCAGAAGCGTGAACTGCACCGGCCCACCACCCAGGCCACGCTGAACCTCGCCGCCACGGCCGCGCAGGCCGCCCGCCTCTACCGGCCCCACGACCGGGCCTTCGCGGCCGAGGCGCTCAAGGCCGCCAGGACCGCCTGGAGGGCCGCCCTCGCGCACCCGGACACCTACCCCTCGGAGACCGACGGGACGGGCGGCGGGGCGTACTACGACTCCGACGCGCGGGACGAGTTCTACTGGGCCGCCGCCGAGCTGTATCTCACCACCGGCGACGAGGAGTTCGCGGATCACGTCCTCGGCTCACCGCTGCACACGGCCGACGTCTTCGGGCCCACCGGTTTCGACTGGTCGAGGACGGCGGCGCCCGCCCGGCTCGACCTCGCGACCGTCCCGAACCGGCTGCCGGGCCGCGACAAGGTCAGGCGGTCCGTCGTCAAGGCGGCCGACACCTACCTTGCCACGCTCGCCGCGCAGCCGTACGGCATGCCGTACGCGCCCGCGGGCAACGCCTACGACTGGGGCTCCAGCAGCCAGGTGCTGAACAACGCGGTCGTCGTCGCCACGGCGTACGACCTCACCGGACGGAGCCGGTACCGCGACGGCGCGGTGCAGAGCATGGACTACATCCTCGGCCGCAACGCGCTGAACCAGTCGTACGTGACGGGCTACGGCGAGGTCGCCGCGCACAACCAGCACAGCCGCTGGTACGCGCACGAACTCGACCCGAACCTGCCCGGCCCGCCGAAGGGCACTCTCGCCGGCGGCCCCAATTCGAGCATCCAGGACCCCTACGCGCAGAGCAAACTCACCGGCTGCGTCGGCCAGTTCTGCTACATCGACGACATCCAGTCCTGGTCGACGAACGAGACCGCCGTCAACTGGAACGCGGCGCTGGCCTGGATGGCGTCCTTCGTGGCGGACCAGGGATAGGGGGCCCGCGACGGTCCCGGCGTTCGCCCCGAGGGCGGGCGCCGGGACCGTCACACCCGCGGCGGCAGCCGGTGCAGGACGACGTCCGTCAGGCCACCGTCGGCCACTTGCGCGGTCATGTACGTGCAGTGCGGCTGGCGGCGGCGGTCGGTGGGGGAGCCCGGGTTGAGCAGGCGCAGCCCGGTCTCCGCCGTCGTGTCCCAGGGGATGTGGCTGTGGCCGAAGACGAGGACGTCCAGTTCGGGGAAGCGCTCGGCGCAGCGTCGTTCGCGTCCCTGGGCGGCACCGGTCTCGTGGACGACTCCGAAGCGCAGGCCGCCCAGTTCGGCACGGGCGACCTCGGGGAGGCGGGCGCGCAGGCCGGGGCCGTCGTTGTTGCCGTACACACCGATCAGAGCCCTCGACCGGGCCTCCAGCAGGTCGAGGGTGGCGGTGTCCACCCAGTCGCCCGCGTGGATCACCACGTCGGCGAGCGGGAGTTCGGCCAGCAGCGGCGCGGGGAGTTCCTTGGCGCGCTTGGGCAGGTGGGTGTCGGACATCAGCAGCAGACGCACCCGCTCAGGGTGCCATCCCGGGGGCGGCGCCGCTCACTCCAGGACCAGCTCGCTCCACACCTGCTTGCCGCCGCTGACCGGCACGGTCCCCCAGGACGCCGACATGGCGTCGACCAGGAGGATGCCGCGGCCCCCGGTGGCCTCCCAGCCGATGCTGGTCGGTTTGACCGGGGTGCGCGGGGAGCTGTCGGCGACGGCGATCCGCAGCCGGTTGCCGAGGAGCGTCAGGTCGAGCCGCACCGGGCCGTCGGTGTGGACGAGGGCGTTGGTGACGAGTTCGGAGACGACGAGGAGCACGGCGTCCGCGTCGACGCCGACGTGCCACGCGCGCAGGGCGCGCCGGGTGAAGCGCCGGGCGTGCCGGACGGCTTCGGGGACCCGCCAGACGGTCCAGCTCTCCCGCAGCGGGCGCAGTGCCATGCCGTCGTAGCGCAGCAGGAGCAGGGCCACGTCGTCGCTGCGGTTGGCGTCGGCGAGCAGGACGTCGGCGACGAGTCCGAGGTGGGCGGGGTCGGACGCGGCGAGGCCGGCGGCGAGCCGGTCGAGGCCGTCCTCGATGTCGAGCTCCGCGGACTCCACGAGGCCGTCCGTGGTCAGGGCCACCAGCGTGCCGGGCTGGAGGCGCAGGGGGCTCATGGGGAAGTCGGCCTGCCGGACGACGCCGAGCGGCGGGCCGCCCTCGGACTCGGCGATCTCCGTACGGCCGTCGGGGTGGCGCAGCACCGGCGGCAGGTGTCCGGCGCGGACGAACCAGGCGGCCCCCTCCTCCATGTCGACGTCGACGTAGCAGCAGGTGGCGAAGAGGTCGGTCTCCATGTCCGTGAGGAGGCGGTTGGCGAGGGAGACGACGACATCCGGTGGGTGTCCTTCGACGGCGTACGCGCGCAGGGCGGTGCGCATCTGGCCCATCAGGGTGGCGGCGCCGGCGTTGTGTCCCTGGACGTCGCCGATGACGAGGGCGACGTGGTTGTCGGGCAGCGGGATCACGTCGTACCAGTCGCCGCCGACCTCCAGTCCGGCCGTGGTGGGCAGATAGCGGGCGACGGCGACCGCGCCCGGCAGCTTGGGGAGCCGGCGTGGCAGCAGGGTGCGCTGGAGCATGCCGACGAGCTCGTGCTCGGCGTCGAAGGCGTGGGCGCGCATGAGGGCCTGCCCGGCCAGGCCCGCGGCGGCGGTGAGCAGGGCGCGTTCGTCGGGCCCGAAGTCGTGCGGCGCGTCCCAGCCGATGAGGCAGGCGCCGCCCATGCGTCCGCCGGCGGCCAGCGGCAGCACGGCGAGTCCGCCGGGCCCGACGTCGGCGAGGGCGGGCTCCAGGTCGGTGCCGGCGGGCCAGATCCCGGCGCGGCCCTCGCGCAGGGCCGCCGCGAGGGTCGGCATGGCGCGCACGGGCGCGTCCGGCCACTCCGAGCGCCACTCCGTGCGCCACAGCTCGGGCCACGCCTCCGGCTGCGGCGGGTCCAGGACGGTGACGACGAGGCGGTCCCCCTCCAGTTCGGCGAGGGCGATCCGGTCGGCCCGCAGCGGCTTGCGCAGGGCGGTGACGACGGCCTGGCCGACGTCGCGGACCGTGCCGGCGGTGGCGAGCGCGGCGGCGAGCCGCTGGACGCGGGCCACGTCGTTGACGCCGGAGCGCAGGTCCGAGGCGTCGGCGACCGTGCCCACCAGGCGTGCGGGCCGGCCGTCGCCGCCGGGCAGGAGCCGTGCGCGCAGCCGCAGCCACCGGGGGACTCCGGACGGCTGGAGGATGCGGAACTCCAGCTCCCGGTCGCCGATGGACATGTGGTCCGGCTCGACCACCGACATCAGTGTGGGCAGGTCCTCGGGGACGGTGAGGGAGAGCAGGGTCTCGATGTTGCCGTCGAAGTCCTCGCGCGCGATGCCGAACAGTTCCAGCATCTCGTCGTCGATCTCGACCCGGCCGCTGTCCATGGCGAGGCTGAAGGAGCTGGCGGGCAGGTCGCCGGGGCCGCCCGGGGTGAGCGCCGGGAAGGTGGCGGCGTCGGCGATCAGCGTCAGGCACTCGCGGTCCTCGGCGTCGAAGCCGCGGTCGTTCTCGCTGACCGCGGCCAGGCAGCCGCCGCCGCTCAGGGGCAGGACGGCCAGGGAGAACTCGTGGGAGGGCAGCCGCCGGGCGTCGGCGCAGCGGGCGAGGTCCTCCGGGGTCAGCCAGCGCGGCCGGCCCGAGCGGTGCACGTCGGCCGCGGGCGCGGTGCCGGCCAGGGGGTAGCTGTCGCGCAGCCCGTACAGGGTCCTCGGCAGCCCGGCGGACTCGACCAGGCACAGTTCGTCGCCGCCCTCGCCCGGCGCGTACACGGCGGCCAGGGCGGCGCCCGCGAAGACGAGCGCCTGTTCGAGAATGCGCCGCAGCCGTTCGCGGGAGCCGAGGTCCGCGGTGAGCGTCTTGAGGGCAAGCTCGGCACGCGACGATCTCGTTCTGCGTCCTGCGGCGCCCTCACTGACCACGTCCGTCATTACAGCGCTTCCCGGACGCGCGCGCAGCCCCTGGGACGGTTCCCGGGCTCCGGGACGGCGGCCGGACTCCGCCGCGGGGAGGGATTGCGCCCCGGGACCGCTTCGTCTTCGTACTGCCGTGCGGGGACTTCTGTACGAAGAGGTCGGTTCCGCCACGCGTGCGAGGCGGGGCGGGAGAGGACCGCCGGTGTCCCTGCGCCCGGGCACCGCGCTTCTCGCCGTGCGCGAAACGGCCGCGCGCGAGAGCCTTGACCCTGGGACCCGTCGCGGCCATGCGAGGAGGTGGTCGGCGTGTCCGACTGGCAGGCGTCCGGTCAGGCACCGGCCGCCCCGCGGGCACCGGTCGGCAAACCGCTGCTCTCCCTCACCCTCGCCACGATCATGGACGACGTCGGGGCGCATGCGGGTGCCGTGTACCTGCTGGCGCCCGATGAACCGGTCCTGGAGATGGCCGTCATGGCCGGGATGCCCCGGGCCTTCGCCGCGCCCTGGGAGCGGGTCGGGCTCAACGCCCCGATCCCCGTCGCCGAGGCGCTGCGGCGACGGCGACTGATCTGGGTCGGCGGCGAGGAGGAGATGGCCCGCTGCTATCCCCGTATCGCGGTGGTCCTGCCCTACCCCTTCGCGCTGGCCGCCGTCCCGGTGGCGACCGGGCACACCGCCTACGGCGCGATGTTCGTGACCTGGCCGAGCACGCATCCGCAGGAGCTGTCCGACCGCGAGCGGTCCCACCTCGTCGCGGCCGGCGACCGGCTGGCGCTGCGCCTGGAACGCGCGGTGAAGCAGAAGCGACCCCTGGCGCCGGAACCCGATCTGCCCACCCCGGCGACCGCGCTGACCGGCCGCCTCGGCACCGTGGAGGCGGCGCGCCTGGTGGAGCGGCTGCCCTACGGGCTGTGCGCGCTGGACCTGCACGGACGGGTCAGCTTCGCCAACCGGGCCACGGCCGAGCTGCTGGGAGTGTCCGTCGACGACCTGGTGGGCACGCAGCCGTGGGCGTCCGTGCCCTGGCTCAACGACCCGGTGTACGAGGACCGCTACCGGGCGGCGCTGATGAGTCAGCACGTGACGTCGTTCGTGGCGCTGCGCCCGCCCGGCGAATGGCTGTCGTTCCGGCTGTACCCGAGCACCGACGGGCTCAGTGTCCGTATCGCCAAGGCCCGCGCGGTGACCGAGATGAACCGCGCGCAGCCCCGGCGCACGGACACCAACCCCCGCCTGGTGACCATCTCCCACATCCTCAGCCTGGCCAGCGCCCTCACCGAGGCGGTGAGCGTGCAGGACGTGGTCCAGCTGGTCGCCGAGGAGGTCGCGCCCGCCGTCGGCAGCAAGGCGCTGGTCGTCCTCGGGACGCGGGGCGGGCGGATGCACGTGCTCGGGCAGCACGGGTACACCGACCCGCGGGTGGTGGAACGTTTCGACGGGCTCCCGCTCACCGCGCAGACCCCGGGCACCCGGGTACTGAGCAGTGGTGTGCCCGCCTTCTTCGAGTCGCGCAGGCAGCTGGAGCACATCTACCCCTCCCGGAACGCGACGCCCGACGGCATGGCCGCGTGGGCGTACCTGCCGCTCGTCGCCTCCGGGCGGCCGGTCGGCACGTGCGTGCTGGCCTACCCGGAGCCGCACGCCTTCCCCGCCGACGAGCGGGCCGTGCTCAGCAGCCTCGGCGGGCTCGTCGCCCAGGCCCTGGAGCGGGCCCTCCTGTACGACGCCAAGCACCAGCTGGCCCACGGCCTGCAGGCCGCCCTGCTCCCGCACTCCCTGCCGTCCCTGCCCGGGATCGAGGCCGCGGCGCGCTATCTGCCCGCCACCCTCGGCATGGACATCGGCGGCGACTTCTACGACCTGGTGCCCACCGGCAGGCAGGCCGCCGCGGTCATCGGCGACGTCCAGGGGCACAACGTGACGGCGGCCGGCCTGATGGGGCAGATCCGGACCGCCGTACGGGCGTACACGACCGTCGGGCAGGCGCCGGGCGAGGTCATGCGCAGCACCAACCGGCTGCTGATCGACCTGGGCACCGAGCTGTTCGCCAGCTGCCTGTACCTGCGTCTCGACCCGGCACGCGGACGGGCGGTGCTGGCGCGGGCCGGGCACCCTCCCCCGCTGCTGCGCACACCGGACGGCCGGGTCCGCGTCCTCGACCTGCCCGGCGGCCCGCTGCTGGGGATCGACGCCTCGGCCGCGTACCCGACGACCGAGGTGGAGTTCGCCCCCGGTTCCGTGCTCGCCCTCTGCACCGACGGTCTCGTCGAGGCCCCCGGTGTGGACATCGAGGACGCCCTGGCCGAGCTCGCCGGGCGGCTGGCCGAGCTGGGCGGCCAGCCGCTGGACATGCTGGCCGACACCCTGGTCAGGCGCCCCGAGACGTCGCCGGAACGGCCGGACGACGTCGCGCTGCTCCTGCTGCGGGCCCGCGGCTGACCCGGGGCCGGACACGGAGCGGTCCGGCCCTCCCGCCGGAGAGCCGGACCGTTCCACCGCCCGGACGAACCGCTTTTGCGCCCGGTACGGCGGTCCTGTGGGGCCGGGCCGGTGATCCGGGCGCTGTCCTCACCCGTGGATCACCGGTCGCGGCGGACCGGGGTCAGTGGCCCTCGACGGCCTCCCCCGACCCGTCGTCGGCCGCGCCGGAGCCGTCGTCGGCCGCGCCGTCCGCCGGGGCCGACGGATCGACCGCCTCGCCGCCTCCGGCCTGCTCGTCCTCGGCACCGCCTCCGGCCTGCTCGTCCCCGGCGCCGCCGGCTCCTTCGTCACCGGCACCCGCCTGGCCGTCTCCGCCGGCCTGGTCGCCGGCCTCGTCGCCCGCCCCGGCGCCCGCGCCGCCGGCACCCAGGGTGGCGCCGACCGCCTCCAGCGCGGTGGTGACGGGCTGGAAGAAGGTCTCCCCGCCGTTGGTGCAGTCGCCGCTGCCGCCCGAGGTCAGGCCGATCGCGCTGCCGTCCTGGGTGAACAGGGAGCCGCCGCTGTCGCCGGGTTCGGCGCAGACGTCGGTCTGGATGAGGCCGGTGACCGTGCCCTCCGGGTAGTTCACGGTGGCGTCGAGGCCCGTCACGTTGCCGTCGTTCAGGCCCGTGGTGCTGCCCATGCGCAGGACCTGCTGGCCCACGGTCGCCTCGGCGGCCTGGGTGATCTCCACCGTCTGCCCGTCGCCGACGTCGACGGCACTGGCCGCCTCGGTGTTCGGGTCGTCGTACTTCACCAGGGCGAAGTCACCCGCGCCGGGGAAGGTGGCCTGGTCGACGGTGGCGATCGGTGCGCCGTCCTGCGCGTCCGACCACTCGGCGGCGGCGACGCCGCAGTGACCGGCCGTCAGGAACGCCGGACTGCCGTCGCCCGCCGTGACGTTGAAGCCCAGGGAGCAGCGGGCGCCGCCCCCGAAGATGGCGTCGCCGCCCTCCACGAACGTCTTGAACGTGCCGGAGGAACGCTTGACGGTCGCGACGTCGGAGCCGAGCGACTTGACGGTCGACGTGAGCTGGTTCCACCGGGCGCCGGTGACGGTGCTGTCGGCGGTGACCCGGATCTCGTTGGTCTTCGGGTCGACGGACCAGGCGGTGCCGGGGATCGTCGCGTCCGTCCGCAGCGTTCTGGCGGCGGCCTTCAGGGTGGCGGTGCTGTTGTCCACCTGGTTCGGGACGGCACCGGCCTTCCGGATCTCGTTGACGACCTGGCTGTCGTCACCGACGACGTTGATGATGATCTGCTGCCTGCCGGCGTCGTAGTACGAGCCGGCGAAGGCGTCGCCGAGCCGGGAGGCGAGCCTCGCCGCCACGTCCGAGGCGTCGGCCGCCTTGAACGTGCGGGGAGCGGCGTCCGCCTGGTCCGTCTGGGACGCCATGGCGTTGGGCAGCACGAGTGCCGCCGCTCCGAGCGCCGCCACGCTTCCTGCCGCGATCGCGGCCTTGCGCTTGGGTATGCGTTTGTGACTCAACTCTCGACCTCCTGGGGGGCGGGGTCCGAGCCGCCGTCCGGCAGCTGACTGGGGGCGCCTGGATGGCAGTTGATACGCACGCGCCGCCTGGGGCGTTCAACGGGGTAGGAATCGCCGCATGACACTGACACGCGCCGAAGCCGACCGGATCCTCGCCGACAACTTCGCCCCCTGGGTGCTCGACCTGGGGCTTTCCGTGGCCGAGTTGGGGGACGACAGGGCCGTCCTGCGGCTCCCGTGGTCGGACCGGCTGGCCCGGGCCGGCGGTTCCCTGTCCGGTCAGGCGCTGATGGCGGCCGCCGACACGGCGACGGTGATCGCCGTGTCCGCGGCCCGCGGCGGCTTCGTGCCGATGACGACGGTGCAGCAGTCCACGAGTTTCCAACGGGCCGTCACGGACGCGAACGTCTCGGTGGAGGCGGTCCTCACCAAGCTGGGCCGCCGGATGGCCTTCGCCGACATCACACTGACCGCCGAGGGGTCGGCCGACGTCGTGGCCCGGGCGAGCACGGTGTACGCGCTGCTGGGCTGACACGGGACCGAACGAAGCCGCCCGGTGACGCTCCGTACCGGACGCGGAGCGGAATCCTGGCTTCAGCGAATCTGCACACCGAATGCGCAACGAGGGCACCGCGCACGGCGGATCTGCACACGCGGCCGCCGTGCGCCGCGCCCCGGGCCCGGACTGTCCCTTTCCGGCCGCGGAGGGCAAGGGGTGGCGCGAACCGATGCCGCGCAGCATGTGAAGAAGTCGCCGCCGAGACGTGGGCACGCCTGCACGCCGGCTCCCAAGTGCCCTGGTCGGAGCCCTGATTGATTGGAAGGGCGGCGCGCCACCGTGCTTTGATCCGTGGCACCGCGGTTCGTACGAAGGTTTCCGGAGACGGGAGCCGCAAAGCCCGCGGTCGCGGCCGACCATCTGTCCCCAGAGGGGGCCGCTCCCCCCTTACCCACACCCATACGAAGGGAAGTTCCCCCATGAACTCCACCCCCCAGGTTGCGACCGTCGAGATCTCCGACGCCGAGCTCGACAACGTCGCGGGCGGCCTCTCCGTCCAGGCCGTCGGCACCGTCACGGACCTCGTGGACTCGGTCGCCCCGGTCTCCGGCCTCGTGGGCACCGCCGTCGGCACCGTCGAGGGTGTGACCGGCCTGAACACCGCCCCGGTCACCGGCCTGGTCGCCGGTCTCTGATCGCATCCACGCGCCGTCGAGTCCCGGAACCACTCCCCGGTTCCGGGACTCTCGGATGCCCTGACTCTCCCGGACAGCTGAGGGAAGACCCGTGCAGTTCCGCCAACAGGCCCTCGCCAAGCTGCAGTCGCCCGAGGAACTCGACCTCCCGGTGCGTTTCGCGCGCCCCCAGGGCTGGCTCGTCCTGTCCGTGACGGTCGTCGTCATGGCCGCCGCGTCGGTCTGGGCCGTGACGGGCACCGTCGCGTCCACGGTGAGCGCGCCCGCCGTCCTCACGCACGGGGAAGGCAGCTACGTCCTGCAGAGCCCGGTCGCCGGCCAGGTCACCGCGGTCCTCGCCGAGGAGGGCCGGCGGCTCCCCGCGAACGCCCCCGTCCTCGAAGTCCGCACGGCCGAGGGCGAGAAGAGAGTCGTCCGCACCGTCGCCGCGGGCCGGATCACCGCGCTCGCCGCGACCATCGGCGCCATCATCACCACCGGCGCGAACGTCGCCGCCGTGGAGAAGGTCGCCCACGCCGGGGACCCGCTGTACGCGACCGTGTACGTCCCCGCGGAGAACGCCGCCGGCATCCCGGTGGACGCGGCTGTGGACCTGACCGTCCAGTCCGTGCCGACGCAGCGGTACGGCGTCCTGCGCGGCCACGTGAAGGCGGTCGACCGGACCGCGCAGACCCGGCAGCAGATCACCGCCTACCTCGGTGACAGCCAGCTGGGCGAGCAGTTCACCGAGAAGGGCAGGCCGGTGGCCGTCCTGGTACGCCTCGACCGGTCCCCCGGCACGAGAAGCGGCTACCGGTGGTCGTCCGCCGACGGGCCCCCGTACGCCCTCGACTCCATGACCCTGGCCACGGGTTCGATCCGCCTGGCCGATCAGCGCCCCGTCGATTGGCTCCTGCCGTGACCGCTCCCCAGGACACCCTCCCGCCACCCGTACGGGGCAGACGCCGCGCCGCGCCGCCCCGGCGCTCGGTGCCCGCGGGCCGCCGGAAGACGAAGACGGTCCGCACCCCCACCGTCC
This sequence comes from Streptomyces sp. NPDC054842, assembly GCF_053611025.1. Classification (NCBI taxonomy): domain Bacteria; kingdom Bacillati; phylum Actinomycetota; class Actinomycetes; order Kitasatosporales; family Streptomycetaceae; genus Streptomyces; species Streptomyces sp. NPDC054842. The sequence goes on from NZ_JBSGZN010000029.1 coordinate 32,600, forward strand.
TCCAGATGGAGGCCGTGGAGTGCGGCGCCGCCTCCCTCTCCATGGTGCTGGGCCACTACGGGCGGCACATCCCGCTGGAGGAGCTGCGCATCGCCTGCGGGGTCTCCCGGGACGGCTCGCGGGCCAGCAACCTGCTGAAGGCCGCCCGCAGTTACGGCCTGACGGCCAAGGGCATGCAGATGGACACCAGCGCCCTCACCGAGGTGCGCGCGCCCGCGATCCTGTTCTGGGAGTTCAACCACTACGTCGTCTACGACGGCACGGGGCGCCGTCTCGGCAGGCGCGGCGTGTACGTCAACGACCCCGCCAAGGGCCGACGTTTCGTCCCGATGGAGGACTTCGACACCAGCTTCACCGGCGTCGTCCTGGTCATGGAGCCGGGCCCCGACTTCCACCGGGGCGGCCGCAGGCCGGGGATCCTGGGCGCGATGCCTGCCCGGCTGCGCGGCACGTCGGGCACCATGCCCGCGGCGGTGCTGTCGAGCCTGCTGCTGGTGGCGGTCGGCGCGGCGGTGCCCGCGCTCAGCCGCACCTACATCGACATGTTCCTGATTGGTGGTCAGACGTCGCTGCTGGGCGTGCTGTTCGCGTCCATGGGCGCCTCCGTGCTGCTCACGGTGGTCCTCACCTGGCTCCAGCAGGCGAACCTGCTGCGCGGGCGGCTCATCTCCTCCACGCTGAGCAGCGCCCGGTTCCTGCGGCACCTGCTGCGGCTGCCGGTCACCTTCTTCTCCCAGCGCAGCCCCGCCGACCTGGTCCAGCGGCTCCAGTCGAACGACGCGGTGGCCGAGACCCTGGCCCGCGACCTCGCGGCGGCCGGGGTGGACGCGGTCGTGGTCGTGCTGTACGCCGTGCTGCTCTACACGTACGACCCGCAGCTGACGGCGGTGGGCATCGGCGTCGCGCTGCTGAACGTGGTGGCGATGCGGGTGGTGATACGGCTGCGGGCCAACCGGACCGCGAAGCTGCGGGCGGACAGCGCCCGGCTGACCAACACCGCTTACACCGGGCTCCAGTTGATCGAGACGATGAAGGCCACCGGCGGTGAGGACGGCTACTTCCGCAAGTGGGCGGGGCAGCACGCCACCACCCTGGAGGAGCAGCAGCGGCTCGGCGTGCCGAGCGCGTGGCTGGGGGTGGTCGCGCCCACGCTGGCGACGCTGAACAGCGCGCTGATCCTGTGGATCGGCGGTCTGCGCGCCGTCGAGGGGCACATCTCGGTGGGTCTCCTGGTCGCGTTCCAGGCCCTGGTGACCCGCTTCACCGCGCCGATCACCCGGCTCAACGGCGTGGCGGGCCGCATCCAGGACTTCGCGGCCGACGTGGCCCGGCTCAAGGACGTGGAGAACTTCCAGGCCGATCCGCTCTACGCCCGCGGCGGCACCGGCGACTCCACCAGGCGGCTGCACGGCCATGTCGAGCTGGAGAACGTCACGTTCGGCTACAGCCCGCTCGACAAGCCGCTGCTGACCGGCTTCTCGCTCACGGTGGGGCCGGGGCAGCAGGTCGCGCTGGTCGGCGGCTCCGGCAGCGGCAAGTCGACGGTGTCGCGGCTGATCTCGGGGCTGTACACCCCGTGGGAGGGCACGATCCGCATCGACGGCCGTCGCCTGGAGGACATTCCGCGCGGCGCGCTCGCCGCTTCCGTCTCCTTCGTCGACCAGGACGTCTTCCTCTTCGAGGGGACCGTCCGGGACAACGTCGCGCTGTGGGACCCCTCCATCCCGGACGACGAGGTCACCGCGGCGCTGCGGGACGCGGCGCTGTACGACGTGGTGCTGCGCAGGCCGGGGGGCATCCACAGCCGGGTCGAGCAGGACGGGCGGAACTTCTCCGGCGGTCAGCGCCAACGCCTGGAGATCGCCCGGGCGTTGGTGCGCAGGCCCAGCATCCTGGTGCTCGACGAGGTGACCAGCGCGCTGGACGCGGAGACCGAGCAGATCGTCATGGACAACCTGCGCAGGCGGGGCTGTGCCTGCGTGGTGATCGCGCACCGGCTGAGCACGGTGCGCGACAGCGACGAGATCGTGGTGCTCGAGCACGGCACGGTCGTGGAGCGGGGGCGGCACGACGCGCTGGTCCTCGCCGGCGGCCCGTACGCCGCGCTGGTCGGGGAGCGGTGAGATGACGACGGTTCAGGACGGCGACCTCGTCCTCGGGGCGCTCGGCGGCATGGGGACGCCGGTCGACTGCGCCGGGTTCAACCGGCTCGACCTGGAGGGCCCGCAGGTCCTGTGGCTCGTCGCGGCGGGTGCCCTGGACCTGTTCGCGGTCGACGCGGCGCTCCAGGGGCACTGGCACCACCTGGGCCGCCTGGAGGCGGGTGCGCTGCTGCTCGGCCCGGTCGCGGGGCCCCAGCACACGCTCGTGGGGCGGCCGTCGCGGGACTGCGTGGTGCGCCGGATCGGGCTGCGCGAGCTGTACCAGCAGGCCCCCACGCAGACCTGGTCGTACGACGAGTACGGGAACCCCCAGTACGTGCCGCCGACGTCGAGCCCACTGGAGTACGCCCTCGCGCTCGGTGTCGGCCGCGGTCTGTCCATCCTCTTCCAGGCGCCGATGGCCACGGAGAGCGCCGCGGCGCCCACCGACGACGACGTCTTCTGGATGCAGGTGCCGCCCGGGAGCGTGCAGTACGGCTCCCTGTACGGCGCGGAGGCGGCGGCCGACCTGCTCATGGACCCCGGGGTCTGGCAGGGCATGGTCGACCAGCAGTACCGCCTCCTGGCCACGCTCGACCGGTGGATCGAGCAGCTGGAGGAGCACCACGAGCACCGTACGGCGGCCGGCATCGAGGCGGGCGAGGCCGTCCGCGCCCGGGCCGACCGCACCCTGCTGGCGTCGATCGGCAGGTCGTCGGGCAGGCGCCCGACCGCCGCCGACGCGGACGCCACCTACGCGGCCTGCGAGCTGGTCGCCCGGGCGGCCGGGATCACCCTGGCGCAGCCCGTGCGCGGCGGCGCCGACAGCGAGCGGCTCGATCCCGTGGAGCGCATCGCCCTGGCCTCACGCGTGCGGGCCCGGGCCGTACGGCTCGACGGGCGCTGGTGGCGCGACGACATCGGTCCGCTGGTGGGCCACCGTGCCGTGTCGGGGGCGCCGGTGGCGTTGCTGTGGCGGCGCGGCGGCTACGTGGCGGTGCACCCGTCCTCGGGCCGGGAGACACCGGTGGAGAAGGCCAACGCGGCGGAGTTCGAACCGCGGGCCGTCATGTTCTACCGGCCGCTGCCCGAGCGCCGGCTGAGCCCGCTGCGCCTGATGCGGTTCTGCCTGCGCGGCACGGGCGGCGATCTGCGCAACCTCGCGGTCAGCGGCCTGGTGACGGTGGCGATCGGGGCGCTGGTGCCGATCGCCACCGGCAAGGTGCTCGGCGAGTACGTCCCCCAGGCGCGGCTCGGTCCGATCGCGCAGGTCTGCCTGGCCGTCATGGTGTCCGGTGTCGTGTCCGCGGCGTTCATGCTGCTCCAGAACCTGACCATCCTGCGGATGGAGGGACGCATCGAGGCGGTGCTGCAACCGGCGGTCTGGGACCGGCTGCTGCGGCTCCCGACGACGTTCTTCACCTCGCGCTCGACCGGTGAGCTGGCGAGTGCCGCCATGGGCATCAGCTCGATCCGCCGGCTGCTGGCGGGAGTCGGGCCTACGGTCGCGCAGGCCGGCACGGTCGGCGCGATGAACCTGGGCCTGCTGCTCTGGTACAGCGTGCCGATGGCGCTGGCCGCGATCGGGATGCTCGTGGTCATCGCGGCCGTGTTCCTGGGGCTGGGCCTGTGGCAGGTGCGCTGGCAGCGCAGGCTGGTCGTGCTCGGCAACAAGCTGAACAACCAGGCCTTCCAGACCCTGCGCGGGCTGCCGAAGCTGCGCGTGGCCGCGGCGGAGAACTACGCGTACGCCGCCTGGGCGGGCGAGTTCGCGCGCAGCCGTGAACTCCAGCAGCGGGTCGGACGCATCAAGAACCTCACGACCGTGCTGGGCGCGGTGTACCTGCCGTTGTGCTCGCTGCTGATGTTCATGCTGCTGGCGGGCCCGGCGCGCGGCTCCCTGACGGCCGCGGAGTTCCTCACCTTCAACACCTCGGTGACCATGCTGCTGACCTCGGTCACCCAGCTGACCAGCGCCTTCGTCTCGGCGGCGGCCGCGCTGCCGATGTTCGAGGAGATCAGGCCGGTGCTGGACGCGACGCCCGAGGTGCGCACGGCGAGCACGCGGCCCGGCCCGCTGTCCGGCGGGATCGAGGCGCGGGGGCTCTCCTTCCGGTACTCCGACGACGGTCCGCTCGTCCTGGACGACGTGTCCTTCGACATCCGGCCGGGCGAGTTCGTGGCGATCGTGGGGCCGAGCGGCTGCGGCAAGTCCACGCTGCTGCGGCTGCTCATCGGCTTCGACCGGCCGGTCGCGGGCAGCGTCCTCTACGACGGCCAGGACCTGGCGGCCCTCGACCAGTCCGCCGTGCGCCGCCAGTGCGGGGTCGTGCTCCAGCACGCCCAGCCGTTCAGCGGGTCGATCCTGGACTGCATCTGCGGCACCGAGCCGTACACGCCCGAGGAGGCGATGGCGGCGGCCGAGATGGCCGGTCTCGCGGAGGACATCCGGCGGATGCCGATGGGGCTGCACACCATCGTCTCGGGCAGCGGCGCGGTCTCGGGCGGCCAGCGGCAGCGCCTGATGATCGCCCAGGCGCTGATCCGCCGGCCGCGGATCCTGTTCCTCGACGAGGCGACCAGCGCGCTGGACAACGAGACGCAGCGCACGGTCATCGAGAGCACCCGGGCGCTCGACGCCACGCGCGTGGTGATCGCGCACCGCCTGTCCACCGTGATGGACGCGGACCGCGTCATCGTGATGGAGGACGGCCGGATCGCCCAGCAGGGGCCGCCCGCGCAGCTCCTCGCGGACACGGGCGGGCGGCTCCACGAACTGGTGCGACGCCAGATGCGGTGACCGTCCGCCGACGAGCACACCGAGGCCGGGGTCCCTGAGGGGCCCCGGCCTCTCGCGTGGGTACGTCGCTGTGTCCTCGGTGCCTTGGGGCGGCCGGTGCTTCGGGGTTGGCCGGTGCTGTGGGCGGCCAGTACCGCGGGGCGGCCGGTTCACGAGGCGGCCTGTGCTCAGGGACGGCGACGGATGCGAGGGCGTTGTGTGCCACACAAGCGAAACTTTGCCGTTTCGATCGCCGTGGTCTACGCTCGACGTGTACGAAACCGTTTCGTTTACGTATCCGTAACGCAGCGCAACTTCCCTGGAGCGTTCTCTGATGTCCCCGACCCTGACCGAAAACACCCGCGCGGGTGCGGCGGAAGCGCCCGCGGCGCATCCGGCGAAGCGGTGGTGGATCCTCGCGATCGTCGGCATCGCGCAGCTGATGGTGGTCCTCGACGCCACCATCGTGAACATCGCCCTGCCCTCCGCCCAGGCGGACCTCGGCTTCTCCGACGGCAACCGGCAGTGGATCGTCACCGCCTACTCGCTGGCCTTCGCCTCCCTGCTGCTGCTCGGCGGACGCATAGCCGACCTCTTCGGGCGCAAGCCCGCCTTCCTCGTCGGCGTCGCCGGGTTCGCCGGAGCGTCCGTGCTCGGCGGCGCGTCCACCAGTTTCGGCATGCTGGTGATGGCCCGCGCCCTCCAGGGCGTCTTCGGCGCACTGCTCGCCCCCGCCGCGCTCTCGCTGCTGAACACGACGTTCACCGAGGCCAAGGACCGCGCCAAGGCGTTCAGCGTGTACGGCGCCATCGCGGGCGCCGGCGGTGCGGTCGGCCTGCTGCTCGGCGGCGTCCTCACCGACGCGCTCGACTGGCGCTGGACGCTGTACGTCAACGTCGTCTTCGCGATCGTCGCGTTCGTCGGCGGCTGGGTGCTGCTCGGCAACCACCGCGACGCGGCGAACTCCCGGCTGGACCTGCCGGGCACCCTGCTGGTCTCCTCCGGCCTCTTCGCCGTGGTCTACGGCTTCTCCAACGCCGAGACGCACGACTGGTCCTCACCCGCCACCTGGGGCTTCCTCGTCGCCGGCGGTCTCCTGCTCACCGTGTTCGGCTGGTGGCAGACGCGGGCCAAGCACCCGCTCCTGCCGCTGCGCGTCCTGCTCGACCGCAACCGCGCCGCGTCCTTCGTCGCCGTCCTCATCACCGGCGCGGGCATGTTCGGTGTCTTCCTCTTCCTCACCTACTACCTCCAGCTGAACCTCGGCTTCAGCCCCACGAAGACCGGCGTCGCCTTCCTGCCGATGGTCGCGGCCATGATGGTCATGGCCCAGCTCTCCACCACCGTGCTGGTGCCGCGCATCGGACCGAAGGCCGTCATCCCGGCGGGCTTCGCCATCGCCGCGGTCGGCATGGCGTGGCTGACCGGCATCGGCGTCGCCTCGGACTTCTCCACGGCCGTGCTGCCCCAGGTCGTCCTGATCGGCGCGGGCCTCGGCATCGTGATGCCGCCCGCCATGGCGCTCGCCACGAGCGGGGTGGCCGCCGAGGACGCCGGCGTCGCCTCCGCGACGGTCAACACCATGCAGCAGGTGGGCGGTTCGATCGGCACGGCCCTGCTGAACACCCTGGCCGCGAGTGCCGCGACGAGCTACCTGGCCGGCCGGGACGCCACCGACAAGCTGGTGCAGGCGCAGTCCACGATCGAGAGCTACACGACCGCCTTCTGGTGGTCGGCCGGGTTCTTCGCCGCGGGCACGGTGATCGCCTTCCTGCTCTACCGCCGCGGGACGCAGGAGCCGGACCCGGACGCCGCACCCGTCGTCCACATGTGAGCGAGCCCGGACCGCCGACACCGGTCCGGAGCAAGGTCACCCGCGAGCCGAGGGGCCGCCGTCCTCAGGGAGACGGCGGCCCCTCGCCCGTGCCCGGTACCGGGCGGTGGCGGCGGCGAGACGTGCCTGCCGGCCGAGCTCGTTCGGCGGCAGCGCCGGCCGGTAGACGACCAGCGCCCGCGGGTCCTTCGTCAGCCTCAACTCGTCGGTTCCATGGACGACTTCACCGTCCTGGGCCAGTGGCCCCGTCCCCGCGAGGCCGGCCAGCTCCACCCGCGGCACGGTCTCGGCGCTGTACACGCGGGAGCGGCCCAGCGCCCCGGCCAGCGCGGAGACGAGCACCCGGGTACGCGCGAGACGGTGACCGGCGTCGACCGTCCGCAGGTCCAGCAGCCCGTCGTCCAGGCGCGGCCGGTAGGACGGGGCGAAACCGTCGGGCAGGTAGCGGCCGTTGCCGGCGAACAGCAGCCACAGCCGCCGCGGCCGGCCGTCGACGATCAGCTCGACGGGGGTGGACGTACGCAGGACCCGGGCCGTGGCCAGGGCCGCCGCCGGCCACTTGCCCCAGCGTTTCTCCAAGTGCTCGCGGACGCGGACCAGTTCGGGATAGAACCCGATGCTGAAGGTGTTGAGGAACCGCACCTCCTCGCCCGTCGCCGACGTGGCCACCCCGAAGTCCACCGCCACCGCCTCACCCCGCGTGACGGCGACCGCGGTGTCCTCGAACCCCGGTACGCCCACGTCCAGCGCGAAGTGGTTGAGGGTGCCGCCCGGGAACACGGCGAGGGGCAGGCCGGCCCCGGCGGCGGCCCGGGCCGCCGCGTTGACACTGCCGTCACCCCCGCACACGCCCAGCGCGCCGCCCGACCGCGCGGCCCGCTCGACCGCGTCGCCGAGCAGCCGCGCGAAGTCGTCGTCGGGTCCGCACTCGACCAGTTCGGCCCGCGGCAGCAGCCCGCGCAGGTGGTCCGCGGCGGGCAGCGGCGAACCCGGCCCGCCGCTGCCCGCGCCGCTGTTGACGAAGACCACCAGTCCCTCGCCGTCGGGCAGGGCGGGGGCGCCGGCCGCCGGCCGTTCGCGCTCCGGGACGGGGCTTCGCGGGGGCCACCACCGGCAGGTGAGCGCGGCGGCCCCGGCCCCGATCGCGGCACCGGCCAGCACGTCACCGGGGTAGTGCACACCGACGTAGATCCGCGAGAGGGCGACCGCCGCGGCCAGCGGCGCGACCACGGCACCGTACCGGGTGGACTCCAGGGCGACCCCGGTGGCGAAGGCGGCGGCCGAGGCGGCGTGCCCGGAGGGGAAGGACGTGGTGTGCGGCTGGCGCCGCAGGTGCCGCACGGGCGGCACGTGGTCGAGGAGCGGACGGGGGCGCCGGGCGCCCCACTTGACGACGGTGTTCACGGTGAGGGAGGCGAGGGCGAGCGAGCCGGCACCGCGCAGGGCGGCGCGCCGGGCGGTGCGGCCGCCGAGCACGGCCAGCCCGGCGGCGGCGCACAGCCAGAGCCTGCCGTGGTCGGCGGAGCGGCTGAGCCGGGTCACCGCCGGATCGGCGCCCGGCAGCCGCGTACCGGCGACCCGTGTGAACAGCAGTCGGTCCCACTCGCCCAGTGCACCCATGCTCCATCGGTACGGGATCGCGCCCCCGACGGCATCCGGGGCGACCCGGACCGGTGACGGCGCTGCTCCGGGCGGCGCACCCGCGCGGCCGCCGCGCGACGGGCGTGCTTCGACACCAGCCGGGTACTTCCCCGGAATGCGACTGAGCGTGGTGGATGTGGGATCGAACACTGTCAGACTGGTCGTCGCGGACGCCGAGGGCGGGGTGCCGCTGCCGGTGCACACGGCCAAGTGGCGCCTGCGGCTGTCCGAACACGTGGAGCCGGACGGCCACATACCCGAGGAATCGGTGCATCAACTCGTCCAGGCGGTGCACGGTGCCGCGCGGACCGCGCAACGGTGGGGCGCGCTCGGCCCGTTGGCGTTCGCCACCGCCGTGGTGCGCAACGCGCCCAACCGCGCGGAGATCCTGCGGACCGTGCGGTCCGAGACCGGAGTACCGCTGTGCACGCTGCCCGGCGAGGTGGAGGGTGAGCTCACGTTCCTCGGCGCCCGAAGATGGATGGGCTGGCGCTCGGGACCGCTCGCGCTGATGGACATCGGCGGCGGCTCACTGGAAGTCGCCTTCGGGCGGGGCCGGTTGCCCGACTTCGTGGCCTCCCTGCCGCTGGGCGCCAGCCGGTTGACGCAGGAGTTCCTGCTGGGCCAGGACCCGCCGACGCAGGAGTCGCTGCGGGCACTGCGGCGCCGGGTGCGCCACCAGCTGCGGGACGTCGCCGCGCGCATCCGCTGGGAGGGTCCGCGCACCGCGGTGGCGACCTCGCGGACGTTCCAGCAGCTCGCGCGGCTGTGCGGGACCGCGCCCGGCCGCAACGGGCCCTTCGTGGAGCGGGAGCTGCACCGCAGGGAGCTGGGCGCCGCGATCCCGCGCCTCGCCGCCCTCCCGGCGCGCGAACGCGCGCGGCTGCCCGGCATCTCGGCGCCCCGTGCCGCGCAGAGCCTCGCCGGTGCCGTGGTCGGGCACACGACGATGAAGCTCACGGGGCTGAAGAAGGTCAGCATCTGCCCGTGGGCCATCCGCGAGGGCGTGCTGCTGCGGCACATCGAGGACGGCGGGTCCTGGTGGGCCGAGATCAGCGAGCACTACGACGACATGCCGCCGCCCACCGGGGCGGGGACCGTGCCGCTGCGGATCGCGGCGCAGGCCCGCTGAGCCGGAGCCGGCCCCCGGCACGGGCGGCCTTCGTCCATGTGTTCGAGCACATGCCGGACGACGGACGAGGGCCGCCGGACGGGTCGGCGGCGCCGTCACGAGCACCGCGGCACCACGGATGACCTGGCGCGTGGCGGGTACCCGCCCGCCATGACAGAAGATCGTCCAGGACCGAAGCTGCCGCACGGCCGCGGCCCCCTCTCGACGGCCGTCATCGCCCACCTGGCGGGCACGGGCGCCCTCCCCCCGGCCGAGGACGTCCGTGCGGCGTCGCCCTACGGCGACGACCTCCAGCTCGCCCTGTACTGCTGCTACGAACTGCACTACCGGGGCTTCGCCGGGGTCGATCCGGACCTCGAATGGGACCCGGAGCTGCTGCGGACCCGGCGGGCCCTCGAAGAGCGGTTCCTGACCGCCCTGCGCGCCGACACCCAGGTGCACGACAGCGTCGAGGCCGCGGTCAAGGAACTGCTCGTGGAGCCGGCGGAAGGTACCGGAGTCAGCCACCATCTGCGCGACGAGGGCGAGTTGTGGCAGGTCCGCGAGTACGTTGCGCACCGCTCGCTCTACCACCTGAAGGAGGCCGACCCGCACGCCTGGGTGCTGCCGCGGCTGTGGGGCCGGGCCAAGGCGGGGATGGCGGCCGTGGAGTTCGACGAGTACGGCGGCGGCCGGGCCGAGCGGGTGCACGCCCAGCTGTTCGCCGACATGATGAAGGACCTGGGGCTGGACACGGCGTACGGCGCCTACCTGGACTCGGGTTCCGCGGAGATGCTGGCCGTCGTCAACATGATGTCCCTCTTCGGCCTGCACCGGTCGCTGCGCGGCGCCCTGGTGGGCCACTTCGCCGCGGTCGAGATCACGTCCTCGCCCGGCTCCCACCGGCTCGCCGAGGCCATGCGGCGTACGGGCGCGGGTCCGGCCGCCGAGTTCTTCTACGACGAGCACGTCGAGGCCGACGCGGTGCACGAACAGGTCGTCCGGCGGGACGTGATCGGCGGCCTGCTGGCCGAGGAGCCCCAGCTGGAGGCCGACGTGGTGTTCGGCATCGACGCCACGGGCCATCTGGAGGACCGTCTCGCCGCGCGTCTCCTCACGGAGTGGCGGGCCGGGAGGCCCACGCTGCGGGATGCCCATATTTCATGACTTCCCGGGTACCCGGCCTCGCGTGAAACCTCTGGCACTTCCGGGCGTGTACGCCCCACAGGATGACACCTCTCTGCTGGTCGACGCGCTGGCGGACGAGCCGCTCGCACCCGGGGCACGGGTGCTGGACGTCTGCACGGGTACCGGCGCCCTGGCCCTGGAAGCCGCGCGGAAGGGCGGCCGGGTGACCGCCGTGGACGTCTCGTGGCGGGCCGTGTGCACCGCCCGGCTGAACGCCCGCCTGGCCGGGCTGCCGGTGCGCATCGTGCGCGGCAACCTCTTCGCCCCGGTGGCGGGCCAGTCGTTCGACCTGATCCTCACCAATCCGCCCTACGTGCCCGCGCCCGGCGCCCGGGGCATGCCGCGGGGCGCCGCCCGGGCCTGGGACGCCGGCCAGGACGGCCGGCTCGTGCTGGACCGGATCTGCCGCGAGGCACCCGCCCTGCTGCGGCCGGGGGGCGTGCTGCTGATGGTCCACTCGGCGCTGAGCGGAGCCGATCCCACCCTCAGGCTGCTGCGGGCGGCCGGGCTGACCGCTGCCGTGGCGGAGCGGCGCTGGGTGGCGTTCGGACCCGTGCTGCGCGAACGGGAGAGCTGGCTGCGCGAACGCGGTCTGCTCTCCGAGGACGACGAGAAGGAAGAGCTGGTGGTCATCCGTGCCGAACGACCCCTCTGACGCCGCGCGCCGGATCACCGTGCAGCGCCGCGGCCCGCTCCTGGTGGACGGCCCGGTCGAGGTCGAGCTGGAGGACGGCAGCGTCGTCTCCTCGGACCGCTTCCGCGTCGCGCTGTGCACCTGCCGGCTCAGTCGCCGCTACCCCTGGTGCGACACCAGCCACCGCCGCTCGAAGCCGACCTGAGCGGCCCGCCCGGACATCCGCCCTCCGCCGTGGTGCGCGCCGGACGAGCCGGGTGAGCCCGGCCGGACGACGAGGTGTCGTCGGCCGGGCGAGCCGGGTGCGGCCGGCCGGTCCGCGATCGGCCGCATACGTCGACTCGTCACCCCTGCCCTCACCCGATCAGGTGGACGATGTCCTGGTGCGCGGCGACGCGTCGTGCCGTGGACATGCCGAGGGCCGGCGGACGGCCCCACTCCGTCCTGCCGGCCCTCGGTGCGAGATCACGTGGTCCTCCGCGACGGGGGCTCGCACTCCCCAGTTACGGCCCTCGATGGATGCTCACGGGGGCCGCGCGATCCCGGTCCCTCAGAACGCGAAGACGGTCATCCCGTAGGAGTTCTTCACGCACTCGTTGGCGAAGGTGCGCTCGTAGGACACGCGACGGCCCTGCCACACGCCGTCCACGGTCACGACCACCGGATCGAACTGCTTGGTACACATCACCTCGCCCCTCACGTCCAGGGCGTCGAAGTCCCCGCCTGACGAGCGGAGTTCGGCACACGCCCGGACCGGGTCCGGATGGGTTCCCGAGGCGGTCGGGGCGCAGCTCAGGGTGACGGCCCGTTCGGGCGTGACACCCGCCGCTCCCTCGCCGTGCCCGGTGGTGAGAACCAGGGCCGAGGGGGCGTAGAGCGAGGCGGGCGCGGGGGTGGGGGCTGCGAGGGCGGAGCCGGCGAGGGGTCCGCAGACGGCGGTGGCCGTGAGAGTCAGGGTCGCTGCCCAGCGCGCGGTGTTCGGCATTGTGTGCATCCTTCCGCTGTTCGGAGGCGTACCGGCTCGGGTTGGTTGCCGGTGCGGCGAGCGCGAGTCTGCCGAGTCCGGCAGGGAAACACACATCGACCCCACGCGTTTCGGTAACTTTGAGTATTGAATCAGTGGCGCGAAGTCACAGAATTCGAACGTGCAAGCCCCATGGCTACGGGGTTGATCATCGCCGGTATCGGTCCCCTGGCCGGTTTCCCCTGGCTCGGCAATAGGCCTGAAACATTCCGGTTCGGGCCCCGGCGGTGCCGTCCGGGGGCGTCCCGGGCACCTCTCACGCCGAAGCGCGCACCACGAGTTCCGGTGCGAAGACCAGTGCGGTGGGTTCGGTCCGCACGCCGCGGATGTGCTCGTCGAGCAGCCGCGCCATCGCCGCCGCCATCTCCTCCACCGGCTGGCGCACCGTCGTCAGCGGCGGACGGCAGGTCACCGCCACGCTGGAGTCGTCGAAGCCGACCACGGCGACGTCGTCCGGCACCCGCCTGCCCCGCTCCCGCAGCAGCTGGCAGACGCCCTGGGCCATGAGGTCGTTGGCCGCGAACACCCCGTCCACGTCCGGATGTCCGGCCAGCAGCGCGGACATCGCCGACATGCCGCTGTCCAGCGTGAAGCCGCCCTCGGCGACCGGGACGTGCAGGTGCCCCCGGCGCGCCATCGTGTCGCGGAAGCCGGCCAGCCGGTCCTGACTCGCGGAGACGGCCAGCGGGCCGGTGACGGTGACGATCCGCCGGCAGCCCCGGGCCAGCAGGTGCTCGGCGGCCAGCCGCGCGCCGTCCCGGTGGGCCAGGTCGACGTGGCTGAGCGGCAGGGGCCGCGACGGCCGCGCGAACAGCACGGCGGGCACTCCCGCGTCGGCGAGGAGGGCGGGCAGGGGGTCGTCCGCGTGCGTGGAGACGACGAGGGCGCCGTCCGCGCTGCCCTGCCGCAGGTAGGCCAGCGCCTGCTCCCGCGCCGCCACCGACTCGGCGAACATCAGCACCGGGTGCATCGAGCGGGGGCGCAGGTAGCCCACCACTCCCCCGACGACGCGCCCGAAGAACGGGTCGGCGAAGACGCGGGTCGCGAACCCGTTCTGCTCCTCCTCCGAGGCGTCACCGGCGCCGGAGACGATGAGCGCGACGGTTTCCGTGCGCCGGGTCACCAGGGAGCGGGCCGCCCGGTTGGGCGCGTAGCCGGTCCGCTCGATGGCCTGGCGCACGACGTCCTGGATGGCCGGGTCGACGTTGCGGACGCCGTTGACGACCCGGGACACGGTCGCCCGGGAGACCCCCGCCTCCCGCGCGACGTCCTCCAGCGTAGGAGCCTGTCTGCTCATTCCGGCACCCTAACGGGCCGTCCCGCGCACGGTATAGAGCGCTCTCCGGCTCCTGCGGGCCCAAGTCAGCCGGCTGCCGTCACCTCCAGCGCCGCCGTCAGCGGCAGATCACCGGCCGAGCGCCCGGCCAGCACCAGGCAGTGGCCAGGCTCGGTGCGCCAGGCCCGTTCCGCCGGCGACCAGTGCCGCAGCGCGCGGGCCGGCACCCGGACGCACGCCGTCACCGTCTCGCCCGGGGCCGCCCGGACGGCCGCCCAGCCCGCCAGCCACCTGGCGGGGCGCTCCCACGCCGACTCCGGCCGCGCGAGATACACCTGTACGACCTCACGTCCCGGCCGGCCGCCGGTGTTGCGCACGTCGACGCGTACCGTGAACGGCGCGCCGGCCTCGACCGCGGACGGCGCGCCCACGTTCTCGTAGCACCAGGTCGTGTAGCCGAAGCCGTGGCCGAACCAGTAGGCGGGCTCCCGGCGTCGGCGCAGCCAGGCCCGGTAGCCGATGTGCAGTCCCTCCTCGTAGTCGAGCCGTCCCGCGTGCGGGCGGGTCCGGGTGACGGGGGCGTCGGCGAGGGCGGCCGGCCAGGTGGTGGGCAGGCGTCCGCCCGGTTCGGCGCGGCCGAACAGCACGTCGGCGAGACCCGCGCCCGCCTCCTGCCCGGGGAACCAGGTCAGCAGGACGGCGCCGGCCCTGGTGTGCCAGGGCAGTTCCACCGGTCCGCCGCTGTTCACGACGACCACGGTCCGCGGGTTGGCGTCGGCCACCGCGCGCACGAGGTCGTCCTGCCGGCCGCCGAGGGCGAGGCTCGTCCGGTCGTGGCCCTCCGACTCGTCGTGCTCGGTCGTGCCGACGACCACGATCGCCGCGTCCGCCTCCCCGGCCGCTCGGGCCGCGGCGGCGAGCGACTCCTCGGCGCCGGTGTCCGGGGGTGCGGCGCTGACGACCGTCGCGCGGCCGGTGCCGGGGGCCAGCTCGCGCCGGGCCACCAGGTGCGCGGTGCGCCCGGCTGCCAGGTGGACCCGGCCGTGGTGGGCGGGCGGGCTGACGTGGACGACCGCGGGATCGTCGGTCCGCCTCGGGAAGTCGCCGTCGACCAGGGTGTGTTCGTCCACGGTGAGGCTCAGCCGGCCGAAACCGGCGATGCCGAAGGTCCAGGCGCCGGTGGTCCTCGGCAGGAGCAGGGCACTGATCTCCACGGTGTGCGCGGCCGGTACCAGAAGCGGCTCCAACTGACGCCCCGATTGCCGGTGTTCGGCGTAGAGCTCGGCCCCGGACACGTCCAGCATGCGCAGCAGGACGCCCGCGACGCCCGAGCGCGGGTCCCGGCACAGCTCCATGTCGAGGGGCGGCGGCGGCGCGTCCGGTGACGGCCCCGGCGCGTGGACGACGCGGGCCCGGCCGCGCAGCGCGGACCGGATGCCGTCGAGCGGGGTGACGACGGCCGACGGGAAGACGCCGGCGCTGCCACCGCCCTGCGCACGCGGTCGGGTGGCGTGCGCCCCGATGACGGCGACGGTGCCCAACGCGGCCGGATCGAGGGGCAGTACGTCGCGGTTGTGCAGGAGCACCGTGCTCGCGGCGACGGCGCGGCGCAGGAGGAGCCGCGCGTCGCGGGAGCGGACCCGGGGCGCCGTGGCCCGCGGTCCGCCGAGCGCGCCGGCCCGGTCGGCGAGCCGCAGCAGCCGACGGACCTTGTCGTCGACGGCCGCCTCCGGGACCGCCCCCTCCCGCACCGCGCGGACGAGCGCCTCACCCCAGGGGCCGTCCGGGCCCGGCATCGCGAGGTCGAGGCCGGCGGCACCCGGCCCCGCGGTCGAGCGCACGGCGCCCCAGTCGGAGAGCACGACGCCGTCGAAACCCCACTCCCCCTTGAGGGGTTCGGTCAGCAAGGGGCTGGCCGCCATCGTGTGTCCCCCGACGCCGTTGTAGCCGGCCATGACGACCCGGACGCCCGCCTCGACGGCCGCCTCGAACGGGGCGAGGTACACCTCGCGCAGCGCCCGCTCCCCGACCCGGACGTCGACGGTCAGCCGGTCGGTCTCGGAGTCGTTGGCGACGTAGTGCTTGGCGGTGGCGGCCACCCCGTGCGCCTGGAGGCCGCGAATCAGGGCGGCACCGGTGCGGCCGGTGAGTTCGGGGTCCTCCGCGAAGCACTCGAAGTGCCGTCCGCCGAGCGGGGTGCGGTGCAGGTTGAGGGTGGGGGCGAGGACGACGTCCACGCCCTTGCGCCGGGCCTCGGCGGCGAGGAGCCCACCGAGGCGCTCGGTGAACTCCTCGTCCCACAGGGCGCCGAGCGCGGAGGCCGAGGGCAGCAGCAGCGCCGGGTCCCGCTCGTCCCAGGCTTCCCCGCGCACCCCCGCGGGCCCGTCCGACATCACCAACTCCCGCAGTCCGAGAGCCGGTTCGGCCGCGGTGCGCCAGGTCGTCGCACCGGTGAGCAGCCGGACCTTCTGCGGCAGGGTCAGCTTGTCGAGCAGGCGCTCGAGTTCTTCGTCGGTCATGGTTCACGGACTCCGCTCAGCGGTGGACGCCGAAGTGATACAGCGAGTAGCCCCAGCCGGTGCCCCGCGCCGTCCCGTTGATCCGCACGTACCGACCGGTGCCGCTGACGTCGAGGTCGTCGACGCCGCCGTTGCCGTCGCTCACGGTGCGGACGGTCTGCCAGTTCTGGCCGTCGTCGGAGGTCTGGACGGTGTAGCCCTTGGCGTAGGAGGTCTCCCAGACGAGCTGGACGTGGGTGAACGACGTGCGGGTCCCGAGGTCGACCCGGATCCACTGGGGGTCGCTCCAGTCACTGGCCCAGCGGGTGTCGGCCCTGCCGTCCACGGCGTTGGCGGCCGGGCAGGGGCAGTCGCCGCCCGAGGGCTGGTACGAGGAGGCGGTGGCCGGCCTGCCGAGGGCGAGGTCGGTCCCGTTCACCGGCGGGGCGACCACGCGGATCGAGCGGGTCTCGACGCCGACGTTGCCCTTGCCGTCGGTGGCCTTGACGTACAGCTTCCAGACGCCGGGCCGGTCGGGCGCGGTGAAGCGGAGCCGGCCTCCTCCGAGGTCGGTGGCGGGCAGCGAGGTGAGCTGCTTGGACTGGTCGACGTAGTTGCCGTTGACCAGGACCTCGTAGGCAACGGGGTCGCCGTCGGGGTCGGTGGCCTTGGCGGTGACGGTGACCTGGCGGCCGGCCGGCACCTGGGACGGGTCGACGTCCAGGGCGGGTTCGGGGACGACGGGCGGGGTGTTGTCGCGCGAGGTGTCGGCCCCGTACGCCCTCTTCACCGCGTAGTAGGACAGGCGTTTCTGGCCGGCGGGCAGCAGGTTGAACCAGATGCCGCCGAAGTCGTACTCGGTGCCGTAGTGGAACATCGTGGCGCCCAGCGCGACACCCTGGTGACCGGTGACGCAGTTCCAGGCACGGGTGTATCCCTCGGCCTTGGCCTGGTCGGTGGGCTCCTTCGGTACGCCGTTGGCGTCGTCCGGCACCTCCCATTCCCCCGCGGGCCCGGTCTCGGTGACGATGTACGGCTTGGTGTAGCCGCCCCGCTGCCAGTCGGCGCGCACGTCGCAGACCGCGTCGTAGGCGTTGACGGCGTACAGGTCGAGGTCGGGCGCGTTCCTCTTGTAGTAGGGCCAGGCGCCGGTCCACGCGTCGGTCGAGGTGACCGGATGGTTCGGGTCGACGGCGTGGATCTTCCTGGTGATGTCGTTGACGAGGGTGGTGTAGGCGTTGCGCTGCCGTTCCAGCTCGTCCCCGCTGTAGCAGTTCTGCAGACCGAGGACCGATTCGTTGCCGACGTTCCACATCAGGACGCCGGGGTGGTCCTTGTAGGTGGCGACCCACTTGGGGAACTCGTCGAGCACCTGGTTCTTGTACGCGGTGTCGGTCAGGTAGTCAACGCAGCCGCCGCTGCCCGGGCCGCCGCCCGGCTGGAGCCAGAAACCGGCGATGACCTTGATGCCGTTGGCGGCCGCCGAGTCGAACAGGGGCTTGCTGGAGGCGTCGGTGCCCCAGGTGCGGACGGTGTTGACGCCCATGGACTTCAGGTCGGGCAGGTAGCGGCCGGCGTCCGCGACGGACGGCCCCCAGGTCAGTCCCTTGACCTGGTAGGGGCGGCCGTCCACGGTCAGCTGCCAGTTGCCCTGCGAGCCGGTCACCTTGACGACGCTGCCGGCGGCCTGGGCCTGCTGCGCGGGCAGGGCGAGTGCCCCCGCGGCGAGCAGGGTCGCCACGGCGGGCGCCGCGGCCCGGCGCGCGGCGGTACGGGATCTGGTCATGTCTGCGTCTCCGGTGTGCGGGTGGGGGGGGAGGCCGGCCGACGGGGAGGCAGCCGGGCCGGCGGGGGACCGGCCGGAGGGGCGGGCGCCGCTCCGGCCGGCGCGGCTCCGGGTCAGGGGAGCCGGTAGTTCGCGTCGAGCGCCGCCCCGGCCTCGGGGTGGGTCTGGTCGTAGCCGCGGGCGTCGCACTGGAGCGCGCCGACGACGCAGTGGTCCACGAGCGCCTTCAGCGTCGGGTCGTCCCAGGCGTTGAAGAAGTCGTAGTGGAAGGAGTAGCCGGGTCCGCTGGCCAGCCTCACCTGCGAGAGGTCACCGTTCACCGGGAAGGCCATCTTGAACTCGATCATCGGCAGCGCGACCGGGTGGGACGCGGGGCAGATGTTGTTGTTCGTGCCGGGGTTGACCACCGGATAGGCCATGTGGCTCTGGTGGTCCGGCGTGTCCAGGTACCGGCCGTCCCAGCAACTCGGCGCCTGGAACCGGATGTTGAGCTGGACGTCGGGGCCGGTGGGGCAACTGGCGGGGAACTGCACGTTGAAGTAGCTGTTCCCGCACTCCCAGCCCTCGACGAAGCCGCGGTGGCTGCGGAACTGCTCGGCGGTCTGCATGGGGTTGCCGACCACGAACCGCAGCCCCTTGGGGAAGGGCCGGACGCTGGTGTAGTCCGTGACGCCGGCCTTGTAGTAGATGGTCTGCGGTCCGACCGGCAGCACCGCCTGCGTCCCCTTGAACAGGGTCGGCATCCAGTACGCGGACTTGTCGCCGGGCGCCTTGCAGGTGGTGGACCCGCCGCCGAGCGAGGCGGTCGAACTGGCCGCGTTCGTCGTGGTGTTGCCCATGAAGGTGTGATCGTGGGACTTGCCCGGCTGGCCCGGATAGACGATCGGGTCGTCCGGGCGGGTGTGGGACACCGAGCAGTTGGCCTGGAACTCGTGGAAGTAGCGGTGGGGCGGCTCCTTGGTGGAGGGCTGGACGCCGGTCACCTGCGGGACGGCCGGGATGAAGCCGTCGCCGTCCGGGTCGTCGGGTGAGGCGGCCGTCGACGCGGCCATCACATGGCCGGCGTGCGGGACCGCGGCCCGTTCGGCCGGCGCCCCGCCGGCGGGGAGGGTGTCGGCGCTCATGGCTACTCCGCCGAGGCCGAGCGAGGTCAGCAGCAGCGCGCCGCTGACGAGCATTCCTGAGACGATCTTCGATCTCCGTGCCATGGAGACCTCCTGCCACGTCGAGGGACGGTGGGGGTCGAGCGGCCGTGAGGGCGGCGTGCGAGGTGCTCCCGCGACGGCTCGCCGAGGGACGATCACCTGTGCCGGAAACAGGTGGGAGAGCGCTCTCCCGCCCTGGAGTGTTGTGGCGGTGACGCGGGAGTGTCAAGGGATCCGACGAGGTGTCATCCGAGCGCCGGCACGCATCTCTTGAATCCAGTCCCTGACCGGGAGCCGGTACGGCGGAGGACTCCCGCGCCGCCGAACCCGGCCAAAACGGCGCCTAGTTGCCGTCGCGTCCGCAACAACTCACGCGGCCGCGGTCACAACTCTTGACGCGTCGTTCACGCGGATGAAGCATTCATCGGCGAGAGAGCGCTCCCAGACACCCCACACCGTTCATTTCCTGAACCAGGAGAGTCTCCCCCCATGCACCCTGCCCCCACAGGTCCCTCCTCTTCCGGCCGGTCCCCCCTCGCCCGGCGCACGGTGCTCGGCGCCGTGGCCGCCGCGGCCGCCGCCCCCGCACTGCTCGCCGCCTCCTCCCCCGCCCAGGCGGCGCCCGACACCGCCCGCGCCCTGCCCGGCGGCGGCGACCTCGGCCCTAACGTGATCGTCTTCGACCCCGCCACCCCCGGCATCCAGGCCAGGCTGGACCAGGTGTTCGCCCGGCAGGAGTCGGCCCAGTTCGGCACCGGCCGCTACGCGCTGCTGTTCAAGCCGGGCACGTACCACGGCCTCAACGCCCAACTCGGCTTCTACACCTCGATCGCCGGCCTCGGACTGTCACCGGACGACACCACGATCAACGGCGACGTCACCGTCGACGCGGGCTGGTTCAACGGCAACGCCACCCAGAACTTCTGGCGTTCGGCGGAGAACCTCGCCCTCAACCCCGTCAACGGCACCAACCGCTGGGCCGTCGCCCAGGCCGCCCCCTTCCGGCGCATGCACGTCAGGGGCGGCCTCAACCTCGCCCCCGACGGCTACGGCTGGGCCAGCGGCGGCTACATCGCCGACAGCCGCATCGACGGCACGGTCGGCCCGTACTCCCAGCAGCAGTGGTACACCCGCGACAGCTCCGTGGGCGGCTGGACCAACGCCGTCTGGAACATGGTGTTCTCGGGCGTGCAGGGCGCACCCGCGCAGAGCTTCCCGAACCCGCCGTACACCACGCTCGACACGACACCCGTCTCGCGGGAGAAGCCCTTCCTCTACCTGAACGGCGCCGACTACCGCGTCTTCCTGCCCGAGAAGCGCACCAACGCGCGCGGCACCACCTGGGGCAGCGGGACACCCCGGGGCACCTCGCTCCCCCTCACGCAGTTCTACGTGGCCAAGCCCGGCGTCACCGCCGCCACCCTGAACGCGGCCCTGGACCAGGGCCTGCACCTGCTGCTCACCCCGGGGATCTACCACCTCGACCAGCCGGTCCAGGTCAGGCGTGCCAACACCGTGGTGCTCGGGCTGGGTTACGCGACGCTGATCCCGGACAACGGCGTCACGGCCCTGAAGGTCGCCGACGTCGACGGTGTGCGGCTCGCCGGGTTCCTGATCGACGCCGGACCCGTCAACTCGCCCACCCTGCTGGAGGTGGGCCCCACCGGGGCCTCGGCCGACCACTCGGCCAACCCGACCACGGTCCAGGACGTGTTCATCCGCATCGGCGGGGCCGGCGCGGGCAAGGCCACCACCAGCATGGTGATCAACAGCCGGCACACCATCGTCGACCACACCTGGGTCTGGCGCGCCGACCACGGGACCGGCGTCGGCTGGGAGACCAACCGCGCCGACTACGGCGTCCGCGTCAACGGCGACGACGTCCTGGCGACCGGCCTGTTCGTCGAGCACTTCAACAAGTACGACGTCCAGTGGTACGGCCAGCGCGGCCGCACGATCTTCTTCCAGAACGAGAAGGCCTACGACGCGCCGAACCAGGCGGCGATCCAGAACGGCTCCGTCAAGGGGTACGCGGCCTACAAGGTCGGCGACTCGGTCACCGCGCACGAGGGCTGGGGCCTCGGCAGCTACTGCTACTACAACGTGGACCCCACCATCGTGCAGCACCACGGATTCGCCGCGCCGAACAGGCCCGGGGTGAAGTTCCACGACCTGCTGGTCGTCTCGCTGGGCGGCAACGGCCAGTACGAGCGGGTCATCAACGACACCGGGTCACCGACCTCCGGCACCTCGACCGTGCCGTCCACGGTGGTCTCCTACCCCTGACCGCCGGCCCGCCCGCTTGAGCGGCACACCCCCGGGCGTCCCGCCGCCACCCACGGCGCGGGGCGCCCGGGCCCCACGCCTCGCTTAAGCGAGCCCTAAGAGATCTTTATGCAGCAAGGCTGCGTAACAACGCGCAGGTCAGCGCCTCTTGCCCGGCGACGCTGAACGTTGGCGGGGGCAACCGTCCTGCGTAGCATCACTGCCATCCCTCCGGCAGAACGACCCCCACCCCCGCAACTCCTCCGCCGCACAACGAAATGCGGCAGGAGCCCCCACCGCGCACACACCGCTCCCGCCCCCGCACATCGGCGGCCCGCCCGCTTCCACGGCGGCCACCAGGCCGGGCGATCCCGGCTCCCGGACCCCGCCGGAACCCCCCCCACGAGAACAGGAACCACATGATCACCCGTAGAAGGATGTTCGCCTCCCTCGCCGCCGCAGCCGTCGCCGGTCCGGGTCTCGCCCTGGTCGCGCCCCGCGCCCTGGGAGCGGCCGTTTCGGACGGCTCCCGCACCGCGGCGGCCGGAGCGCTCCCGCTGACCATCGTCAACTCGACCGGCGAGTTCGCCAATTCGTCCGTGTACCTCTACGTCGTCGGCAACCAGGACGGCCGCCAGGTGCGGGTCACCCCGGACGGCACCCTGGCGCCCGTGGCGCTGTCCGACAACGGCGCCGACGGGTACACCGACTACGCCATCCCGCTGGCCGCGAGCGGTGAGACAACGTTGTCCCTCCCCTACATGTCCGGCCGCATATACGTCGCCCTGGGCGGCAAGCTGAAGTTCAAGGCCGTCACCGACGGCGCGGGGAACGCGGCTCTCCAGTACCCGGCGGGCTGGGTCACCTCCGACCCCAGCTACGACGTGCTGCACGACTGCGCCGAGTTCACCTACAACGCGGCCGGGATGTTCTGCAACACGACCATGGTCGACATGTTCAGCGTGCCGATGGCGATCCGGCTCACCGGCGCCGCCGACCGGACCACCGGGACGCTGGTGGCGGGTGGACGCGACAAGGTGTTCGCCGCCGTCAGGGCCGTCGACGCCTTCGCGCCGCTGGTCGTGGGCGACCGCCGGGTGATCGCCCCCGGACACGGCCTGGACGCCGGGCTGTTCGCGAAGGACTACCTCGCCCCGTACATCGACGAGGCGTGGAGCACGTACGCCTCCAGGGACCTGAAGGTCACCACCAACGCCGGGACGTTCACCGGCCGGGTCAGCGGCGGCACGCTCTCCTTCACCGGGCCGGCCTCCGTGTCCTTCGCCAAGCCGTCCACCCGTGACGTGCTCTTCTGCGACGGCGCGCTGGCCGCGCCCAACGACGGCAGAACCGGCCCCGTCGCCGCGGTCCTCGGAGCGGCGTTCAACCGCACGACCCTGGTGAGCACCCCGGACCAGCCGACCACCGACCCCGCGTCCTTCTACCGCACCGCGGTCACCAACCACTACGCGAAGGCGCTGCACGCCGCCACGGCCGACGGTAAGGCGTACGGCTTCGCCTTCGACGACGTGGCGGACTTCGCCTCGTACATCCAGGACACCGCCCCGACCGCCCTCCGGCTGTCCCTGACGCCCTTCTCGTAGCGGCACCAACGGCAGGCGCCCGCCGGGCCCTTCCGCGCCGTCGCGGCAGGCGGGGTCCCGGCGGTGCTTCCGTGGTCGCCCTTCTCCGTCGCCGGGCCGCGCACCCGGTGGACCGCTGCCGTTCCCGCGGGGCTCAGAACCCGGCCGTGCGGGCGATGTCCAGGGTGAGGCGGTGCCAGGCGTCGCGGGGGTCTCGGCCGGTCAGGGTGTGGACGCGGCGCAGGCGGTAGCGGAGGGACTGCGGGTGCAGGTGCAGGCGGCGCGCGGCGGCGTTCGCCGAGCCGGTGTCCAGGTAGGCGACGAGGGCCTCCAGCAGGTGGCGTCCGCCGGGTTCGGCGAGCGGGCCGAGGACGAGCCGGGCGATGTGGTCCGGGGCGGCGGCCGGGTGCCCGGCGAGCAGCGCCAGGACGTGCGCGTCGGCGTCGGTGAGCAGGTGACCGGGCCGGTGGGCGTGCGCCGGTGCCGTGTCGAGGGCGTCGGCGGCGAGGCGGTGGGCGACGGCGACGCGGTCCAGGCTCTCGCCCGTGAGCGCGCAGCCGCGCCAGGAGTGTCCGGCGAGCACGGCCGCGGCGCGGGCGGCGGCGGTGGCCGGCAGCAGCAGGACGGCGCGCGGGCCCCGTACCGTCGCCAGGGACGCGGTGTCCCCGTCGGGCGCGGCCAGGGCGTCGAGGAGTCCGGCCGCCGCGTCGTGCGACATGTCGGCGCCGTCCGCGACGGCCGGCTCGGCGACCAACAGGCAGTACGGGTCGGGGAGTTGGATGCCCAGGCGGGCCGAGCGGTCGGCCAGCGCGCCCACCGAGGCGTGCCGGCCCGCGATCAGGTCGTCGAGCAGCAGCCGCAGCGCCCGGCCGCGGTCCCCGGCGAGGTCCTCGCTGGTGGCGGCGTACGCCGTGGCCATCTCCTCGGAGAGGGTGTCGAGCGCGGTCAGCAGCATCCGGGTGAGGGCGAAGGCGTCCGCGGCGGCCAGGTGCGGCGCGCGGGCCGCGATCTCGTCGGTGAGGACGGTCGCGGCCACCCGGTAGGCGCGCAGCACCGCCTGGACGGGGCGTCCGTCGGCCGCCCGGGCCGCCGCGATGCCGCGGAACCGCCGGAGGTCGGCCGCCTCCAGTACGCCGTCGGTGGCCCACAGGTGCAGCAGGCGTTCGAGGCCCCAGGCCGCGATGGCCCGCACCTCGGGCAGCCTGCTGTCGTCGAGGGCCGCGTAGACGGGGACCTGTTCGTGCACCGCGTCGACGACCGCCGCGACCACGCGCGGGTCGGCGAGCAGCTCCTGCCGGACACGCTCCCTGTCCCCCGCCGGGGGCGGTGCGCCTGCGGCCTCCTTCGGCGTCCTGCTTGTCACACCGTGATGATCCCAGCCGCGCGATGTGCGCACCACGGTGGACGGGCCTTGTCACACTCGCCAGGATCGACGTCGTACAGCGCGGTCTCAGGGACGAGAGGCGGGACGTACGGATGGCGAAGCACTGGGCCGACTTCCAGTACGAGATCTATCTGAACGGGATGACGGGAGCCGTACCGCGGCTGCCCACCGATCTGACGCGGCTGGAGGAACTCACCGAGCAGCGGCTCGGCCCCGGTCCGGTCGGCTATGTCGCGGGCAGCGCGGGCAACGGCAGTACGGCCCGCGCCAACCGGGCCGCGCTGGAGCGGCGCAGGATCGTGCCGCGGATGCTGCGGGACGTGCACGAGCGTGACCTGTCGGTGGAGGTGCTGGGCCGTTCGCTGCCGGCGCCGCTGGCGCTCGCGCCGGTGGGCGTGCTGTCGATCATGCATCCGGACGCCGAGTCCGCCGCCGCGCGGGCCGCCGCGGCGCAGGGCGTGCCGTTCGTCCTGTCGTCGGCCTCCAGCACGCCGATGGAGCAGGTCGCGGAGGCGATGGGCGACGCGGAGCGCTGGTTCCAGCTGTACTGGGCCAAGGACCGCGAGGTCACGAAGAGCTTCCTGGACCGGGCGAAGGCCGCCGGGTACACGGCGCTGCTCGTCACCCTCGACACCCCGATGCTGGCCTGGCGTCCGCGCGATCTGGACCAGGCGTATCTGCCCTTCCTGCACGGGGTGGGCACCGCCAACTACTTCTCCGACCCGGCGTTCCAGGCAGGTCTGGCGAAGCCCGTGCACGAGGACCCGAACGCCGCCGTGATGCATTTCGTGGGCATGTTCGCGGACCCGGGCAAGACGTGGCCGGACCTGGAGTTCCTGCGGGAGAACTGGGACGGGCCGATCCTCCTGAAGGGCGTCCTGCACCCGGACGACGCCCGCCGTGCCGCGAGTGCCGGGATGGACGGGGTGATCGTGTCCAACCACGGCGGGCGCCAGGTGGCGGGTTCCGTCGCGGCGGCCGACGCGCTGCCCCGGGTCGTGGAGGCGGCGGGCGACCGGCTGGCCGTCCTGTTCGACAGCGGTGTCCGCACCGGCGACGACATCTTCAAGGCGCTGGCCCTCGGTGCGCGGGCCGTGCTCGTGGGACGCCCCTACGCGTACGGGCTCGGCCTGGACGGGCAGGCGGGCGTGGAGCACGTCATCCGCTGCCTGCTCGCCGAGTTCGACCTCACCCTCGCCCTGTCCGGCCACGCCACCCCGGCCACCGTCGGCCCCGACGACCTGATCGAGGAGACCGCATGAGCACCGCGCACGACTCCGCGGGCGAGACCGTGAAGAACGTGCTGGCCGTCGTGTCACCCCATGTCGGGGGCCGGACGGCGGGGGCCGGGCTCGCCGCCGTCTTCCCCGGGCGGGCGCGGGTGACCGTCGTGGAGGCCACGGACGAGGACCCCGTCGCGCTGCGCGAGGCCCATGTCGTCATCACGGGGCTCGCTCCCGTGGACGCCGGGCACATCGCCGCCGCGCCGGAACTGGAGCTGATCCAGTGCGCGAGCCACGGTTTCGACTACGTCGACCTGGACGCGGCGCGCGCCCGGGGGCTGCCCGTGTGCAACATCGGCTCCAGCGGCGCCGAGAAGCAGAACGTGGCCGAGCAGACCTTCGCCCTGATGCTCGCCCTGGCCAAACAGCTGGTCCCCGCCCACACCGCGCTCGTGGACGCGGACTGGGCGCTGCCGCGGCTCCAGCGGTCGATCACCGAGCTGTCCGGCAAGGTCCTCGGGATCGTCGGACTGGGCCACATCGGCGAGGAGGTGGCCCGCCGCGCCGTCGCCTTCGACATGAGCGTCGTGTACGCGGGCCCGCAGCCGTTGGGCCCCGAGGCCGAGGCCCGGCTGGGCGGGGCCCGCCACGTCGGACTCGACGAGCTGCTGCGTGTGTCCGACTACGTCAGCCTGCACGCGCCGCTCACCGAGGCGACCCGGCACCTGCTGAACGCGGAGCGGCTGGCGCTCCTCAAGCCGACCGCGTTCGTCGTGAACACCGCCCGGGGCGCGCTGATCGACCAGGACGCCCTGGCGGACGCGCTGGAGGCGGGCACGCTGGCCGGTGCGGGCATCGACGTCTTCGACCCCGAACCCCCCACGGCGGCGCTGCGGTTGCTCAAGGCCCCGAACGTGGTGCTCTCGCCGCACGTGGCCGGTGTCACCCGCGAGACGCTCGTGCGGATCGCGCTGGCCGCCGTCCAGAACGTCGCCGGCTTCCTCGCGGGCGAGGCACCCCGGGACGTCGTGTCGTAGCGGTGCCGCGTGCGGCGTGGGGGTGGGCCCGGACCGTGAACCCGCCCCCACGCACGACGGTCAGAGTCCTGCGCCCGCCAGGACGTCGGACGGCTCGACGGGCAGCTGGACGGGCACCGGCAGGGCCGGGGCCCGGCCCGTGTCGTCGCCGACGGTCACGGCCCGGCGCGGTTTGTGCCGCTTCGACGGGGACTTGTCCGGGTGCGTCGAAGGGGCCGGCCGCCGCTCGTCCGGCGACCCCTCCGACGCGTCGTCCGAGGGAGTCCCGGAGGGCCGGGCCGGCGGTGCGGACGTCCCGGCGACGGACAGCGAATCGGGGCTCGCCGTCGGGACGTCGGTCGCCCAGCGCTGGTCGTCCGAGCCGTCCCGGGCCTTGGTCACCACGTCCGCCTTCGGATCCGTGGCGGCGGGTACGACGGCCAGCTCCTTCTTCCACCGGGGCAGCAACTCGCCCTGGAGGGTGAGGTCGTAGCGCACGTCGTCAGCGCTCTTCGCGCCCTCGGCCACGCAGCGGCCCAGCACGACGAGTCCGGAGGCGTCCGCGTGGGAGTCGAGGCACAGTCCGGGAGCGGCGACGCTGCGCAGCAGGCCGTCCTCCTCGTACGACCACTGCTGGGTCCAGGCGGAGGAGCACACGGCGAGCGCGGTCCCGGTGCCGGCCTCGGCCCTGCCGCCTCTGACGTCCAGGCACAGGTCGGCGGCGAGATTGCGGAGCCTGGTCCGGCGCGGGGCGTCGGGCAGACCGGCCGAGTCGGGCGGTGACGTGGCGCCGGGCGGCGTCGGGGAGCCGGGGGCGGGTGAGGCCGCGGTGCCTCCGGTGGCGCCGGTGGAGGCGGCCGGGCCGGTGGTGCCGCCGTCCTGCGACCAGACGCTCGCGACGAGCACGGTCGCCAGCACCGCCGCCGAGGCGATGCCGACGCCGGTGACGACGGCCCTGGCGTCGGTCCCGCGCTGCGGGTTCCAGCGGCCGGGCGCGGGGATCCGGGACATGAGCCGGTGGCGTCCGCCTCCCGCGGCGCGTCCCCGTCCGCCCGCCGGGCGTCCGCCGCGGCGCGGGCGGTCGCCTTCGGTGGGGGCGGTCGCTCCGGTGCGCGCACCCTCCCGGCGGCCGGGACGGGATTCCAGGTAGCGCCTGGCTCCCCAGCCGAGCACCGATTCGGCGAGCAGGGTGCCCAACCCGCTCTCGAAATAGCCCAGTTGTTCGGCGGCGAATCGGCAGTGGCGGCACTCCTGGAGATGCTGCCGTACATCGGGGAGCAACGCGCCGCCGCGCCGAATGGGAACGTCCAGCAGCCTGTTGTAGAAGCGGCATTCCTTGCTGGGCGCGAGTTCCTGATGGGCGCGTACACAACCCGCCCGGAATTGTTCCCGCGCCTGCTCCAGCGCGGCGGCGGCGGAGCCGGTGCCCAGCCCCGACAGACCGGCCGGTACGGATATGGGCTCGGCCTCGACCTCCGTGTGCCACAGCAGGCACTGGGCGAGTCCGGACAGGCTCAGGAAAGCGCGCTCGGCGAGCCTGCGGTTCTCGGGTGTCACCGTCGTGGCCGCCCGCAGGCCGCGCGCCCCGGCGGGTTTCGCCAGCTGCGGCAGCACGGCGGTCACCGGGTCCTGGCCGGACCAGTCCGCCACCGTGTCCCGGACCGTGAGGAGCAGCCGGGGCCGCAGCGCGGCGCCGGACCCGCCCAGCGTCAGGTCCTCCAGGACCTGGTGGAAGGACGCGGCGGCCACCATCGAGGCGACGCCGGCCGAGGAGGCGAGGCAGATGACGGAGTAGTCGTACGCCGACTGCCAGTGGCGCGCCATGAGCAGGGCCACGGAGTGCGGCGCCCCGCCCTCCGGTCTGCCGCTCAGGCGGGCGGCCAGGCTCTCGTCGGATTCACCGGCGGGCGGCCCGGGCCTCGGGGGATGAGTAGGGAGTGGGGGGTGGGGGGTGTGCACAGAGCGGATTCCTTCCAGGGTTCACACCGGCAGGAGTTACGCCTGCCCGAATGACCCTTCGTTGGTGCGTACCTTTATCGGCGAGCGCGGGGGAAAGCGGCCGGGGACGGGGCCGCGGGGCGACCGTTGCCGAAGGCCTTTCGAGCCTGTCGGCGGCCCGAAATACCGAGTGGTGAATCAGACCTGGTCATTGCCCCTGCGCGGGGAGTTCACCCTCGCACAACTCGCGTTGGGCCAACAAGGCACTTGGGCAACATCCGCGGCAATTGAAATTCCGTCAGCAAGGCGCGTCGACTTCTCTCGCTCGCACCGGCATTCGATATCGGAAGCGCCCCGTGTGAAGTCCTCGCCCGCGCCGGCGCTCCGCGCACGCTCCCGGCGCGCGACGGCGCGTAGTCCACTGGGAACCGGCCCTTCTCGGAGGCCCCGCGCGGGACGGCGGCTCTCCCGTGCGAAACCGGCCGCCGGCCCTGATCTCCCGCCCTCGGCCGGCGGCCCCGGGGCGTCGAGCACCCTCCGCGTGGGTGCGACGCGGGGCCTCGTGGGAGCGCTCCGACAGTCCGGGGACGGTGCCCGCGCTCCCGGCGGACGTGCGTGCGACCGCCCTGCGGCACCCGTGCCGATGACTCCGCGTTCGCTCACAACTGACCGTGCAGGGACGGAATCTGACGGTGCAACGTGTCCGTCGGCCGGGGATTCGGCGGCGCCGGCGTCCTCCGCCGCGTGCGACGCCTTGGTCCCGGCGGTGCCACCGGGTCCCGGCCACGTCCGCCGACCGGGACCGCCCGTCCCCCGGGTGCCGGACCGCGCCACCCACTAGGCTGGAAACACGAGTGACGTTGCTTGTTCACTGTGGGTGTGCGCAAGGGAGTGGCGACGATGGGCCCGGTGCTTCCCCTCGACGAGTCGGCCACGGCACGGGCCGTCATCGACGAGCACGGCATCGTGCGCCACTGGAACGAGGGCGCGCGCCGGCTGCTGGGACACGCGCCCGCCGACGTCGAGGGCCGTCCCGCCGCCCGTCTGCTCGCCTCCGCCGGACCGCCCGCGGGCCCCGCGCCGGACGAGGGCCGCTGGAGCGGCACCCTGGACCTGCGGCACCGCGACGGCGGCACCCGGTCCGTGTGCGTGCTCGCCCACCACCGGCGCCCCGGGGACGGCGGACCGGGCGACTGGCTCCTCCTCAGCCCCCTGGAGGGCCTCCGCACCTCGGCGGACGACCTCCTCGTCTCCGCCGCCCTGGCCCAGTCCCCCTGCGCGACCGCCGTCTACGACGACCGGATGCGGCTCCGGGGGATCAACGACGCGATGGCCGGGGTCATCGGGCTCCCGGAGGACCACGTGCGCGGGCTCCGGGTCCCCGAGATCAGCGGCAAACCGGAGAGCGCCGACCTCGAACGCCAGATGTACGACGTGCTGGCCTCCGGCACCCCGCGCGACGTCGAGACGTATCTGCGCGCGGGCGGTGAGGAGCACGCCCACGCCTGGCTGGCGCGGATCGCCCGGCTGACCGACGCGGACGGCCGGGTGCGCGGCGTGTGCGTGTCCGCCCACGACTTCAGCGACCAGTACCGGGCCCGGGAGCGGCTGCAGGTCGTCAACGAGGCGAGCGTGCGCATCGGCACCACCCTCGACGTGACGCGTACGGCGCAGGAGCTCGCGGACGTCTGCGTCCCCGCCCTCGCCGACTTCGTCAGCGTCGACCTGCTGGAGCCCGTGGACCACTCGGGCGACCCCACCCCGGCCCCGGTCACCGCGCCCGTGACCCTGCGCCGCGCCGCCCACCGGTCCGTGAACCCGGGCGCCCCCGAGGCCGTGGTCCGGCTCGGCGAGGTGGACGTCTACCCCGCCTCCTCACCGCAGGCCGACTCCCTGCTGGCCGCGCGGACCATCGTCGCGCCGGACGAGACCGCCGCCCTCGCGGACTGGCTGTCCTGGGACCGCCGGCGGGGCGAGCGGGTCGCGGAGTACGGCATCCACGCCACGATGTCCGTCCCCGTCCAGGCCCGCGGCGCGACCCTGGGTGTCGCCGTCCTCAGCCGGTTCCGCCGCCCCGACCCCTTCACCGCCGAGGACGTCCTGCTCGCCGAGGAGATCACCGCGCGGGCCGCGGTGTGCATCGACAACGCCCGCCGCTACTCCCGCGAGCGCGAGACCGCGCTGGCCCTGCAGCGCAGCCTGCTGCCGCGCTCCCTGCCCCGGACCGCCGCCGTCGAGGCGGCCTCGCGCTATCTGCCCGCCGCGCGCGCGGGGGTCGGCGGCGACTGGTTCGACGTGATCCCGCTGTCCGGGATGCGCGTCGCCATGGTCGTCGGCGACGTCGTCGGCCACGGGATCCAGGCCTCGGCGACGATGGGGCGGCTGCGTACCGCGGTGCGCACCCTCGCCGACATCGACCTGGCGCCGGAGGAGCTGCTGACGCACCTCGACGACCTCGTCGTACGGCTGTCGACGGAGGCGGGCAGCGACGGCACCACCGGCGAGGTCGGCGCCACCTGCCTGTACGCGGTGTACGACCCGGTGTCGCGGCGCTGCACCGTGGCGCGGGCCGGGCACCTGCCGCCGATCCTGATCCCGCCGGACGGTCCGCCCCGGCAGCTCGGCGTGCCGGCCGGACCGCCGCTGGGTCTGGGCGGCATGCCCTTCGAGTCCGCCGAGTTCGAGCTGGCCGAGGGCAGTGTGCTCACGCTCTACACCGACGGGCTGGTCGAGAGCCGCGAGCGGGACCTGGACGCCAGTCAGGAACTGCTCCGCGAGGTCCTGGGGCGCTACTCGGGCTCCCTGGACGAGACCTGTCACGAAGTCCTCCAGCACCTGCTCCCGCCGGGCGGCGCCTCCGACGACGTGGCCCTGCTGCTCGCCCGGACCCGCGAGCTGCCCGCCTCCCAGGTGGCGGCCTGGGACGTCCCCGCCGACCCCTCCCTCGTCGCCCCGGTCCGCAAGCACGTGGTGGAGCAGCTCGACGCCTGGGGTCTGAGCGAGGCTGGGTTCACTGCCGAGCTGGTGGTCAGCGAGCTGGTCACCAACGCCATCCGCTACGGCGACCATCCGATCCGGCTGCGCCTCATCCACGACGACACCACCCTCATCTGCGAGGTCTCCGACAGCAGCCACACCGCGCCGCACCTGCGCCGGGCCAAGACCTTCGACGAGGGCGGCCGGGGGCTGCTGCTGGTCGCCCAGCTCACGGAGCGCTGGGGCAGCCGGCACACCGCCGAGGGCAAGACGATCTGGGCGGAGATCGCGCTCCTGGAGGAATGAGGGGCGGCCGGTGAGCGGGTCCGGGGACCGCCACGGCCGGGTCCGCGGCGGTCCGCCCGGAGGGGGCTGCTTTCATGAACGGGCACGAGGAACCGCGCCCGGAGGACCGAACCCTGAACACCCCGCTCGCCGAGGCACTCTCGGTCGTCCTGCTCGTGGCCGTCCTGGTCTGCGCCGTCGTCCGCCCCTTCGGCCTGCCCGAGGCCGTCGTGGCGGTCCCGGCCGCGGGCGTCGCCGTCGCGACCGGCGCGATCTCGCTCGACCACGCCCGCGCGGAGAGCGCGCACCTGGGTCCGGTGGTCGGCTTCCTGGCCGCGGTGCTGGTCCTCGCCCGCTACTGCGACGAGGACGGCCTCTTCCAGGCGTGCGGGGCGTGGACGGCCCGCTGGGCGGCGGGCAGTCCTGGGCGGCTGCTGACCGCCGTCTTCGCACTCGCCTCGGCGATCACCGCCGTGCTGAGCCTGGACGCCACCATCGTGCTGCTCACCCCGGTGGTGTTCGCCACGGCCGGCCGCATGGGAGTCCGCCCCAAGCCGCACGTGTACGCCTGCACACACCTGTCGAACACGGCCTCGCTGCTGCTGCCGGTCTCCAACCTCACCAACCTCCTCGCGTTCACCGCGAGCGGGCTGAGCTTCACCCGCTTCGCCGCCCTGATGACGCTGCCCTGGCTGGTCGCCATCGGCGCCGAGTACCTGGTGTTCCGCCGCTTCTTCGCCCGCGACCTGAACGCGGCCGCCCCCACGCCGAGCGCCGGCGCGCCGCCCGAGGTGCCGGTGTTCGCCCTGGTCACGGTCGCCTGCACGCTGGCCGGGTTCGTCGTGGCCTCCGCGCTCGGCATCGACCCGGCCTGGTCCGCGACGGCCGGGGCGGCCGTCCTCGCCGTACGGGCCCTCGTGCGGCGGCGCACGACGCCGCTCGCGGTGCTGCGCGCCACCGCGCCCGCCTTCCTCGCCTTCGTGCTGGCGCTCGGCATCGTCGTGCGCGCGGTGGTCGACAACGGCCTGTCCGACGCCCTCGGCCGGCTCCTGCCCGACGGCAACGGGTTCCTCGCCCTCCTCGGCATCGCCGCCCTGGCCGCCGTCCTCGCCAACCTGATCAACAACCTGCCCGCGGTCCTCGTGCTGCTGCCGCTGACCGCCGCGTCCGGTCCGGGCGCCGTGCTGGCGGTGCTGCTGGGCGTCAACATCGGGCCGAACCTGACCTACGCGGGATCCCTGGCGACCCTGCTGTGGCGGCGTATCGTGCACGAGCACGACCACGGCGTCGGTCTCGGCGAGTTCACCCGGCTCGGTCTGATCACCGTGCCGGCCGCGCTGGTCCCGGCCGTGGCGGCACTGTGGACGGGACTGCTGGTCTTCGGAGGCTGATGGACATGCGGGTGATCGCCTGGCTCGTCGAGGGGACCTGGCCCGCGTCCGTCGACGCCGTGCGCGCCCACGCCCCGCGGTCCGCGGACGTGGTCCTGCTGCACGTCAGCGAGCCGGACGTACCGGCTCTCGCGCACGGCGCCTTCGCGGGCCTGCTCGGCCGCGGCCATCCGGAACGCGACCCCGGTAACCGCCTGGAGGACCTGGGCACGGTGTCGGCGGCCCGGCTCCTGGACGCCGCGGCGGAGCGGCTCGGCGGTCCCTGCACCCGGCTGGAGCGCACCGGGCACGCCGAGCGCGAGGTGGTCGACGCGGCCCGGGGCGCCGACCTGCTCGTCCTCGCCCGCGACGGCGACCGTGCGCGACTGGGCCCGCACAGCCTCGGCCCGGCCGGACGTTTCGTCGTCGACCACGCGCCCTGTCCGGTGCTGCTGGTCTGGCCGGAAACGGCGCCGGACGTCACGACGCTGCCGCCGCCGCCCGCCTGAAGCCGGTCAGTGCCGGTGCCCCCGGCCGCCCCGGTCCCACCAGCCGTGCCCGTCTCCCCCGCAGGTGAACCACGAGCACGTGTCCCGGCCGGAACCGCCGGACGTCCCGGTGGACGGGGCCGCGGTGGGGGCGGGCGTGGCCGTCCGGGACGGGGGCGCGGAAGGCTTCGGACTGCTGTCCTCCGGTGGCGCCGGGCGGTCCGCGGAGTCCCAGTCGACCGACTCCAGCCGCAGCCGGTCCGCCGAGGTGTCGGTCAGCCAGCGCTGCACGGCGGACTCGTCCGCACGGGGCTTGAGGACCAGCGCGGCGCCGTCCCGCGAGGAGGCGGGCGTGAGCGCGAGATCCTGGTTCCACCGGGGGACGAGGGTGCCCTGCAGGGTGAAGTCGTAGCGCACGTTCCTGGTCCCCGGCCTCCCGGCCCCGGTGCACCTGCCGAGCACGACGGAGTGGCCGAGGTGGGAGTCGAGGCACAGTTCGGGGGCGGTCCGGCTGCGCAGCAGCCCGTCGGTCTCGTACACCCACTGCTGGTTCGCGGCCGCGGCGCACGGGAGCAGGACGGCCTCGGCGCCCGCCGCCGGCGTCCCGCGGTCCAGGCCGACGCACAGTCCGCTCGCGGTGTTGCGGAGCCGGCCCCGCAGCGTGCCGACGGGACCGCCGTCCGCGGTGCTCACCCAGGCGGGCGGGGCGTCGGGCGCGGACTCCGTGCCGGGGCCGTTCCCTCCGGCCGGGCGTCCGCCGCCGTCGGCGCCGTCCCCGGAGGCCGCCCACACGGCGAGCGGTACGAGGACGCAGACGCCCACCGTCAGGACGGCGAGGGCGAGACGCCTGCGGTGGCGTGCGCGCCGGTGCGCGCGCAGCGTCGCCGTGCGGGACCCGGCGCGCGGCGGCCGGGCGGGCGCCGGCGGGGCGGCGGACCGGGCGCGAGACGTCTTCGCGGTGACCGGGGCCCGGGTCGCGGTGCCGGTGAACGGCTCACCGCCCCGCACCCCGCCCGCCTGAGCCCTCGGGGGTCCCGCCGGCCGCTCCTCGCCGGGCTCCCCGTCGGTCCGCCCGGGCCGGGAGTCCAGGTAGTCCCGCGCACCCCAGCCGAGTACCGCCTCGGCCAGCAGGGTGGCGAGCCGCCCGTCACGGTGGTCGAGCTGCCCTGCGGCCTCCCCGCAGTGCCGGCAGGTGCTCAGGTGCTCGCTCAGGTCGGGGTCGAGGACGTCGTCGTCGCGGCGCAGGGACACGTCCAGCAGCCGGCTGTAGCGGCGGCACTCCTGGTCGGGGGCCAGTTCGCGGTGGACGTCGAGACAGCCCGCGCGCAGCAGCGAGCGGGCCCGCTCCAGCTTCACGGCGGCGTCCTCGGTGCTCAGTCCCAGCAGCGCGGCGGGACCGTCCAGGTGCTCGGCCTCGACGTCCGCGTGCCAGAGCAGGCAGCGGGCGGGCGCGCCGAGACGCTGGAAGGCCCGGGAGACCAGACGTCCCGTCGCGTGGGGCAGGAGCCGGTTCGCGGCGGGTTCACCGTCCTCGGCGGTGGAAAGGAGGGCGGGGTGGAGCAGTTCCCGGCGGTGGTCCGTGTCCCATTCCGCGGCGATGCGCCGTACGGCGACGAGGGCTTCGGGCCGCCAGGCCGCCGTCGGACCGCTCCCGCGCAGGGTCTCCTCGAAGAGCCGGGTGAACGCGGTGGTGGTCAGCATCCCGGCGGGATGAGGGCCGTTCGCGCACAGGAGCGCGTACGAGTAGGCGGCTTCCCAGTGGCGGCTGAGGAGTTCTCCGACGGGCTGATGCGTGGGTCCTTTTCCCGAGTGCCTCTTCAGTTCGGAGGCGAGTTGTTCGTCCGTCGGCTCGGATGCTCGGCCGGGGGCGGAGGAATTCGGCGGAGGGATGTCATTCACGTGCACTTTCCTCCCGAAGCCCGCGCGGCGAACAGTCCGTACCGGAGTTCCGCGACAGGGGGTCACCAGAAACGCAAAAGCGTGCAGGGGGAAACGAAATCGGCCGCGCCCCGTCAGGCACGGCACACCTTTGCACAGGTCACCGAGACGGAACAAGACATCCCGAAACTTTCGCGACTCTCTTCGGCACGCGCGAATTGACGCGTTGTCAGCAAGCGCCTCGAACGGGCAATTTCCCCTCTCCGTCCCTTCCTGTTCCCGCCCGGCGCGGACTACTCCCCGAGCACGTCGCGGAGTTGGGCCCGCGAGGTGATGCCGAGCTTGGGAAAGATCCGGTAGAGGTGGAAACCGACCGTGCGGGGCGAGAGGAAGATGCGCTCGCCGATCTCGCGATTGGTGAGGCCGGTGGCGGCGAGCCGGGCGATCTGCACCTGCTGCGGGGTGAGTTCGGCCAGCGCGTCGGCGGCCGGCGGCGTGCCGGGCGTGACGCCGGCCGCGCGCAGCTCCGCGAGGGCGCGTTCCCGCCAGGGGCGGGCACCGAGCCGGTCGAAGACGTCGAGCGCCGCGGTGAGCAGCGGGCGCGCCTCCACCGAGCGTCGTCTGCGGCGCAGCCATTCCGCGTAGTCGAGGCGGACCTGCGCGCGTTCGAAGGGCCATTGGTCGCCCTCCGGGTCGGCGAGGGCGGCCAGGAAGTGCCGTTCGGCGTCGTCCGGTCCGGCCAGGAGCGCGCTCGCCCGGTGCACGATCGCGTCGAGCCGCACGGACACCCCGCCGGCCCCCGCGAGCCGCCGGCGGACGGCGCCGAGGACGCGCCGCGCGTCCTCGGCCCGTCCCGTGCGCACGGCGGCCGCCGCGAGATCGGCCAGGTGGTAGTCGGAGGCGTGGTAGTGCAGGGGTTCGGGTTCCGGGTCCTGGGTGTAGACGGCCCGGAAGCGGTCGTAGGCCGCCGGATGATCGCCTTCGGCGAGCGCCGCGGCGCCCAGCGCGTAGTGCGCCCGCACTTGCAGACTGCGGCAGTTGGGCAGGTCGATGCCGTGTGCGGCGCGCTGCACGGCGGCGCGCGCCTGCTCGGTGTCGCCGCGCAGGGCGAGCAGGGTGGCCCCGAGGACGGGCGAGCCGACGGCCACGTTCTCCAGGCCGGCCTCGGCGGCGGTGCGGTACGCCTCGTCGACGGCTTCCTGGCACGCGGCCCACGAGCCGTTCTCGTACAGGGCGAGGGCGAGGGCCTGGGCGACGGTCGCGTTGGCACCGGCGGTCGGGGAGCGCCGCAGGTGTTCCAGGGCGGCGCCGAGCAGGCGTATCGCCTCGGCCGTCTCGTCGAGGATCCAGGCGGCGGCGCCGGCGGCGGTCAGCCGGGACAGCCGCTCGTCGGACCCGCCGGGGCCGGACTCCGCCGCCGGCTCGGTCCAGGCCGTGCCGCGGAGCATCGACAGGGCCTGGACCCGGTGCCCCAGCGGGTCGCAGCCGGCCAGTATCCACAGCCGGCCCGTCTCGTCGCGCTGGTGAGGCACCCGCTCGGCGGTCCGCAGGATCTTCTCGCGGTGCGTGAAGTCCCCGGCGTTGTAGGCGGGGGTGGTCGCGGTGCTCAGGGCGTCCAGGGCGAGCCCGGGGTTCGTCTCGACGGCGGCCTCGGCGACCGGCAGCAGGAAGCCGAGCGAGCCCTCGAACTGGGTGGTCACGGCGAGAGCCCAGCCCGCCCGGAGGGACGCCTCGGCCAGCACGGCCGGGTCCTCGGCGATCGCCGCGACGCGGGAGGCGATCTGGCCGACCCAGCGGGGGTGCCCGGCGTACATCGCCATGGTCGCCGCCCGGACCAGGCGCCGCGCGCGCACGGCGGGGTCGGGGGTGAGCAGCGCCGCCCGTTCGAGCGCGGTGGCCGCCGCCGCGTAGCCGCCCCGGCGTCGGGCGCGCGAGGCGCTGTCCACCAGCTCCCGGGCCACCTCCTCGTCGACGCCCGAGACGGCGGCGGCGCGGTGCCAGGCGCGGCGGTCGGGTTCGCCGTGGAGCACGTCGGCCAGCGCCCGGTGCGCGGCGTGGCGTTCGGCGTAGCTCGCGGCCTGGTAGACGGCGGAGCGGATCAGGGGGTGGCGGAAGCGGATGTGCCCGTCGGCGATGCGGACCAGTCCGGCCCGTTCGGCGGGCAGCCAGTCGCCGGGGCCGGCCGGGCGGGCCGGGTCGTTCGTCGCGGCGGCGGACAGGATGACCGGCAGCTCGGCCGTCTCGGCGGCCGCGGCGAGGAGCAGCAACTGCCGGGTGGGGCCGGGCAGTCGGGGCAGGTCCGCGGCGAAGATCTCCTCCAGCCGGGCGGTGAGCGGCAGCGTGCCGTCCTGTGCGGCGGCCGGGTCGCGTCCGGCGGCGCGGGCCAGCTCCACCAGCGCGAGCGGCACGCCCGCGGCCTGTTCCAGGATGCGGGAGCGGGCGCGCCCGACCGGCGGCCGGGGCTGGACGTCGAGGAGCCGGCCCGCCGCCGCGGGCTCCAGCGGCTCGACCGCCAGCGTCCGGGCCTCGCGGGCGAACGGCGCGGGTACGCAGCCCTCACGCGCCGCGACGAGCAGGGTGAGCGGTTCGCCTTCGAGGCGCCGGGCGACGAAGGCGAGGACGTCGAGCGTGCCCACGTCCAGCCAGTGGGCGTCGTCGGCCACCAGGAGCAGCGGCCCGCCGTGCGCCGCGTCGGAGAGCAGGGTCAGGGCGCCCAGCGCGGTCAGCAGCGGGTCGGCGGGCTCGGCTCCCTCCTCGATCCCGAACACGCCGAGCAGCGCCGCGCGTTGGCGTGCGGGGAGCCCGTCGGCCAGGTCGAGGACCGGGCGCAGCAGCTGGTGGAGTCCGGCGAACGGCAGCTCCGACTCGCCCTCGCAGCCCCGGCAGCGCAGCACCCGCGCTCCGGCGCGCCGGGCCAGGCGGGCGGTGGCGTCCAGCAGCACGCTCTTGCCGAGCCCTGGGCCACCGGTGACCAGCAGGACCTGGGCCGACGGATCGTCCA
Source organism: Streptomyces sp. NPDC054842 (assembly GCF_053611025.1). Lineage (NCBI taxonomy): Bacteria > Bacillati > Actinomycetota > Actinomycetes > Kitasatosporales > Streptomycetaceae > Streptomyces > Streptomyces sp. NPDC054842. Next base: position 71,064 of record NZ_JBSGZN010000029.1, read on the forward strand.
CCAGCCCCGCGAGCAGCGCCAGTTCGTCCTCGCGGCCGACGATCCACTCGTCTCCGACGGGCGGCGTCATGCGGCGAACCGGAGGATGGCGTCGGCGACCGCCCTGGGGCTCTCCAGCAGCATGGCGTGGGTGGCGTCGATCCCGGTGACCGTCACCCCGGCTCCGTACTGGGCCAGTTCGGCGAGTTCCCGGTCGAGGTCCTTCGCACCGGCGGCCGTCGGCCCGCACGACCAGTCCATGCCGGGGATCCGGGGCGCGGGCCGCAGCGCACGGCCGAGCAGCACGGGCCGCGTCGTCCGCCGCAGGAGGCCGAAGAGGTCGAGCGAGCCGACCGCTTCGCGCATCTCCCGCGCCCGCGCGCGCTCGGGCCGCAACTCCAGCCGTCCGTCGGGCCGGTCGTGGGTCGCGCGCAGGACGCCGGCCTCCAGCAGTTCGTACGGGATGCCGAGCCGCTCCGACAGGGTGCGCTGGAGGGCGAGCAGTTCCTTGAGCCCGTCGGCCGGCAGCGGACGTCCGGACAGGGCGGCCGCCGGATCTCCCCCGTACCCGGGGTCCCCGTCCTGGCCCGGGCGTTCCCACCCGAACCCGTCCAGGTTCACGGCGCCCGGCGTGAGGTCGGGGTGCTCCAGCGCGTACAGGACGGCGATCACACCGCCGACGCAGTGCCCGACGGGCAGCGCGTCCGGTACGCCGTACTCCTTCAGGACGCCTTCGAGGTGACCGAGCACCTCCGGGACACCCCAGGCGCCGGACGGGGAGAGACCGTGTCCGCGCAGATCCACGGCGAGCACCCGGTGGCGGTGCACGAGCATCGGCGCGACGGCCGCCCAGTCGGCGAGGGTGCGTCCCGCGCCGTGCAGCAGGAGCAGGGGCGGGCCCTCGCCCCCGTGGTCGTGCACGGCCGGTGCGCCGCGGTCGTTCCTCATGTCATGACAATAAGGCCTCCGCGCCGGGCCTCAGAATGAGTTCCAGCGTCGCCAGCGGGCCTCCCGGGAACTGCTGGAGCCGCCCGCCGGCCGCCAGCGGCCCGAGGTCCACCGCCGCCCAGCCCGCCCGCCGCACGAGGCCGGCGATGCGGCCGTTGGCCCCCGGGTGGTTCCCGGAGAGGAAGATCACACGGCGTCCGGCGGGGGTGCGCGGGTCGGCGCCGAGCAGGGCGGGCGGCAGCGTGTTGAACGCCTTGACCAGGCGCGCACCGGGCAGCAGACCGGCCACGACCTCGCTGGACGGGCGCCCGCCGAGCTCGGCCGGCGTGTGGTCGGGGCACAGCGGGTTGACGGTGTCGACGACGATCCGCTCCTGCCAGTCCGACGACTCGGCGGCCCGCACCGCCTCCCGCAGCCGCTCCCAGGGCACGGCGAGCACGACGATCTCCTCGACGGCCGCCGCCTCCACCGTCGCGGCCGTCGCTCCGGGTCCGAGGGCGCCGGCCAGCGCCCGCGACCGCTCCGGGCCCCGGCTGTCGCTGACGACGACCCGCTCCCCGGCGGCCAGGAAGCGGGCGGCGAGGGCCTGCCCGACGGCTCCCGCGCCGATGATCCCGATGGGCATGCGTGCCTGCTCTCCCGTGGTGCCCGGCTGCTCCGACGTGCGCACCGGCCAGCATCGGGCACCGGCCGTCGCGGTGCTTCTGTCGCGTGACCTGATTCCGCGGCGCGGGGGGCCGCTTGACTCGCGGCGCCCCGGCGCGCTTGGATCTTTGACGTGCCGTGGTGGAACCCGGCACGCAGAGGTGCGCCCAGCCGGTAGCGGACACGGTCCAAGCCCGGCCACAGTCGCCAGGACCGCGGACGCGTCCGAGGCGGGGTCGTACTCGCAATCGATGGAGCGGACATGTCCGTCACGCGTGCGGGCCGTTCCCGGCCCCTGCGGACCGTCGCCGCGGCCCTGGCCGTCCTGACCGCGCTCGCGGGATGCGGATCCGGGTCCGACGGGACCGGCAAGAACCGGGCCGGCGCCCGGGACGGCGCGGCCACGGCCGGGACGACCCCGGACGACCACGACAGCCCGAAGCAGGCGCCGTCGTCGCGGACCGGGGTGCGCCTGCCGCCGCTCGGCGCGGGCTTCGACTACCAGATCGGCGGCGCCTATCCCCCGCCGGCCGGCGTGCGCGTCGTCAGCCGCGACCGCTCGGCGACGCCCGCGCGCGGCCTCTACAACGTCTGTTACGTCAACGCCTTCCAGGCGCAGCCGGCGGAACGCGACACGTGGCCCGCCGACCTGCTGCTGCGCGACGCCGACGGCGAGGTCGTCGTGGACCGCGACTGGAACGAGGCACTGCTCGACATCGGCACCCCGGCCAAGCGCGAGCGGGTGGCCGCGCGGGTCGCCCGCTGGATCGACGGCTGCGCCGCCAAGGGCTTCGACGCGGTCGAGCCCGACAACTACGACAGCTACACCCGCTCCCGGCACCTGCTGACCGCCGACGACGCCGTCGCGTTCGCCAGGCTCCTCTCGGCGCACGCCCACGCCCGGCACCTGGCCGTCGGCCAGAAGAACACGCCGGAGCTGGCCGGGCGCAGAAAGGCGGCCGGGCTCGACTTCGCCGTGTCGGAGGAGTGCGGCGAGTACGACGAGTGCGGGGTCTACGCGAAGGCGTTCCGGGACCGGGTGCTCGACATCGAGTACACCGACAGCGGCCTGCGCAAGGCGCGCTCCGGGTTCGGCGGCCGCCTGAGCATCGTCCGCAGGGACGTCCTCGTGTCCACACCGGCCGACGAGGACTACGTCCGCCGGACCCGCTGACGGGTTGGCCGAGCCCGGGGACCGCTCGCCGTGGCCGTCGCGGAAGCGGGCCGACAGGCATGTCCCGTCCGGGTTCGAGTCCGGGGACGCTCCGGGCCGTCGCCGAACCGGACCCTCGGGCACGTCCTGACCGGGCCCGGGCCGAGCCCGGGGACGCGCCACGGCCGTCGCCGAACGTGACCGACCGGCACGTCCGTCCGGGCCCGGATACGAGCCCGGGAGGTGCCGTGGCCGTCGCAGAACATGGCCGCCCGGCACGTCCCGCCCGGGCCCGGGTGTGAGCCCCGGGACGGCTCGCCCTGACCGTCGCCGAGCCGGGTCGACCGTTACGTCCCGTCCGTGGCCCGGGTGCCTCGGACGGGTGCCGGTCCTTCGTGCCGGCAGGTGACCGTCCGGCGTGGGAGCGGCGGCTCGGGACGGCCTGGCGCGCATCCTCGACGCACGCGACCGGCGGACCCGCCGGTCACAGCCGTGCGGGAGGAAGAACCGTGCCGACACCCCCCACCGTCCGCAGGACGTCCCGGACCCTCACGGCGGCGGCCCTGCTGGCCGCCGCCGTCGGATGGGGCGTCGTGGGAGAGCCCGCCGCGAGCGCCGAGCGGCGCGCCCCCTCCCCCGCCCCCGGCCCCGGCGCTTCCGCACCCGCCACCCTGTGCGCCCAGGCGGGCATCCTGAAGGGCGAGAACGGGCAGCGGGCCGCCGTGAACCTGTGCGCGAGCAGCGGCGGCCCGACCATGTCGGTGTCGGCCCCGGCCACCTGCACGCGGGCGGGCACGTCCGTCGCGTACGCCTGTACGACCTCGGGCAGTTGGACGGCGCGGCGCGCGGGCGAGACCGTGGCCTCCGGGACACTGCCCGGCGGACGCGAGTACCCGGGGCCCGGCACCTACGACATCAGCGGCGAGGTGCACGTCCGCTCGGTGCCCACGGGTGTCGACCTGCGCGGCCGGGTGCACGCCACGCTGACCCTGTCCGGGCCGAAGGCCGCGCCCACGCACCGCATCGACGTCGACCGGGACTCGCTGCGCGCGGGTTCCGCGACGACCGTGACCTACACCGTCGCGCGGGAGAGCGAGCAGGGGGACGGCAGCGCCCGGTTCGGGCTCATCGGCGAGGAGGGATCCGGGGTGGAACTGACGACGTCGGACCCGCGCTGCGTCAATCCGCTGACCGGCCGCCATCCGTCCACGAAGCGCAGCACGCACGCCCTGGACTGCGCGCTCACCGAGCTCCAGCCGGGCCGGCCCGACACCGTCGTCGTCCACGTCGCCGTGCCGGAGTCCTGCTCCACCGTGGTCTCCAAGCTGGGCTACTGGATGCCGGAGGGCCAGGCCGTGTACACCGGCGGCATGCTCGTCGGGCCCACGCTCACCTGCACGGACTGACGGTCCGCCGCCGCGTCGGGCTCAGGCGGGACGGGCGAGCAGGTCGAGCACCCGCTCCCAGCGGAACTCGCCGCGTCCGCCGTCCGGCCCCGGCGCACCGTCGTACGGGTCGCCGAACCGGACACCCATGCCGCCGAGCCGCTCGACGCTCGCGCGGTAGGCGGGGTGGGCGGCCAGCGCCTCGTTGACGCAGGGCAGTACCGCCGTCGGGACGCCGAGGCCGTACGCCTCGCACAGGGTTCCCAGGGCCAGCGTGTCGGCTGTGCCGGCGGCCCACTTGTTGACCGTGTTGAACGTGGCCGGCGCCACGGCGACCGCGTCGGGCGCCGGGAACGGGCGGGGATCGCCGGGCGAGCGCCAGGCGGAGCGGATCGGGCGGCCGGTCCGCTTCTCGGCCTCCGCCGTGTCGAAGAAGCCGACCGCCTGCGGGGTGGCGATGACGCCGACCTCCCAGTCCGGCAGGGCGGCGGTGATCAGCGTGCCGACGTCCGCGGCGACACCGGCGGCGCAGACGACGACGTACAGGAAGGGCTTCTCGGCGCGTTCGCTCACCCGAGCACCCTAATGACCCGGGCCCCGCCGTCCGGATCCGGTCGGCGTCGCGTGGGGTCGATCCCGGCCTCAACGCAGGGGCAGGGTGTCCCCTTGTTCCGACTCGGGGCGCGGGCCCCTGATCCGGCGCTCGCCCTCCTCGATCCGGACGTCGTCGATGCTCGCCTCGCGGCGCGTCATCAGGCCGTGCTCGTCGAACTCCCAGAGCTCGTTGCCGTACGAGCGCCACCACCGGCCGTCCGCGTCCCGGCACTCGTACTGGAAGCGGACGGCGATCCGGTCGCCGTCGAAGGCCCAGAGGTCCTTGCGCAGCGCGTACTCGTGCTCCCGCGCCCACTTGGCGGTGAGGAAGGCGACGATCTCGTCCCGGCCCCGCACAAACGTGTCGCGGTTGCGCCAGACAGAGTCCCGCGAGTACGCGAGGGAGACCCGGTGCGGGTCGCGGGTGTTCCAGGCGTCCTCGGCCGCCCGGACCTTTCGGGCGGCCGTCTCGCGGGTGAAGGGCGGAAGGGGTGGACGGTCGCTCATGGCGTCCTCCTCGGGTGGGGCGCGGCAGCCCGCGATGCAAGAGAACGTCCGTTCTCCAGGTGGCTGCTAACGTAAGAGAACGCTGGTTCTCACGTCAAGGAGCGGACTTCGGATGGACAGCACGGCGGCCCGTGACCAAGCCCTGGCCCTCGCGCGGACCCAGGCCCTGGACGCGGCGGAGGAGCTGTTCTACGGGCGCGGTGTCCAGGCCGTCGGCATGGACGACGTACGCGGCGCCTCCGGCGTCTCGCTGAAGCGGCTGTACCAGTTGTTCCCGTCCAAGGAGCTGCTGGTCGAGGCGTACCTGGAGCGGCGTGACGTCCGCTGGCGGCGGCACCTGGCCGAGTACGTCGAGCGGCGGGAGGACCCGGCGGAGCGTGTCCTCGCGGTCTTCGACTGGCTGGAGGAATGGTTCGCCGAACCCGGGTTCCGCGGCTGCGCCTGGATCAACTCGTACGGCGAACTCGGCGCCACCTCACCCCGGGTGGCCGCTCAGGTGCGGGCGCACAAGCAGGCGTTCAAGGGCTGGCTGACGGAACTGGTGGCCGACGCGGGCCGGCCGGCGTCCGTCGCCGGACAGGTGTACCTGCTCGCCGAGGGCGCCATGGTCACCGCGGGGGTCGAAAGGAGCCCGGCGCCCGCCGTGCACGCCCGTGAGGCTGCCCGGGTACTGCTGAACGCCTGCCGGTAGGGCGCGAATCGCGGACCGGCGCGAAGAGGTCGAGATCGGCCTGGACGACGCCGAGGCGGGCGCGGAGGAAGGCTGAGGGCGTGGGGAGCGCGGAGGCGTCCACGCGCTCGGCGGGGAGAACCCTGTGCCGCCGAGCGGTCCCGGCCTGGGCCGGGACCGGGTCGAACCGGCCCGGCCCGAGGGCCGGGACCGGTTCGTGCAGGGGTCAGGCGGGGGTGATGTTCTCCGCCTGCGGGCCCTTCTGGCCCTGGGTGACGTCGAAGGTCACCGCCTGGCCTTCCTGGAGCTCACGGAAGCCGCTCGCGTTGATGTTGGAGTAGTGCGCGAAGACGTCCGGTCCGCCGCCGTCCTGCGCGATGAAGCCGAAGCCCTTTTCGGCGTTGAACCACTTGACGGTTCCGCTGGCCATGCTGTGCCCTCCGGTTGAGATCGGGACCCGCACCGCGCGGGCCCCAGAGGTGATCGACCTGGTCGACCGCACAGCAAAGCGCCCGCGCCGGAGCGCGGGCAGGTACGGCGAACCACGACATCTGGCAGCGACGCTACACGGCGGAACCGGCGCCCACCAGAGAGCAATGGGACATGATCCGGACGGCGCGTCGCGCCGACGTTGTCCGGATCCGCCCCGGCCCGGCGCCGGCGACGGCGTCCGGGCCGCGCTCAGGGCCGTCCGGGGGCATGGCCGGCGGGCCGGTCCGGCTCGAAGGCGCGGGCCACGGAGAGGCTGTCCTCGTACACGTGGTGCCGGGTGACCAGCCCGTCCGTGACGGTGAGATGCAGAGCGAACCTGGCTTGGTAGTCCCGTCCGGTGGCCGCCGCCGTCTGGCGGATCTCGCCGAGCACGACCGCGTCGCCGCCGTCCACGAGAACACGCTCGATCGCGGTGGCCGCCCGGCCCGGCACGTGGTGCGCGGTCAGCTCCCGATAGTGGGCCGCGGCGTCGGCGCGCGTGGAACGGTGGCGGATCCAGGGCGTCGCGGACCGCCCGTGCTCGTCTTCGGGCCAGCTCAGCTTCCAGTCACCCCGTTCGGCGTACAGCTCGGCGATCCGCTCGGGATCGGCCTCGCCGATCCGGCGCAGCAGTTCCTCGACCAGGCTGCGGGTGGCGGCGGTGCGGTCGGCTGCTGCGGACATGAACGGACTCCCTGATCTGTACCGGTGCCGGCCCGGGGGCCGGCGGCGTACTACGGGCCCACCGTGCCCCGTCCGGCCGACACCGTCGATTACCCCTGAGGTAGGGGCCTGGTTGATTTGCGCGCGAACCGGTGTTGAATCTTGACTGGACGACACCAGTACAACGCGACGATGGGACGGAAGACATGCCTCTTGAGGGCGAGTACGAACCCAGCCCGGAACAATGGGTGCGCGACCAGGTGGAGTTGTACGAGAGCTCCGGCGGCACCAAGGGGACGACGCTCGGCAACACGGGCCTCCCCGTCATCGTCCTCGCCAGCCGGGGTGCCAAGAGCGGCAAGATCCGCAAGACCCCGCTGATGCGGGTGGAGCACGAAGGGCGCTACGCGGTGGTCGCGTCCCAGGGCGGCGCGCCCAAGCACCCGGTCTGGTATTTCAACCTGAAGGCCGACCCGCACGTGTCACTCCAGGACGGCCCCGACGTCCACGACCTGACCGCGCGTGAGGTCACCGGTGAGGAGAAGGCGGCCTGGTGGGAGCGCGCGGTCGCCGCCTACCCGCCGTACGCCGACTACCAGAAGCAGACGGAACGCGAGATCCCGCTCTTCGTGCTGGAGCCGACCGGCTGATTCCGTCACCCGCACCTGAGTGACCCGTACGAGCACCGCTCGGCACGGGTCACCGCCGGGACCGTACGAGGCGGCGGACCGGCCTTCGAGGGCGTGCGGAGAGCGCCGGGATCGGGGGCCGCATGTTCCCCCGCCCTCCGGCGGCATCCGGACGTCAGGTCCCGCCGCGCTCCCCCGTCGCGGCGGGGCTTTCCGCACCCCGCCGTGCGGCCTCCCGGGCGGCACGCGCGTCCGTGACGTCGAGGAAGATCTGGTCCGCCTCCGGCACCAGCCGGGCGACGGAGCGCTTGATGCGGACGGCGACGTCCTCCACCTCCTCGCTGTCGAGGCCGGGGACCAGGTCGACGCGGGCGGCCACCAGAGTGGAGTCCAGGCCCATCTTCATGGTCAGCAGCGCCTCCACGCTGTCGATCTCGGGCTGGGCGTTCAGCACGGCGCGGATCCGGTCGCTGAGCTCCTCGTCGGCGGCCTCCCCGACGAGCTGGGCACGCGCGTCACGACCCAGCCAGTAGGCGACGCAGACGAGCAGCGCCCCGATGGCCAGCGAGGCGGCGGCCTCCCACACGACCTGCCCGGTGACCATGTGCAGCACCATGCCGACGATCGCGAAGCTGACGCCGAGGACCGCGGTGCCGTCCTCGGCGACGACCGTGCGCAGGGCGGGGTCGCGCAGCCCGCCGCCCTCCCCGCGCACCTGGAGCAGTGCCCGCACCAGGGAGGCGCCCTCCGCCACCAGGGCCACGCCGAGGACCACCAGGCCCGTCACATAGCCGGAGAACGACTCCTCGGCCCCGTTCCTGAGTGCCTCGACGCCCTGGAAGACCGAGAAGCAGCCGCCCATCACGAAGATCCCGACGGCCGCGAGCAGGGACCAGAAGAACCGCTCCTTGCCGTACCCGAACGGGTGGCGCCGGTCGGCGGGGCGCCGGCTGCGCCGAAGCGCCGCCAGCAGGAACACCTCGTTCAGGCTGTCGGCGACGGAGTGCGCCGCCTCGGAGAGCAGCGCGGGCGAACCGGAGACCAGACCGCCCACCGCCTTGGCGACGGCGATCAGGAGATTGGCGCCGAGCGCGACCAGGACGGTGACGCGCGTCTTGCGGTCGGAGCTGGTCGGTCGGTTCGTCGAGTCGTTTGCCACAGGCCCCGGATGCCCGAGCCCGCTCCCCTCACACAGTGGCGTCGGCGGAAATCGGGGAACCCCTCCACCGAGGGCTCACGCGGACGGCGGCGGGCGGAGAGGAGAGGCGCGATGGCGAACGCCGACTACGGCACGAAGGAGTTCAGGCGCTCCGGCAGTCACTTCGCGGACCGGGTCACCGCCGACGGGCGGGACGGCTGGCCGGTCGAGGCGGGGCGCTACCGGCTGGTCGCGAGCCGGGCGTGCCCCTGGGCGAGCCGCGCGCTGGTCTCACGGCGCCTCCTCGGGCTGGAGGACGCGGTGTCCCTCGCCGTGGTGGACCCGATCCAGGACGACCGGAGCTGGCGGTTCACGCTGGACCCGGACGGCCGCGATCCCGTCCTCGGCATCCGTTTCCTGAGCGAGGCCTACGAGGCCCGGGAGAAGGACCACCCGGGCGGAGTGAGCGTGCCCGCGCTCGTGGACGTGCCCAGCGGCAGGCTGGTGACCAACGACTACCAGCGGCTCACCCTGGACTTCGCCACCGAGTGGACGGACCTGCACCGCGAGGGTGCGCCGGACCTGTATCCGGCGGCGCTGCGCGACGAGATCGACGAGGTCATGGCGGGCGTCTACGAGGACGTGAACAACGGGGTGTACCGGGCGGGCTTCGCGAACCGGCAGGAGCAGTACGAGGAAGCGTGCGCGGGTGTCTTCCGGCGGCTGGAGTCGCTGTCACGGCGGCTCGCCGAACGGCGCTACCTCGTCGGGGAGACCATCACGGAGGCGGACATCCGGCTGTTCACGACGCTGGTCCGCTTCGACGCGGTCTACCACGGCCACTTCAAGTGCAACCGCTGGAAGCTCGCCGAGGACCGGGTGCTGTGGGCGTACGCCCGCGATCTGTACCAGACGCCGGGGTTCGGCGACACGGTCGACTTCGACCACGTCAAGCGGCACTACCACCAGGTCCACACCGGCATCAATCCGACCGGGATCGTCCCGCTGGGCCCGGACCTGGGCGGCTGGCTGACACCGCATCACCGCGAGGAACTCGGCGGCCGTCCGTTCGGCGACGGGACGCCACCGGGCCCGGTGCCCGAGGGTGAGGAGGTGCCCGCACAGGGGCGGCCCTGATCACCTGTGACCGCGTCGACCGACTCCGGCCTGCGTATTCGCCGCGGATAGGGACACACGCCAAGTGTCCGGCGACACCCCGGAGGCCGACCGAGAGGCAACAAGGAGAACCACATGTCGAAGAAGACGAAGAAGAAGACGCTCCCCCTCGCCTACAAGCCCGTCGGGTTCGTGCTCGGCTGGGCGGGCGGTGCGCTGGCGGGCATGGCGTTCCAGGCCACCTGGAAGGCCATCCGCCACGAGGACAACGCGCCGGACGCCCTCGACAAGGACCGCGGCTGGGGCGAGGTGCTGCTCGCCGCGGCGGTGCAGGGCGCCATCTTCGCCGTCGTCCGCAGCGCGGTGGACCGTACGGGCGCGAAGGCCATCGAGCGCTCCACGGGCGTCTGGCCGACCGACGACAAGAGCGGCCGGGACTGAGACCGGCCGGCGCACGGGCACCCGGCACTCCGGTGCCGGTGCCGTCCGGCGGCGGTCCGATCCTGGGACCGCCGCCGGCTCTCAGCCCTGCTTGGGGGCCGTGGCGGGGACGAGCCGCAGGGTGAAGGAGTGCCCGGCCGGATCGGCGTACCCGCGCTCCTCGTACGGACCGGAGGCGTCCTTCGTCTCCAGGGGGCGCCCGCCGAGGCCCACGACCCGGCGCTCCACCTCGTCGAGGTCGTTGACGTGGAAGTCCAGGTGGGCCTGGAGCGAGTTCTCGGGGCGCGGCCAGCTCGGCGGCGTCGCCATCACATCGCGGCGGAACGCCAGGCGCAGTCCGTCGGGGGCCTTGATCTCCACCCGGTTCGCGCTCGCGTCGGTCTCCTCGGCGTCCAGCAGTTCCTTGTAGAAGGTGGCGAGCTTCTCCGGCTCGGCACAGTCCAGCACCACGACGCCTGTCACTACCAGTCCCATGGTTCCTCCGTACGGTCGGGCGCGGGCGGCGGCGCCACCTGCTGCCACACGCTCCCCGGGTACCCCCCGCCGGACGGGATCAGTCGGCCGCCGACAGTCTTGCCCCGTATGTGTATTGACATGTCGTCAGGTCGGTACGCGCCGACGCCGCGGACGCGTCCCCCGGACGGGTCCTCCTCGGCGCGCCGGGCGACCGACCCCGCTCGTGGGGGGGCACCCGGTGCTCACGCGCGGCGCAGGATGCGGTTGGCGCCGGCGGCGGCCGTGGTGGCGAGCAGCCAGCCCAGGCAGATCAGCAGCACGGCCGGCCACTGGAGGGCGCCGTCCGGGCTGAACGCCCGTTCCTGCCCGAAGTCCACGAGCGGCAGGAGCAGGTCCAGGGTGTAGACGGCGGGCTGGAAGCGGGGTGGCCGGTCCGGGTCGAGGGGCTGGGGCGGCCACCGGGAGAACAGCAGGGTGCCGCTGACCATGATCGCGGCCAGCCACCATACCGCGCGCATCGGCCGGTAGCCGTAGCCGACCGTCACGTCCTGGAGCCGGCTCCAGACCCGCCCCGGCCAGGGCAGGCCGGCGCGCAGCCGGGTCTGCTTGGCCAGTTGCACCGTGCGGGCGTCGGCGTCGTGGCCGTGCTGCCGGTACACGGAGGCGAGCTGCTCGTAGGGCTGCGGGGTGAACCCCTGCGGGTCGCGCGCCAGCAGTGGAAGCCTTCCCCGGGCGGGTAGTTGGGGCAGCAGGCTCTCGTAGACCACGCCCTCCATGCGCACCCCTTCGGGCCAGCCGTCGGGGGTGCCGCGCAGCACGGTGACCCGGGTGTGGCTGAGATCGACGGTGCCCCGCGCGGGCGGGGCGAGGCTCAGGGTGAGTTCGGAGGCGGTGGAGCGGCGGCTGGTGAGGGCGGGGCGGCCGGCCGGGACGTCGATGCGGGCGTCAGCGAAGGACACCTTGCTGCGGACGGTGATGTTGCTGAGGGCGAGTCTGCCGCGGGCGGTGAAGCCGTCGCAGCAGTTGAACTCGGCGCCCACGTCTATGCCGTGGGCCCGCAGCGCGGTTCCGTGCTCGACGCCGAGTGAGGCGCCCTCGAAGAGCACGCCGCCGCCCACCCGCGCGTCGCACAGGTCCACGGTGCCCTCGGCGACCAGGCCGCCCCGGCCGTTCAGGTCGCCGCCGATGTGCAGCCGGTTCGCCTTGAGCGCCGTCCCGTCGGGGTTGCCGAGCGCGGCGCCGGTGAGCACGACGCTGCCGCGTACGGCGGTGTCGCGCAGGTCGGCGCGGCCGTCGACGCGCAGCCCGGTGCCGGCCTGGATGTCGCCGCCCACGGTGGCGCAGCGGAGTCGGAGGGCGCTCTCGCCGCGCCGCTCGCCGCGGCCGGTCAGGTGGCTGTCCTCCAGGTGGAGGGTGCCGCCGATCGAGGCTCCGTACAGGTCGGCCGGGCCTTCCACCCGGCAGCCGCTGATCTCGCACTTCCAGCCGGTCGTCATGCCGACGGCGGTGAGGCCGGGCAGGGTGCAGCCGCGCATCTCCAGTGCTCCGAGGGAGGCGCCGTCGAGGCAAGGGGCGTGCGTGAAGCGGCAGTTGTGGAGCCGCAGCGTCCCGCTGACGACTGCTTCCGCCAGGTCGAGCCGGCCGGTGACGCGCACGTCCCGCAGCCGGAGGCGGGCGAGGTGCCCGGGCTCGGGCAGGGGCGGCGCGATCAGGAGCCTGCGGACCGCCGCCGCGCGGACCTCTCCGCCGTCCGCGTACCACTCCCCCCTGCGGAACGCCGCCCACATGCTCCGCTCGTTCCAGCTCCACTCGCTGGGCGCGGGACTGCCCGACACGTCAACTCCCCTTTCGATCAAGGAAACCGCAGCATCGCTACCCCGGCGGCACACCGGACAACCTCCGATGCCGCGCGCCCGCGCCCGTGACGGCCGACGGCTGGCATGCCGGACAGTTCCTGGACACCTGTCCAGCTATAGTGGACACCTGTCCATGAAATCGTCTCGAACGGGGAGTCCACCGACGATGCACACCCTCGCGAACGTGCTGGTCGGCCTGGTGGCCGCGCTGCACGTGTACATCCTGGTCCTGGAGATGTTCCTGTGGGAGCGCAAGCCGGGCCGGGGGCTGCACGGGTTCGATCCCGGCACCGCCAAAACCACCGCTCCACTGGCCGCCAACCAGGGCCTCTACAACGGTTTCCTGGCCGCCGGGCTGGTGTGGGGCCTCGTCGCCGCCGACCCCACCGGGTTCCGCGTCCAGGTGTTCTTCCTCGTGTGCGTCGTGGTCGCCGGGGTGTTCGGGGCGGCCACGGCGAACCGCCGCATCCTCGTCGCGCAGGCACTGCCGGGCGCCCTCGCCCTCGCCGCCGTGCTGGTCGCCGGGTGACACCGCCACGCCGCCGGGACCCGCGCGCGGGCATGCCGCCGCCGGACGCCACGACCGGGCACGACGACCCCGCGCCGCGGGACCCGCGGGCCGCCCGGACCCGGGCCCGGCTGCGCCGGGCACTGCTGGAGGAGTGCGCCCGGCGCCCGCTGGCCGAGGTCGGCGTGACGGCGCTGGCCCGGACGGCGGGGGTCGGCCGGGCCACGTTCTACGTGCACTACGCCGACCTGGAGGCACTGGCGGTCGATGCCTGCGCCGACGTCGTCCGGGACGCCGTGGACGCGCTGCACGCCTGGCGCGGGCGCCCGGACCCGGTGTCGGCCCCGCCCGCCCTGCTCGCGTTCTTCGGCGGTCTCGCCCCGCACGCCGCCCTGTACCGCGCGCTGCTCACCCCGGGCGGGGGCGGCCCGCTCGGCCAGGTCCTGCACCGCGACCTGCGCGCCCGCAGCCTCGCGGAGCGGGAACTCGCCGGCGCCCCGGACGCCCCGCTCGTCGCCTCAGCCGTGGCCGCCGCCTTCGCCGGGGTGCTCGCCGACTGGCTGCACGGCCTCATCGACGCCTCGGCCGACGAAATCGCCCACCAGGCCTGGCAGTTGCTGGTCGCCCTGCACCGGAGCCGTTGACGGTCGCACACCCGCGCACCTGCCCCGCCGGGAAGCTCACGGTGGCCGGGAGCGCCACCCGGGCCCCTCCCTAGTGCACGGCCTGGAACGTACGCCGGTACGCCTGGGGCGAGACACCGATCGCGGCGTGCAGGTGCTGGCGCAGCGAGGCACCCGTCGCGAATCCCACCTCACCGGCGATCTGGTCCACCGACAGGTCGCTGGACTCCAGCAGATGGCGGGCGCGGGCGACGCGCTGCTGGATGAGCCAGCGGCCGGGGCTCATGCCCACCTCCTCGTTGAAGCGGCGGGCGAAGGTGCGCATGCTCATCCGGGCGTGGACCGCGAGATCTGCCAGCGTCAGCGGTTCACCGAGGTGTTCCAGCGCCCAGTGCCGGGTGGCGGCCGTACCGGTGGCCGAGGCTTCCGGGACCGGCTGCTCGATGTACTGCGCCTGGCCCCCGTCCCGCCAGGGCGGCACCACGCAGCGCCGCGCCACCTTGTTGGCCAGCTCGCTGCCGTGGTCCTTGCGGATCAGGTGCAGGCACACGTCCACGCCGGACGCGGCGCCCGCCGAGGTGAGCACGGAGCCGTCGTCCACGAACAGCACGTCGGGGTCGAGGTCCACCTCCGGGAACATCTCGCGGAAGTGCCCGGCGAGCTGCCAGTGCGTGGTGGCCCGGCGCCCGTCGAGGAGTCCGGCCGCCGCCAGTACGAAGGCACCGGTGCAGATGGAGACGATGCGGGCACCGGGCCGGATGTGCGCGAGTGCCGCCGCGATCTCGTCGGACAGCCGCGAGGTGACGTACGAGGGGGTGACGGGCGGGATCACCACGGTGTCGGCGGTGCCGAGGACCTCGGGGCCGTGCTCGACGGTCACCGAGAAGTCGGCGTTGGTGCGCACCGGACGTCCGTCGACGCTGCACGTCAGCACCTCGTACCTGCCGTCCGCCGCACCGAAGATCCGGCTGGGGATGCCGAGTTCGAAGGGGTAGATCCCCTCGAGCGCCAGCACCACGACTCGCTCCGTCTGCTCCATGGCACGATTCTAGCGAACATTGGCAATCTTGCCATTTCCTCGCCCGGCCGCTCCCGGCAGGCTGGTGCCCATGACTACTGCGAACACGATGCGAGCCATGCGTCAGACCGTCCTCGGCGGACCCGAGGTCCTGGAGGAAGCGGTGGTGGAGCGGCCCTCCCCGCGACCCAGCGAACTGCTCGTGCGGGTGCGCGCGGCCGGGGTCAATCCCACCGACTGGAAGCACCGCGCGACCGGCGGGTTCCTCAAGGAGCCCCCCTTCGTCCTCGGCTGGGACGTCTCCGGTGTCGTCGAGGCGACCGGCCTCGGCGTCGCCCTCTTCAAGCCCGGGGACGAGGTCTTCGGGATGCTGCCCTACCCCTTCGGCGTCGGCTCGCACGCCGAGTACGTCACCGCCCCGGCCCGCGCCTTCGCCCACAAGCCCGCCTCCGTCGACCACGAGCAGGCGGGCGCGCTCCCGCTCGCGGCACTGACCGCCTGGCAGGTCCTCGTCGACACCGCCGACGTGCGGCCCGGGCAGCGCGTGCTCATCCACGCGGCCGCCGGCGGGGTCGGCCACCTCGCCGTCCAGATCGCCAAGGCGCGCGGCGCCCACGTGATCGGCACCGCCAGCGCGGGCAAGCACGACTTCCTGCGCGAGCTGGGCGTCGACGAGCCGATCGACTACCGGGAGACCGACTTCGCCGAGGCCGTCCGTGACGTGGACGTCGTCCTGGACACGGTCGGCGGCGACTACCGGTTCCGCTCGCTGCGCGTACTGCGCCCGGGCGGCATCCTGGTCTCGATCCTGCCGAGCGGGGCGACGGACTTCATCGAGGAGGCCGAGAAGCTGGGCGTCCGGGCGACGGAGATGCTCGTCGAGGCCGACCACGCCGGCATGAAGGCGATCGCCGGCCTGGTGGAGGAGGGCAAGCTGCGCGCCACCATCGCGGGCTCGTTCCCGCTCGCCGAGGCGGCCGAGGCGCACGCCCTCGGCGACACCGGCCGCACGGCGGGCAAGCTCGTACTGACGCTCCCGTAGTGCCTCCGGGGCCGCCGCCGGATCCGCCGTGACGCCCTCCCGGGGCGGGAACGGGCGTGCGGCCTCCGATCGTGCGGGCGCGGCCCGGCCCGGCTCGGACGCTCCGGGAGCCGGGCCGGGCGGGGCGATCCGGGTCCGGCGGAGTGGCGCGTCCGGCGGGCGCCGAGGTCGGCCCGGGCCGCCTCGCCGACCGCGCCGCGCGGGACGCCGCACGCCCCACCCGACGGGTGTGCCACCCGTCGGACCCGCCCATCCGCTGGAGCCGCCTCATCTCCGGGCCCGCCTCATCCGCGGGACCCGCCCCTCGCGTCGATCACGTCGGCCCCGGTGATCCCGACGATCCGGACTCTTCCGGTCCGCCCGACCGTCCAAGACGCGCCGCGTAGATCCAAGACAAGACATATGTCAATCGAACATGCTGGAATTCACTCCAACGGGGGTAACTTGCAGAACAAGGAACGGTTTTGCAGCCCGGGGTGCCCAGGTGTCGTGTCTACGCTTGCCGAACTCGTCACCCCGGCCCCAGGTGACTCCGGGTCCCGCCAACAGCGGCGGGCCAATGGCCGGTTGGAGGCGATGTCGTCGTGCAGCACGAACCTGCCCCCCTCACCCGGCATCTGCGGATACACCGGTACCGGGGCCACACCGTGCTGGAGTTCCACGGGGAGATCGACATCAGCGCGGCGCTCGACGTCGTCCCGCTGCTGGACGCGGAGACCGGCCGCCCCGGCGCCCGGATCGTGATCGACCTGCGCCCCGTCGAGTTCTTCGACTGCTCCGGGCTGCGCCTGCTGTACCGCGCCAGGCACCGCGTCGTCTCCCGGGGCGGCGAACTGCGCCTCGTGTGCACCCACCCGCTGACCCTGCGGATCCTCCGGGTCACCGGGCTCGGGCGGGTGCTGCCGCCGGCGGCGTCACTGGACGAGGCGGTCGGCCGCACCGAGGCGGCGGCCGGGTCCTCACCCGCTTCCGGGCGGCCTCTCCCCACCTGCCCCGACTGACACGGCCGGGCCGGCGTAGGCCGGGCCACGGCCCGCCGTCCGCGCGCCGCCGGACCGCGGCTACGCGGTCTCGGGCGCGTCGAACAGGGCACTGACCGACTCGCCGTTGTGAATCCGCCGGACCGCCTCGGCCAGGGCCGGGGCGATGGACAGGATCCGCAGCTTGTCCGTGCGCTCCTCGGGCGCGATCGGCACGGTGTTCGTGCACACGATCTCCAGCACGTCGGGCTGCTCGCTGAGCCGCTTCAGGGCGCCCGCGGCGAACAGGCCGTGCGTGCAGGCGACCCGGATGGAGCGCGGCCCCAGCTCGCGCAGCCGCTCCAGGAGTTCGAGGACCGTGCTGCCCTTGGCGATCTCGTCGTCCAGCACGATGACGTCCCGCCCGGTCACGTCGCCGATCACGGAGCTGATGCTCACCCGGTCGTCCGCGAACCGCTGCTTGGCACCGGCGGCCACCCGCGCGCCCAGCATCCGCGCGAACGCGGCCGCCTCCTTCGCGTTGCCGAGGTCCGGCGAGACGACGGTCGTCCGCGAGAGGTCGTGCCCCTGGAAGTGCGCCGCCAGCTCCCGCAGCGCGTGCAGATGGTCGACCGGCACGGAGAAGAAGCCGTGCACCTGGGGCGAGTGCAGGGTCATCGCGAGGACACGGCTCGCGCCGGCCGCCACCAGCAGGTCGGCCACCAGCCGCCCGCCGATCGAGATCCGCGGCGCGTCCTTCTTGTCCGAGCGGGCGTACGCGTAGTGCGGCATGACGACCGTGATCCGCCCGGCGGACGCGCCCCGCGCCGCGTCGCACATCAGGAGCAGCTCGACCAGGTTCTCCTGCACCGGCGCAACGAGCGGCTGCACCAGGAACACGTCCCGCTCACGGCAGTTGGCCTGGAGCTGCGCCTCCAGGCAGTCGTTGGCGAAACGGCTGATCCGGGCCGGACTGAGCGGAACGCCCAGGTGCGCACAGACCTCGGCCGCCAGCTCGGGATGGGCACTGCCGCTGAAAACCGCGATGTCACGCACGATCCGCTCCTTCAAGATCAGATCCGGGATGCGCGGCACATGCTACGGGCAGCGGGGGACGCCCTTGACGGCCGCCTCTCCCCCGGGCTCGCGGACGGCACGGCCGAAGCGACCCGCGGCGGGACTGCGCGGTGGCAGGCGGCGACGGCCGGGGCATCAGTCCAACGCCCGGCGGCACGCGGCCTCAGTCACCCGACGCGGCGGCACTGGGCGGCGGCGGGGCATCAGTCGCCCGACGCCGCCGCCTGCGCGAGGATGCGGGCCGTCTGCTGTCCGGCCCGCACCGCGTGTTCGGCGCGGGAGCGCCGGCAGCGGCCCAGGACGGGGTCGTACTCCGCCATGACCACACCGGCGTGATCGGTGTCGGGTTCGGTGAGGCTGGCGGCCCGGCCCTGGTCGCGCAGCGCTTCCAGGAGCCGGCGCGAGTGGTGGCCGGGCACGTCGGTGTCCCCGGTGCCGTGCACCAGATGCACGGGCGTCGAGACCGCCGGAAGGTCCGCCACGTCGGCGAGGGGCGCCGTGCCCGTGCTGCGGGCCGCGAGGTCGTAGCGTCCCGCGACGCCGACCACCGCGCAGGGGCGCCAGTCGTCGGACCCGGCGCGCAGGGCGACGCCGACGGCCGCGCCCGCCCCGGCGGACCAGCCCGCCACCACCGCGCGGTCCGGGTCCCCGCCGAACCGCCCGGCCCGGCCGCGCAGCCAGTCGACGGAGGCGAGCAGGTGAGAACGGCCGCGGTCGGGGGCCGCGGGATTCCAGTCGGGGACGAGGACCAGCAGTCCGTTGGCCGCCGCCTCCTCGGCCAGGGGCGCCAGCATGTCCTTCTCGTCGGTGCCGCTGCCGTGCCAGAGCAGGGCGGTGGAGACCGGCCCGTCGAGGTCGGGGCGGTAGACGTCGAGGAGTTGCCGACGGCCGTTCACGGGAGTGGTGTAGGGCAGGTCACGGGTGACGGTGACGGGCATGTGCGCTGAGGAGACCTTCCGCGGGTGCTGCGGGGCGGGCGGGACCATCGGAGAGCTTTGTCTATCAGCCGCGCCGGGGCGCCCGACGCGCGGGGCGGCGCCTTTCGGGGCGCAGGTGCCGACGGAGGACTCGCGCGGGTCCGGGTGCGGCACCTCCACGCGCACGCGCGGACCGCCGTCGGCGGCGGAAGCCGCGCCCCGGCGGAGGCCCGCGCGCCGCGTGATCGTCCGGGCCGGCGCGAGGATTCGGCCAACCCGGCGTTGTGCCGCGGGATTTGGCGGGCACACGGCGTAGAGAAAGGAGGACTGTCGACATGACGACGTCCACCAAGCAGACGCCCGGCTCGACGACGTCCGAGGACCGGGGCAAAAGGCAGCTGCCCGGCTGGATCAAGGTGCTGGTCGCCCTCGTCCTGGTGCTCGCGGTGCTGTTCGCCGGACTGCGGCTCAGCGTGCTTCCCGGGCTGCGTGACATGTTCGGCGAGGAGACGCACGACCGGTCGGGGCCCGCGCTCCTGAAGTCCATCCAGGACATGAGCCGGTACGAGGCCGCGTCCGGCAACTTCCAGGTCGTCGTGGACCTGGAGAAGGACGCCAAGCTCCTGCCCGACGCGATCCGCGGCACCCGCACGCTGTACGTCGGCGCGGGCACCGTGGACGCCTACGTCGACCTCGGCCGGCTGGACGAGAAGGACGTGTCCGTCAACGACGACCGCACGTCGGCCACGCTCCACCTGCCGCACGCGGCGCTCGGCAAGCCCGCGCTCGACGCCGACCACTCCTACGCCGTCTCCAAGCAGCGCGGTCTCTTCGACCGGCTCGGTGACCTCTTCTCGGACAACCCCAACAGCGAACGCGCCGTGCAGAAGCTCGCGGTCAAGCACATCGGCGAGGCCGCCGACGACAGCGAACTGACCGTGCGCGCCGAGGAGAACACCACGAGCATGCTCAAGGGACTGCTGGGCTCGCTCGGCTTCAAGGAGGTGAAGGTCACCTACGGCACCGCCTGACCGAGCGGGACCGCGAAGCCGCCGGGGGGACGGCCGTTCCCCCCGGATGGCAGTCTCCCCGGAACGGGCGGAGCATGGAGATGAGGGGTCCGGTTGACGTGGGCGTCGGCCGGAGAGCGCCGCGGAGGAGACGAGCACCGGCCCCGGCAGCATCGGGCACGGCCCGATGGAAGGGAGCCGTCATGCTTGAGGTCAAGACGGTCGACAAGCCGGACGAGCGGCGCGATTTCCCCCGCGGTCACCTGGAGGCGGTCCACCTCAGCGGACTGGACTTCGCCGTGGGGACCTTCGAGCCCGGCTGGCGCTGGTCCGAGTCCGTCGGCCCGATCGCGGGCACGGACAGTTGCATGATCCACCACAACGGCTACGTGATCCAGGGCCGCATGCGGCTGCTCATGGACGACGGCGCCGAGGGCGAGGTCGGTCCCGGCGACGTCTTCGTCTGCCCGCCGGGACACGACGCCTGGGTGGTGGGCGACGAACAGGTCATCCTCTACGACTTCGCGGGCGGTATGGCCCAGGACTACGCGAAGGCCGGGAACGGTTAGGTTCCGCTCCGATCGGACGCGGCCCGGCGGGCGCACACCCCGCCGGGCCCCGTCGCGTTCCCGTGCCGTCTCCGGCGGTTCCCCGGTCCGACACACGGCGGCCCGGTGAGGCGGGGGAATGGGGGCAGACGGCGAGGGAGGGAAATCGCGGCCCGTGGCGTCCACGGCTCACGGCCACCTCGACGAACCCGCGCTCACGGCCGCCTCCGACCGGGCATCCACCGCCGTATCGCGGGTAACCGCGCTCATCCGTAAGGCAGTTGAAACCGGGAGGACGGAATGGCACGTACGGCGTCGGGACTGTGGGGCATGCGTACCACGCGAACCGCCAAGTCCGGCAGGCGAACGCCGGCACCACCGCCGGAGCCGGCGCCGCGGGAGCGGCGGGGACTCCCCTTCCCGGTGCGCCTGCTGGTCATGCTGCTCGCCTTCGCGGCCATGGTGGGCTTCGCGGCGGTCCTCGCGCGGCTGACCCTGGAGCCGTCGCCGGCCTCGGAGGCGCTGACCCACAACAACCTGCATCCGGGCCGCTCCCTGGACGCGTACCTCTCGCAGCCGGCCCTGCGCGACGCGTTCAAGCAGGTCGGCGGAAACGTGCTGCTGGGCGTGCCGTTCGGGGTGCTGCTCCCCATGCTCGCCCCCAAGACCCGGGGTCTGCTGCGCGTCGTGCTCCTGACCGCCCTGGTGATGCTTCTGGTCGAGGTGGTGCAGGGGGCGTTCATCACCGGGCGGGCCTTCGACATCGACGACGTCATCCTCAACACGGCCGGGGCGCTGATCGGTTACCTGCTGCTCGGCCGCAGGCTCGGCCGGGCGGTGCACCCGCGTCGCCGTCGCCGTGACTGACGCGCGGACTGCCCCGAGGTGGTCCGTACCAAAGTCTTGACACCCCCTTACCTCACTTCTTAAATCAAGAGGCGAAGCATGCACCCCCACACCTAGCGGCACGCCCACCCCACGGGTCGCCGTACAGAAGGGAGAGTCATGGACTCCCCGCGCCTGCTCCGCCGATGTCTGCTCGCCGCGCTGTCCGCCGTGTTCGCCGCCTCCGCCGCCGTGGTCCCCGCACACGCGGGTCCTCAGGCGGCGGCGGCCGTGACGTTCTCGGACACCTTCGACGGGCCCGCCGGATCGGCCGTCGACTCCTCGAAGTGGCAGATCGAGACCGGCGACAACGTCAACAACCACGAGCGGCAGTACTACACCTCGGGCAACAACAACGCGGCGCTGGACGGCCAGGGCCACCTGGTCATCACCGCCCGCAAGGAGAATCCGGGCAACTACCAATGCTGGTACGGCCGTTGCGAGTACACCTCGGCCCGGCTCAACACCTCCGGCAAGTTCACCAGCACGTACGGCCATGTCGAGGCGCGGATGAAGATCCCGCGCGGGCAGGGCATGTGGCCGGCGTTCTGGATGCTGGGCAGTGACATCGGGCAGGTCGGCTGGCCCAACTCGGGCGAGATAGACGTCATGGAGAACGTGGGCTTCGAGCCCTCGACCGTGCACGGCACGCTCCACGGCCCCGGGTACTCGGGCTCGGGCGGCATCGGAGCCGGCTACACCCTTCCCAACGGCCAGGTCTTCGCGGACGCCTTCCACACCTTCGCGGTGGACTGGGCGCCCGACTCCATCACCTGGTCGGTCGACGGCACGGTCTACCAGCGGCGCACCCCGGCCGATCTGGGCGGCAAGGCCTGGGTGTTCAACAAGCCGTTCTTCCTGATCCTGAACCTCGCGGTGGGCGGCTACTGGCCGGGCGACCCCGACGGGTCCACCACCTTCCCGAAGCAGCTCGTCGTGGACGAGGTGAAGGTGACCACCAGCGACTCGGCCGGCACCGCGGGCCCGATCACGGGCCTGGCCGGCAAGTGCGTGGACGTGGCCGGGGCGAACCCGGCCAACGGGACCGCCGTGCAGCTCTACGACTGCAACGGCACCGCGGCCCAGAAGTGGACGGTCTCCACCGACGGCACGATCCGCGCGCTGGGCAAGTGCCTTGACGTCAAGGACAACGGCACGGCGGACGGTTCGGTCCTCCAGCTGTGGGACTGCGGCGGCGGGCCGAACCAGAAGTGGGTGGTGACCGCGGCCCGGGACATCGTCAATCCCCAGGCCGACAAGTGTCTGGACGTCACCGGCAACAACTCCGCCAACGGCACCCGGCTGCAGATCTGGACCTGCTCAGGCAACGCCAACCAGAAGTGGACGGTGAGCTGACGCAGGGACCGCCCGGACGGGCGGCGGAGGGTCCGGCCGGGGTCACCCCCGCCGGACCCTCTTCTCGTTTCCGGCGCTGCCCGGACGGTCTCTAGTGCGGGGTCCAGGTGAGCTTGTCGCCGCCGACCCAGCGGACGACGTCCGGGTCGTCCAGGTCGTGGACCGTGATGCCGTAGGCCGCGGCGACCAGCAGGACGTCGGTCACGGCCCTGGCCTCGCCGACCACTTCGCCGTCGATCTCGACGATGCGGAACGGCGGCCTGCCCGGCTGCACCCCGAGCACCATGATCCGCGGGGTGGAGATGTGGGGGCTCGCGATTTCGGTCATGTCTAGAGCGTAAATCGGTTCTTATGTGACGGTGAGGGACAACGGGGGCGGCCATGGCCGCCCCGGCCCCGTACGGCGCGGGAGGGCCGGGAAGTGCTTGTTCGGCCGCCCGGGTGAGCGCGGCCGGGCGGCCTGCCGCCCCGTTCACCCGGGCGGCCGAACGGACCCGCCGTGCGGTCCGGCGGCCGCTGGGCAAGGCTGGAGACAGGAGGTGGCGATGGACCCCGTCGAGGCGCTGGACCGGATCGCGTTCCTGCTGGAGCGGGCCCAGGCGCCCACGTACCGCGTCCGCGCGTTCCGTACCGCGGCCGCCGTACTGGGCGCGCTGCCCGGCGACGAGCTCCGGGCGCGGGCCGCGGCGGGGACGTTGGAGTCCCTGAAAGGCGTCGGCCCGAAGACCGCGCAGGTGGCGCGAGAGGCACTCGCCGGCGAGGTGCCCGGCTACCTGGAGAAGCTGGAGGGCGAGGCCGGGGCCCCGCTCGCCGAGGGCGGCGGGGAACTGCGGGCGCTGCTGCGCGGGGACTGCCATCTGCACTCGGACTGGTCGGACGGCGGCAGCCCGATCGAGGAGATGGGCCGGACCGCGGCCCGCCTCGGACACGAATGGGCGGTGCTCACGGACCACTCCCCGCGGCTCACCGTGGCGAACGGGCTGTCCCCGGAGCGGCTGCGCGAGCAACTGGACGTGGTGGCGGACCTCAACCGGCGGTGGGCGCCGTTCCGGCTGCTCACCGGCATCGAGTGCGACATCCTCGACGACGGCTCGCTCGACCAGGAACCCGGGCTGCTGGAGCGGCTCGACGTGGTGGTGGTCTCCGTGCACTCCAAACTGCGCATGGACGCCCGCGCGATGACGCGCCGCATGGTGGCCGCCGTACGCAACCCGCACGCGGACGTCCTGGGGCACTGCACAGGGCGGCTGGTCACCGGGCGGGGCCGGCCCGAGTCCGAGTTCGACGCCGACGAGGTCTTCGCCGCCTGCGCCGAGGCCGGGACCGCCGTGGAGATCAACAGCCGGCCCGAGCGGCTCGACCCGCCGCGCCGGCTGCTGCGCCGGGCGGTCGACGCGGGCGTGCTCTTCTCCGTCGACACCGACGCGCACGCACCCGGCCAGCTGGACTGGCAGATCCACGGCTGCGCCCGCGCCGAGGAGTGCGGGGTGCCCGCCGAACGCGTCATCACGACGTGGACGGCGGACGAACTGCTGGCCTGGACCCGGAACCGGACGGCTCCGCGGCGCGTGGCGCGCCCGTGACGTGGTACCCGAGCGACGTGAGAGGAGATCACATCTGATGGAACGGGCTGCCGTGTTCGACGTCGACGGGACTCTCGTCGACACCAATCACCTGCACGTGACGACCTGGTGGGAGGCCTTCCGGCAGGCCGGGCACCGGGTGCCGATGCACGCCATCCACCGGGCGATCGGGCTGGGGTCCGACGACCTGATCGCCCACCTGCTCGGTGACGACCGGGATCCCGGTCAGGACGAGGCGCTCAGCCAGGCCCACAAGACCCTCTACGGGACGTACTTCGACCGGCTGCCGCCGCTGCGGGACGCCGGGCGGCTGCTGCGGCGCCTGGCGGACGACGGCTGGACCGTCGTCCTGGCCACCTCGGCGGGCGGTGCGGAGCTGGGTGCCCTGCGCCGGGCCATCGACGCCGACGACGCCATCAAGGCGACGGCGAGCGCCGACGACGTGGAGCAGGGGAAGCCGGCCCCGGAGCCGGTCGAGCACGCCCTGGACCTGGCCGGGGTGCCGGCCGAGCGGGCGGTGTTCGTCGGCGACACCGTGTGGGACATGCGCGCGGGCACCCGCGCCGGGGTGACCACGGTGGGTGTCCTGTGCGGCGGTATCCCGCGTTCCGACCTGGAGGAGGCCGGGGCGGGCAGCGTCTACCGCGACCCGGCCCATCTGCTCGAACGGCTGACGGACACCCCGCTGGCCCCCGGCGCCTGACGCGCGGCGCGTGTGCCGGTCCCCCGGGACACGCGCCGGATCACCCGCCCCCGTCAGGTCAGGACGCGGGGCCCGCCGCCCTGCGGAGGTTGGAGATGCAGGCCCCGATGGCCTCCTGGAGCTCCTCCAGGCGCTGGAGCATGTCGTCCTCGTAGATGTCGTCGATGTCCTCGACGTCGTCGAAGGTCAGCTCCTCGAACACCTTCGTCGCCCGCTGGAGGCTGCTGTAGAACTTCGTACGGCGCTCCTGGACCCGCAGCTCGGGGTCGGCCTCGACCGTCTGGACGACGAGGCTCCTGACCGTGTCGTACGCCTCGGCGGCCCACTGTCCCGCCTCCTCGTCCTCGTCCAGCTCGTCGATGAGGGACAGGTGGCGCTCGGCCTCCGCGCGCAGCTCGGCCGGGGCGTCGATGGTCTGCCCGGCCGGCGTCTTGACCTGGCCGTTCTCCACGATCTGCCGGACGTAGCCGATCCGGTCGGCGGCACGCGTCTCGGTGGCCACCGCCTTCTTCAGGTCGTCGGTGCGGGCGATGTCCCGAGCGAGCTCGGTCTGGAGCGCCGGGTCCTCCTTGAGGCGGTCGAGCAGGGCAGTCCGCGCGGCCTGGGCGGTGGAGGGGTCGGCGAGGATCGCGGCCCGCAGCGCGGTGGGGTTCTCGGCGACCTCCAGGGCCTTGGTCGGCCGGATGCCCTCGGCCTCGGCCGCGGCCGTGATGGCGGTCCCGCGCTCGGAGGCGGCGCTCGAACGGGCGGAGTAGTACGACAGCCAGGCGTCCGAGTCCGGCAGGTCGATGTCCTCCCCGGGGGCGAGCACCTCGAAGTGCGGGACGAGACCGTCGTCGGCCGCCCTGTCCCAGGCCTTGTAGTAGCGCATGACCCGTTCCGGGGAGCATCCGGCGAGTCCGGCGAACTCCTTGGCGGAGATCTTCGGGGTCTCCCCGGCCGCCTGGCCGCCGGGGCGCACGCTGCGCGCCACCTTCAGGGCGAAGGCCCAGCCGCCGGTGCGGGCGTAGACGCCGAACTCCCGCGCGTCGCGCGAGACGCACTCGTCCACGGGGCCCGTCGGCGCCGCGTCCGGAGCGTCTGCCGGAGCGGCGGGGGCGGGCACGGACCCCGCCGGGACCTCCTCGCCGGACGGGGCTCCCTCGTCCCAGAAGTGCTCCTCGGCGGAGGTGTCGTCGGTGGGGGGAACGGCCGCCTCGGGTGCGGGGCTCGCTACGGACACAGGGAACTCCCCAGATCAGCGCGGATGACACAGACAGATGACACAGACAGAACGAGCAGCCTATATGAGCCCGTTCACTCGCTTTGTACACGTCGCCCTGTACCCGCGCCGGGGCGGCTCGGCGGCGGTGTCGGGAGCCGTTCGTGTTCGTGCCGGGGCGGCTCGGCGCCGGTGCGGGGAGCCGATGCCCCGCGGTGACGCAGATCACCATGAATCCCCCCAACCCGGGGAACACCCGCAGGTAGTCACCCGTTGAACGAACCGTGGGTGCGGATGGGACAGTGTCCCCGGGCCTCACCTATTGCCCACAGGGAAGATCGTCCGGCTGAAGCCCTGTGGAGCGTCTCGCCGAGAGGCGACCGCCATGCGTGCCCACGTCAGGACCGCCCCGACCGTGATCCCCCCGTCCGGTCGGGGCACTTCTGTGTCCGCCGCGGGACGCCCGCCGCGCTGGCTGCCGAATCCGTCGCGAGACCCCCGGGGCCCGCCCATCCCGCCGCGGCCGTGTCCGCTTGACTTGGAGTGCGCTCCAATTCGTAGCGTGCTGCGCATGAGCACTGCACAGCACAAGATCGGTTCGGGTTTCGGTGCCACGAGCACCGCCGACGACGTTCTGCACGGCATCGACCTCGGCGGCCGGCTCGCGCTCGTCACGGGGGGCTACTCCGGACTCGGCCTGGAGACGACCCGGGCGCTCGTGAAGGCGGGCGCCCGCGTGATCGTGCCGGCCCGGCGGGTGTCCGTGGCGCGGGAGGCGCTGGCCGGACTCGACGGCGTCGAGGTCGACGAACTCGACCTCGGGGACCAGGACGGCGTGCGCGGCTTCGCCGAGCGGTTCCTCGCCTCGGGCCGCACGCTCGACATCGTCATCGACAGCGCCGCGGTCATGGCCTGCCCCGAGACGCGGGTGGGGCCCGGCTGGGAGGCGCAGTTCGCGACCAACCACCTCGGCCACTACGCCCTCGTCAACCGGCTCTGGCCGGCCATCGCGGCGGGCGGCGCCCGCGTGGTGTCCGTGTCCTCCGCGGGCCACCACTACTCCGGCATCCGCTGGGACGACGTCCAGTGGCACGAGGGCTACGACAAGTGGGAGGCGTACGGCCAGGCCAAGACGGCGAACGCGCTGTTCGCCGTGCACCTGGACCGGCTCGGCCGGGACGCGGGCGTCCGGGCCTTCTCCCTGCACCCCGGCGGCATCCTCACCCCGCTCCAGCGCCACCTCCCGAAGGAGGAGATGGTCCAGCGCGGCTGGATCGACGAGGACGGCACCCCGCTGAACCCGCAGGGCTTCAAGACGCCCGAGCAGGGCGCGGCCACCCAGGTGTGGGCGGCGACCTCGCCGCAGCTCGCCGGGATGGGCGGGGTGTACCTGGAGGACTGCGACATCGCGGAGCCCGCTCCCGCCGACGGCACGCGCACCGGCGTGTGCGACCACGCGACGGACCCCGAGCAGGCCGCGCGCCTGTGGGAGCTGTCCGCGGAGCTGACCGGGGTCGACGCGTTCGCGTGACCACCGCCCGCCGCCGGCGGGACGCGCACTCCGCCGCGGGCGTGCCCACTGCCTGACAGGTGGGGGCCGCCGCGCCCGGCCGGGCCACGGGCCGCCGTCCGGATCAGGCCCCTCGTGGCCGGCGGGGTGGCCCTCGGCACGGACGGACCAGGCGAGGCGACAGTCCTCATCGCCGCAATCAACGACTGGCTGTGACCGGCCCCGCCCCGCCGGACCCGGCGTTCAGCGTGATGCTTCGTATGCCTCACGGATGGCTGCGGGGACACGTCCGCGGTCATTCACGAGGTAGCCGTTCGCACGAGCCCACAGACGTACGGGCTCATCCTCCGGCCTGGGATCGAGCCTACGGGCCCTGCCAGGTCCGCTCCTGTCACCAGAAGCGACCCCCTCAAGCTGGTCAGCTACGTCCTGAAAGAAGGCGAACAACGAGGCATACTCGCTGTCTTGAGGGAACGACCCCTCACTCCAAGACCCCACGGTCCCGGTGCTCGTGTTCACGAACTTGCCGTATGCACCGTCTCTCTCCGAGAAGATCGGCACCCATGCCCTGCGCCAGGACGGGTGGTCGATGTCTCCGGACGGCGCCATCTCCTCCATGCCCATCTTGTGGAAATAGACACGCTCGATGTCCACGAGGCTTAGAAGAAGTCCGCCGCTGGGGATGACGCCCGAGCGCCCCAGCGCCACCGGACCCGACCCGGCATGAGGCTGCCGACCGGCATCAAGGTCGTTGGCCAGAAGCCACTGCCGCATCTGCTCCGGCAGTTTCAGCCCCATGCGCAGTTCAGCTTCGCAAATGGCTGCCTGGCTGCCCGGACCGCCAAGGGCAGCGAAAACGCCCGGGCCGTGATGTTCAAACCACGTGGTCACCCGGCCCCACGCCTGCCGTATGTCTTCTGCCCTCCGATGATCCACGGGCAGACCGTACTCAACGCCACTGACAGCGCATGGTTTCCACCTACGCCGTTGTAGCCAGCCGCGCGACGCCCAGAACCCTGGCACCTTCGGTACACGCTCTAGGCCCGCCGGTCCGCCCGTTCCCGCTGCGGCACGACCGTGTACTTCGGGTCCTCGGCCGAGGCGACGCCCGCCGCGAAGACGCCGAAGCGGGTGCACACCGATCCGGCGAGGAGGGCGAGTCCGCCCACCGCGGCGGCACCCCGGGAGCGGCCGCCGAGGAGGGCGCCGCCGAGCGCGCCACCGACGGTGAGGGCGCGGGCGGCTCGCAGCAGCGTGCCGGCCCGGCCCTCCCGGTAGGTCTCGGCGACCATGCCGAGCCGCCGCTCCGCGGCCCCGGTCGCCGCCGTCTCGCCGAGCGCCGCGAGGACCGCGGCACAGCGGGCGGGCGCCGTCTCGCGGAGGGGGGCGACGACGAGCGCCATGCCGGCGGCGGCAGCCGTCGCGGAGGACACGAAGAGGTACGGCAGTTCGCGGTGGGCACCGTGCCAGGCCGGTACGGCCGTGTCCGCGGCGAGGACGGCGGTGTAGGCGGCGACGGCCGGCCCGAGCAGGGCGGCGGCGCCGGTCGCGGCGGCACCGGTCCGCGGCATCCGCCCCGTCACGGCGCAGACCGCCGCGGCCCCCGCGGCGGGCCCGTACGCGGACAGCAGCCAGGAGCCGACGCTCATCGGGGAGGTCGGTTTGAAGACGCGCAGCATGTTGACGAAGCGGTCCGGCCGTCCCAGGTCGTGGACGAGGGCAGCCGCGGAGAGCGAGACCGCGGTGAGGGAGGAGACCTTCAGCGCGGTCGCGGTGGTGGTGCGCCCGGTCAGCTGCGCGCCCGCCGCGAGCACCGACCCCGCCCCGGCGAGCCCGCCGAGGAAGAAGTACCCGGCGATGTCCCGCGGCTCCCAGGACGGCGCCTTGATGACGGGGCGGCCGTAGTACGACTCGAACTCGGCACGCGGGACCATGAGTTGCTCGCCTCGGCGGCCACGCCTGCGGCGCCGTCCCGGTTCCTGTGCCCGCGCTTCGGCGGGGCCGGGGCTGGTCATCGGCGTCCCTTCCCGGTCACGGCGAACGACAGCGCGATCCCACCCAGCAGGGACAGGGCGGCGGCGCCCGCGTGCTTCCACATCGCGGGCAGGTCCCGGGTGGTGACGACCGGGTCCGGGGGCAGCCCGTACACCTCGGGCCGGTCCAGGAGCAGGAAGAACGCGCCGTCGCCGCCGACTCCGTCCTCGGGGTCGTGACCGTAGAGGCGGGCGTCGGTGACGCCGGCCTCGTGCAGCTGGTCGACCCGGAGCGCTGCCCGCTCGCGCAGTTCGTCGAGGGGGCCGAACTGGATGGACTCGGTGGGGCAGGCCTTGGCGCAGGCCGGTTCGCCGCCCGCGCCGAGCCGGTCGTAGCACATGGTGCACTTGAACGCCCGCCCGTCGTCCGGGCGTTGCTCGATGACGCCGTAGGGGCAGGCGGGTACGCAGTAGCCGCAGCCGTTGCACACGTCCTGCTGGACGACGACGGTGCCGAACTCGGTGCGGAAGAGGGCGCCCGTGGGGCAGACGTCCAGGCACGCGGCGTGGGTGCAGTGCTTGCAGACGTCCGAGGACATCAGCCAGCGCATGCCGTCGCCGCCGGAGCCGGGTGCCGGGGTCTGCTCCGAGTCGGGCTGTGCGAGCGGGAGTTCGGTCCGGCCGTCCGGCCGGGGCGGCTCGGCAGGTGCGGCCTGCGCGGCCGGGCGCGGCTGCTCGATGAACGCCACGTGCCGCCAGGTCGACGCGCCGAGTGCCTGGGTGTTGTCGTACGACATGCCGGAGAGCGTCAGGCCGTCCTCCGGGATCGCGTTCCACTCCTTGCAGGCCACCTCGCACGCCTTGCAGCCGATGCAGACGGAGGTGTCGGTGAAGAAGCCGACCCGTTCGGCGCTCATGCGCGGGCCTCCGTTCCGGTGGTCTCGGTGATGCCCGCGCGTCGGCGGTAGTCGGCGACCAGGCGCGGCAGTTCGGGGCCGCGGGGGCGGCGGCCGGGCCGGATGTCGGCGGTCAGCGCCTTGTCCTCCTGGATGTGGGCGTTGGGGTCGAGCGCGATGGCGACCAGCTCGTTGGCCGCGTCGCCGGTGGCCACACCGTTGGGTCCCCAGTGGAAGGGCAGCCCGATCTGGTGGACGGTACGGCCCTGCACCTTCAGCGACTTGATCCGCTCGGTCACCATCACCCGCGCCTCGATGGCGTTGCGCGCGGTGACGACGGTGGCCCAGCCGCCGTGCTCCAGTCCGCGCTCGGCGGCGAGCTCGGGCGAGACCTCGCAGAAGAACTCCGGTTGCAGCTCGGCCAGATAGGGCGACCAGCGGCTCATGCCGCCCGCGGTGAAGTGCTCGGTCAGTCGGTGGGTGGTGACGATGTACGGGTAGACGTCCGCGCCCGGTTCGTCGCCGCTCGGGTGATAGCGGTTGCCCTCGCGGGGCAGCAGCTGGCGTACCGGGGAGCGCGGCGTCGACGGGTACAGGGCGTTGGTGAACGGCGAGTCCTGGGGCTCGTAGTGGGTGGGCAGCGGGCCGTCCTCCAGGCCGGCGGGCGTGTAGAGCCAGCCCTTGCCGTCGGCCTGCATGATGAACGGGTCGTCGCCGCGCAGCGCGTCGGGCCCGGTGGCGTCCTCGTCGGGCACGAAGTCGGGGGCGCGGTCGGGCACGAAGTCCGGGACGTCGCGGCCGGTCCACCGGCCGGACTCCGGGTCCCACCAGACGTAGGCCTTGCGCTCGCTCCACGGGGTGCCGTCGGGGGCGGCGGAGGCGCGGTTGTAGAGGATGCGGCGGTTGGCGGGCCAGGCCCAGGCCCATTCGGCGGCCACCCAGTCCTGCTCGCCGCCCGGTTTGCGGCGGGCGGCCTGGTTGACGCCGTCGGCGTAGACACCGCAGTAGATCCAGCAGCCGCACCGCGTCGAGCCGTCGTCCTTCAGTTCGGTGTAGGCGCTGAGCGGACTCCCGTCCGCGGCATGGCCGTTGATCTCGGCGAGGACGGCGTCGGCGACGGGTTCGTCCAGGGGTCCGGTCACCGGGTAGTCCCAGGTGAGGTCGAGGACGGGGCGGTCCATCGGGTCGGTGGAGCCGGCCAGCTTCTCCTGGACGCGGCGGCCCAGGTGGTACGTGAACCACAGGTCGCTGCGCGCGTCGCCCTCGGGTTCGACGGCGGGGTAGTGCCACTGGACCCAGCGGTTGGTGTTGGTGAAGGAGCCCGCCTTCTCGGTGTGCGCGGCGGCCGGGAAGAAGAACACCTCGGTGCCGATGTCCTCGGTGCGCAGTTCGCCGCTCTCGATCTCGGGGCCGTCCTGCCACCAGGTCGCGGACTCGATGAGGGAGAAGTCGCGGACCACCAGCCAGTCGAGCTTCGCCATCCCGAGGCGTTGCAGCCGGGTGTTCGCGGACCCCACGGCGGGGTTCTCCCCCATCAGGAAGTAGCCCTTGCAGGTGCCGTCGAGCTGCGCCATGACGGTCTCGTAGGTGGAGTGGGAGCCGGTGAGGCGCGGCAGGTGGTCGAAGCAGAAGTCGTTCTCGGGGGTGGCCGCGTCTCCGTAGTACGCCTTGAGGAGGCTGACGAAGTAGGCCCGCATGTCGCCCCAGAAGCCCTTGTCGGTGCGGCTCGCGGCCACGAACGAGTCGAGGTCGACGTGGGTGTGGGCGTGCGGCATGGGCAGGTAGCCCGGCAGCAGGTTGTAGAGCGTCGGGATGTCGCTGGAGCCCTGGATGGAGGCGTGGCCGCGCAGTGCCTGGATGCCGCCGCCGGGGCGCCCGATGTTGCCTAGGAGGAGCTGGAGGATGCTCGCGGCGCGGATGTACTGGGCGCCGACGGAGTGCTGGGTCCAGCCGACGGCGTAGCAGAAGGCGCTGGTGCGGTCGCGGCCGGAGTTGGACGTCAGGTCCTCGCAGACGCGCAGGAAGGTGTCGCGGGGTACGCCGGTGATCTCCTCGACCAGCTCCGGGGTGTAGCGGGCGTAGTGCCGTCTGAGGATCTGGTAGACGCAGCGCGGGTGCTGGAGCGTCTCGTCGCGCGGCGGGCGGGGGCCGGTGCGGGCGCCGCCGGAGCCGTGGGTCTCGGAGCCGCCGAGCGTCTGCACCCGCTCCTCGTACTGCTCGTCGACCTCGCCGGTGGGCTGCTGCACGTCGATGCCCTCGTACTGCCAGGTGCGCGGGTCGTAGTGCCGCTCGGCCTCGTCGAGTCCGGAGAACACGCCGTCCAGGTCCTCGGTGTCGCGGAAGTCCTCACGGACCAGGGAGGCGGCGTTGGTGTAGTTGAGGACGTACTCGCGGAAGTCCTTGCCCTCGGTGAGGACGTGGTTGATGATCCCGCCGAGGAAGGCGATGTCGGTGCCGGCGCGGATCGGGACGTGCAGGTCGGCCAGGGCGCTGGTGCGGGTGTAGCGCGGGTCGACGTGGATGACGCGGGCGCCGCGCTTCTTGGCCTCCATGACCCACTGGAAGCCGACGGGGTGGGCCTCGGCGAAGTTGGAGCCCTGGATGACGATGCAGTCGGAGTGCTGGAGGTCCTGCATGAAGGTGGTGGCGCCGCCGCGACCGAAGGAGGTGCCGAGTCCGGCGACGGTGGAGCTGTGGCAGACCCGGGCCTGGTTCTCCACCTGCACCACGCCGAGGCCGGTCAGCAGCTTCTTGATGAGGTAGTTCTCCTCGTTGTCCAGCGTCGCGCCGCCGAGGCTGGCGATGCCCATGGTGCGGGCGGTGCGCATCCCCTCGTGCTCCCACTCCCAGGTGTCGCGCCGGGTGCGGACGACCCGCTCGGCGACCATGTCCATCGCCGTGTCGAGGTCGAGGGGCTCCCACTCGGTGCCGTACGGGCGCCGGTACAGCACCTGATGGCGGCGGGCGGAGCCGGTGGTCAGCTGGAGGGTCGCGGAGCCCTTGGGGCAGAGGCGGCCGCGGCTGACGGGCGAGTCGGGGTCGCCCTCGATCTGGACGACCTTGTCGTCCTTGACGTAGACCTGCTGGCCGCAGCCGACCGCGCAGTAGGGGCAGATCGACCGGGTCACCCGGTCGGCCGTGTCGGTGCGCGGACGCAGCCGCTCCGTCTGCGGCGAGGTGGCGGCGGACCCCCTGGCCAGGCGGTCCTCGCCGGTGAGCTGACGGTAGACGGGCCAGCGGCGCAGCCGGTCGGACACACCCATGGATGCTCCCTGTCGGGGTCAGGCGGAGGACTCGTCGGGGCCGGGGTGCTCGGGGTGGACGGTGTCCGAGCGGTCGCCGCCCTGTCTGCCGGTGCCCGCCTCGTCCGTGTCGGGCACGTCGGAGCCGGACTCGTCGTCGCCGTCCGCCTCCTGGGCGAACGGAGCGACGTCCCAGGGATCCTCACCCTCCTGGACCTGCTGGTCGGGCAGGTCGCGCGGGATCGGATCGCCGGTCTCGCCGGGACCCTCCATGCGGTGATCGGTCACAGCGGTCTCCATTCTTCGGCAGGTCGGCGCGGCCCGCACACGCTGAGGGGCCGCCCGTCGGCGAGGCGCGGGTACCGCGCCGCTCCCCCGCGAAACCCCCTGCCGTGGATCAGTGCGGGGCCCGCTCCTCCAGCGCGGTGCGCCAGGCGGGTGAACGCCCCTCGCGTACGGTCTCGGCGCGCCGGCCGCCGCGGGCGAAGAAGTCGGCGAGCGGCAGGATGGCCGCGCCGACGGTGACCGCGTCCGGGCCCAGCCGTCCCAGGTCGATGGTGACGTGCTGGGCCGGGTAGCGCAGGGCGTAGGAGGCGGCGTAGCGCCGGACGGCGGGCAGGAAGCGGGAGCCGAGCTGGAGGCCGGCCCAGCCGCCGATGAGGATGCGCTCGGGCTGGAAGAGGTTGATCAGGTCGGAGAGGCCCGCGCCCAGGTACTCGGCGGTCTCCTCCAGGACGGCGAGCGCCACGGAGTCGGGGGCCGTGTCGCCGGCCGGGTAGGCGGCGGCGAGCATCGCGGTCAGGGCGGTCTCCTCGTCGACGCCCTCGGGGGGCCGTCCGCCCTCCTCGCGCCAGCGGTCGAGGAGCGCCTCGGCGCCGGCGTAGGCCTCCAGGCAGCCCAGGGCGCCGCAGCGGCAGCGGCGCCCGCGGACCCGCACGGTCAGGTGCCCCCACTCCACGGCGCGGCCGTGCTCGACCTCGTCCGTGACCAGGCAGGCGCCGACGCCGGAGCCGAAGAGGACGACGGCCGCGTTGCGGGCGCCGCGGCCGGCGCCGAACCACATCTCGGCCTGGCCGAGGGTCTTGGCGCCGTTGTCCGTGAAGTACGGGACGGAGTCGGGGAGCCGGCAGGCCGAGCGGAGCAGGGACTCGATCGGGACGGCGTCCCAGCCGATGGTCTGGCCGTGCACCACGGCGCCGCGCTCGGCGGTGCGGGCGACGATGCCGGGGACACCGACACCGACGCCGAGCAGGCGTTCCGGGGCGATGTCCGCCGCGGCCAGGACCTCGGCGATGCCGTCGCAGATGTGCCCGACGATGACGTCGACGTCGTACCCCTGCTGCTCCAACGGCCGCTCGGTGCGGGCGAGTTCGGTGAGGGTGAGGTCGAACAGCTCGACGCGGACCCGGGTCTCGCCGACGTCGACGCCGATCATGTGGCCGCTGGCGGGCGCCACCCGCAGCAGGGTGCGCGGCCGGCCGCCGTCCGAGTCGACGCTGCCGGCCTCCTCGACCAGCCCGTCGGCGAGGAGCTCGGCGACCACGTTGCTGATCGAACCGGAACTCAGTCCGGTCGCCGGGCCCAGTTCGTAGCGGCTCATCGGCCCGTCGAAATACAACCGTTGCAACACGGCGGTGCGATTGCCCCGCCGCAGGTCACGCACTGTTCGCCCGTTCCGCCCCGCCATGTGGGTCCCTTCCGGTCCGCCCGACCTGCAAGATACCCCTGCGCGAAGGCTTGACGCGACTTTCTTCCGGGTCTTAACTCACGTCCTAAATTAAGCCATGAGGATCGTTCGGGAAGTGAACGCACGCCCCGGCCCCTCACGGCTCTTTCTCCGGAAAGGGACACCAGAGCCATGCGCAGATTCCGAGCCGCGGCCGCCGGTGCGGTCACCGTCTCCATGCTGACCGCCGTGACCGCCTGTGGCGGCGGCTCGTCGACGGGCGAGGGCGGGTCCAACGACTCGCCGAAGACGCTCACCTACTGGGCCTCCAACCAGGGGCCCAGCGTGGAGGCGGACAAGAAGATCCTCACGCCCGAGCTGAAGAAGTTCGAGAAGCAGACCGGCATCAAGGTGAAGCTGGAGGTCGTGCCCTGGTCCGACCTGCTCAACCGCATCCTCGCCGCGACGACCTCCGGTCAGGGTCCGGACGTGCTCAACATCGGCAACACCTGGTCCGCCTCGCTCCAGGCGACGGGCGCGCTGCTGCCCTGGGACGACAAGAACTTCGACAAGATCGGCGGCAGGGACCGCTTCGTCGACTCGGCGCTCGGCTCCGCGGGCGCCTCCAGCGCCGACCCGGCCGCCGTCCCGCTGTACTCGATGGCGTACGCCCTCTACTACAACAAGAAGATGTTCGCCGACGCGGGCATCTCCGAGCCGCCGGCGACGTGGGACGAGATGGTCGCCGACGGCAGGAAGATATCCAAGAACGACAAGTGGGCGCTGGGCGCCGAGGGTTCGAACCTCTCCAACAACATCCACCAGGTCTTCGTCCTCGCCAAGCAGCACGGCGCCGACTTCTTCGACGCTGAGGGCAAGCCCGACTTCACCTCGGACGGTGCCGTCGCGGCCGTCAAGCAGTATGTCGACCTGATGGCGAAGGACAAGATCGTCGCCCCCGGCAACGCCGAGTACGCGCAGAACCAGTCCCTCCAGGACTTCGCCAAGGACAAGACCGCGATGGTGCTGTGGCAGACCGCCTCGGCCACCTTCAAGGCGCACGGCATGAGCGACGACGAGTGGGGCGTCGCGCCGGTCCCGGTCCAGTCCGGCACCCCGGGCACCGGGACGGCCACCAACTCGATGGTCGCGGGCATCAACATGGCCGTCTTCAAGAACACCAGGAACATCGACGGCGCCACCAAGTTCGTGAAGTTCATGACCAGCGACGGCGAGCAGAAGATCCTCAACAAGACGTACGGGTCGATCCCGCCGGTCAAGGCGGCGCAGGCGGACCCGGCGTTCAACACCCCGGCCCTCGCGGTGATCAAGGACACGCTCGCCAAGAGCGCGGCGCCGCTGCCGCAGGTCGCCGACGAGTCGCAGTTCGAGACCGCCGTGGGCACGGCCGTCAAGGAGCTGTTCGCGGACGCGGCGGCGGGACGGGCGGTGACCACCGCCTCGGTGAAGGCCAAGCTCGCCAAGGCCGAGCAGCAGATGCCGAAGAAGTGAGCGTCCCGATGACCGCGACGTACGACGGAGGCACCGGGACGCCCTCCGTGACCCTGACTGCAGAAGCGAGTGCTCCATGACCGTGACCGCTGCCCCCGAAGCCGGGGAGCGGGCGGTACGCAAGGACTCCCCCGGTGCGGCGCGCGCCCCGCGCCGCACCGGGCGGCTCCGCCGTATCGGGCTCCCGTACCTGCTGCTGCTCCCCGCACTGCTGCTCGAACTCCTGGTCCACCTGGTGCCGATGGTGATCGGCATCCTCATGAGCTTCAAGGAGCTCACCCAGTTCTACATCCGCGACTGGGGCACGGCGCCCTGGACCGGCCTGGACAACTACCGCCTGTCGGTGGACTTCGACGCGCCCATCGGGCAGTCGCTGCTCCACTCGTTCTGGGTGACGTGCGCCTTCACGCTGCTGTCCGTCGGCCTGTGCTGGCTGATCGGCACGACGGCCGCGGTGTACCTCCAGGAGACGTTCCGCGGACGGGGACTGCTGCGGGCGATCTTCCTCATCCCGTACGCCCTGCCCGTCTACGCGGCCACCATCACCTGGGCGTTCATGTTCCAGCACGACAACGGCCTGGTGAACCACGTGCTGCACGACCAGCTCGGGCTCACCGACAAGCCGTCGTTCTGGCTGATCGGCGACAACAGCTTCTACGCGCTGCTGACCGTCTCGGTCTGGAAGGGCTGGCCGTTCGCCTTCCTCATCGTGATGGCGGGCCTGCAGAACATCCCCAAGGAGCTGTACGAGGCCGCGGCCATCGACGGCGCCGGCGTCTGGCAGCAGATCCGCCGGATCACGCTGCCCTCGCTCCAGCCGGTCAACCAGGTGCTCGTGCTGGTGCTGTTCCTGTGGACGTTCAACGACTTCAACACGCCCTACGTGCTGTTCGGCAAGGCGGCGCCGGAGGCAGCGGACCTCATCTCGATCCACATCTACCAGTCGTCGTTCGTGACCTGGAACTTCGGCACCGGATCGGCGATGTCCGTACTGCTGCTGCTCTTCCTGCTCGTCGTGACGGCCGTCTACCTCGTGGTGACCTCCCGGGGAAGGAAGACCGCCGATGTCTGACACCGTCCGCGCGCCCCGGTCGCCGATGGCGGCCCCGCGCTCCTTCCTCTGGTCCCGCCGGATCTTCCTCACCCTGCTCACCGGCTTCGTCCTGCTGCCGGTGTACGTCATGCTCTCCAGCTCGCTGAAGCCGCTGGAGGACGTGTCGGGCAAGTTCCGCTGGATGCCGAGCGGGCTCACGATCCGGCCGTACATCGACATCTGGTCGACGGTCCCGCTCGCCAGGTACTTCGTGAACTCGCTGATCGTGGCGGGCGCGGCGACGGTCTGCTCGGTGGCGATCGCGGTCTTCGCCGCGTACGCCGTCAGCCGCTACCGCTTCGCCGGCAAGCGGGTGTTCACGGTCACCGTGCTGTCCACCCAGATGTTCCCCGGCATCCTGTTCCTGCTGCCGCTCTTCCTGCTGTACGTGAACATCGGCAACGCGACCGGCATCGCGCTGTTCGGCTCGCGCGGCGGCCTCATCCTCACGTACCTCACCTTCTCCCTGCCGTTCTCGATCTGGATGCTGATCGGGTACTTCGACTCGGTGCCGCGCGACCTCGACGAGGCGGCCATGGTGGACGGCTGCGGACCGCTCGGCGCCCTGTTCCGGGTGGTCGTGCCGGCCGCCATTCCCGGCATCGTCGCCGTCGCCGTGTACGCCTTCATGACCGCCTGGGGCGAGGTGCTGTTCGCCTCGGTCATGACCAGCGACGAGACCCGCACCCTCGCCGTCGGCCTGCAGGGCTACGCAACCCAGAACGACGTGTACTGGAACCAGGTCATGGCCGCCTCGCTCGTCGTCAGCGTCCCCGTGGTCGCCGGGTTCCTGCTCCTGCAGCGCTACCTCGTCGCCGGGCTCACCGCGGGAGCCGTCAAGTGACCGGCTCTCCCCCTCCCGAAAGGACCTCCGTGACCATCGACCTCGCCGCCTTCCCCGATGACTTCCTGTGGGGCACGGCCACGTCGGCCTACCAGATCGAGGGCGCCGTCGCCGAGGACGGCCGCTCCCCCTCGATCTGGGACACCTTCTCGCACACCCCCGGAAAGATCGACAACGGCGACGACGGGGACCTCGCCTGCGACCACTACCACCGCTGGCGCGAGGACATCGGGCTCATGCGGCAACTGGGCACCAACGCCTACCGGTTGTCGGTCGCCTGGCCGCGCGTGATGCCGGGCGGCGACGGCCCGGTCAACGCGAGGGGGCTGGACTTCTACGACGGGCTGATCGACGCCCTCCTGGAGGCGGGCATCACGCCGTCCGTCACCCTCTACCACTGGGACCTGCCGCAGGTGCTCCAGGACCGCGGCGGCTGGCCGGAGCGCGACACCGCGCACCACTTCGCCGCGTACGCCTCGGTCGTCGCCGAGCGCCTCGGCGACCGCGTCCAGCACTGGACCACCCTCAACGAGCCGCTGTGCTCGGCGTGGATCGGCCACCTGGAGGGCCGGATGGCTCCCGGCTGGACGGACCTGCCGGCCGCGGTACGCGCCTCCTACCACCTGCTCCTCGGCCACGGCCTCGCCGCCCAGGCGATCCGCGCGGCGTCCCCCGGCGCCCAGGTCGGCATCGTCAACAACCTCTCCAGCGTCGTACCCGCCACCGACCGCCCCGAGGACGTCGCCGCCGCCCACCGGCTGGACGGCCACACCAACCGCTGGTGGCTGGACCCCGTCCACGGCCGCGGCTTCCCGGTGGACATGCGCGAGGTCTACGGGGTCGAACTCCCCGAGCGGCAGGGCGACCTGGAGACGATGGCGCAGCCGCTGGACTGGCTGGGCCTCAACTACTACTTCCCGTCCGCGGTCGCCGACGACCCCACCGGGCCCGCCCCGCGCGTCCGCACGGTCCACCGGCCCGGCGTCCCCCGCACCGCCATGGACTGGGAGATCGACGCCGCGGGCATCGAGGGCCTGCTGCTCCGCCTCACGAACGAGTACGGAGCCCGCAGGCTGTACGTCACCGAGAACGGCTCCGCCTACCCGGACGTCGTACGGCCCGACGGGACCGTCCACGACCCGGAGCGCACGCTGTACCTGGAGCAGCACCTCGCGGCCTGCGCCTCGGCGGCCCGCCGGGGCGCGCCGCTGGCCGGGTACTTCGCCTGGTCCCTGCTGGACAACTTCGAGTGGGCGTACGGCTACGACAAGCGCTTCGGCCTCGTGCACGTCGACTACAAGACGCAGAAGCGCACCGTGAAGGGCAGCGGGCACCGGTACGCGGACATCATCCGCAGCCACGGGGGGCTGCGGCGGAACGCGGCCTGACATCGACGGCGGCCACCGCCCCACGCGGCGCGTGGGGCGG